>NZ_PYBP01000011.1:0-173305 GCF_003015025.1 Nitratireductor sp. StC3 | reverse complement strand
AAACTCAAGGACTGGCGGCGTATCGCAACACGCTATGACCGGTGTGCCCACACCTTCTTCTCCGCCATCTGCATCGCAGCCACCGTCATCTTCTGGCTTTGATCAATGAGTCCTGAGCCTAGAAAATTCCATGAACGGGCCGATGCCAGGCATCAACGAAAACAGGGACGGCGGCGATTTGGCATATACCGATCCCCTGACCGGGCTCGGCAACAACCGGCGCTTCGTCACCAAGATCCGGCGCCTGATCTGCGAACGCGCCGACGATCCGGCGCCGTTCGCGATCGGCATCATCGATCTCGACGGGTTCAAGCCGATCAACGACCTGTTCGGACGCGCCGCCGGCGACGAAATCCTCATGCAGGTGGCGTTGCGGCTGCATGCGGCCATGGACCGGCATTCCACCATCACCCGCATCGGGGCCGACGAATTCGCCTTTCTGTTCCCGATGACCTTCAGCGAGGTCGCGGTCTGCGAGCAGGCGCGCATGCTGATCGAGATCCTGTCGGCGCCCTACGATCTGGGCGAACGCAGCGCGCGGCTTTCGGCCTCCGTCGGCTGCGCGCTTTATTATGTCGGCAGCGAAAGCGCGGAGGACATGGTCCGCAAGGCCGAAACCGCGCTCTACCACGCCAAGCGCAACGGCCGCGGCGGCGTGGTCGTCTACACTCAGGAGATGGAGGACGCGGCCAAGCGCGACACACGCATCGAGCAGGCGCTCAGGCGGGCGGTTTCGGCCGAGGAGGTGGAGCCCTATTTCCAGCCTATCGTCGATCTGGCGACGCGGCGGATCATCGGCTTCGAAGCGCTCGCGCGCTGGACCGATCGCGATCTGGGTTCGGTGTCGCCGGGCGTCTTCATCCCCATCGCCGAGGAACGCGGCATTATCGGCGCGCTGTCGCAGTTGCTGTTGCGCAAGGCGAGCCGCGCCGCCCTGGACTGGCCCGCCGAGCTTTTCCTCTCCTTCAACCTGTCGCCGTCGCAACTGGTCGACCAGAACACCGCCGACCACATCCTGACCACGCTGTCCCGTGCCTCGTTCGACCCGCGCCGGCTGGAGGTGGAGATCACCGAAACCGGCATGATGAGTGATCCCGTCTCGGCCGAAAAGATCGTCCAGGACCTGCGCGCGGAGGGGGTGCGCATTTCGCTGGACGATTTCGGCACCGGGCAGTCGAGCCTCGGCCGGTTGCGCGAATTCCATTTCGACAAGCTGAAGATCGATCAGGCCTTCGTCGCCTCGATCCTCGACGATCGCGCGTCCGAGCACATCATCCGGGCGATTCTGGCAATGTGCGAGGGGCTCGATATCGAAGTGGTGGCCGAAGGCATCGAAACCGAGCAACAGGCTGCCCGCCTGGTTGAGTTCGGCTGCCGCGGCGGGCAGGGATACCTGTTCGGCAAACCCGCCGGCGCCGCCGCCACGATGCGCCAACTGGCCGGTTTCGCCAGGCTGCCGGCCGCGTCCTGATCCCGGTTTCAGCGCGCGCGTCCCAAACGCGCCTTCCCCTCGCGCGGCTTGGCCGATTGTGCGACCCGGCCGGTCCGCCGGTCCTGCCGGGCCGGCGGCGGGGCTTGCCAGGTGGAGCGCGATTGCCGAAAGTCTGCCGCTCGGACCGCAGGAGAGGAAAACAAGCGACCATGACCGATGCGACCTTTCCGGATCTGCGCGATACTGCCGTCGTCATTACCGGCGGCGGAACGGGGATCGGCGCTTGCCTGACGGAGGGCTTCGCGCGCCAGGGCGCGCGGGTCGCCTTCCTCGATATCGCCAAAGCCGAAAGCCTGGCCCTGTGCGCGCGCCTGGAGAAGGACACCGGCAACCGGCCGCTTTTTCTGTCGGCCGATCTGCGCGATGTCGCGGCGTTGCGCGCCGCCGTGGCCGAGGCCGCCGACGCGCATGGGCCGGCCGGGGTCCTCGTCAACAATGCCGCGCGCGACGACCGCCACGCGGTCGAGGACGTGACGCCGGAATTCTGGGACGCCAACCAGGCGGTCAATCTCCGGCCGCACTTCTTCGCCATTCAGGCCGTCGTCCCGGCGATGAAGGCGGCAGGGCGCGGCGCGATCGTCAATTTCTCCTCGACCTCCTACATGATCAACGGTGGCGGCTTCGCCTCCTACACCGCCGCCAAGGCCGGCGTGGTCGGGCTGACGAAGGGGCTGGCCGGCGAGCTCGGCCCGTTCGGCATCCGCGTCAACGCGATCGCGCCGGGATGGGTGATGACCAAACGCCAGCGCGATCTGTGGGTGACGGAAGCCGGCCTCAAGGCCCATATCGACCGGCAATGCCTGAAGCGGGAGATCGCGCCGGCCGACATGGTCGGGCCGTGCCTGTTCCTCGCCTCCTCGGCCGCGCGCATGGTGACCGCCCAAACGCTGATCGTCGATGCGGGCTCGCTCTAGGGTCCGACCCCGGAGCGATTTTGCAGGCCGACGCGGAACCGAAAGGGCCGAGCGATGACCGACGAAGTTTCGATCCTGTGCGACATCGCCTGCGAACTCGGCGAGGGGCCGTCCTACGATCCTCAAACCAACCGGCTGTTCTGGTTCGACATCACCGGCAAAAGACTGCTGGAAAGATCGTTTCCCGACGGCGACACCGTGGTGCACGCCCTGCCCTTCATGGCGAGCGCCATCGCCGTCATCGACGCCGGCCGCCAGCTTGTCGCGGCCGAAAACGGTTTGCATGTGCGCGATGCCGCGACCGGGGCGCTGACGCTCCTGCAGCCGATCGAGGCCGACAACCCGCTGACCCGGGCCAACGATTCCAGGGTACATCCGTGCGGCGCGTTCTGGATCGGCACCATGGCCAAGGACGAAAGCCGCGACCGGGGCGCGATCTACTGGTTTTTCCGCGGCGAACTGCGCCCGCTCTATCGGCCCTTGTCGATCCCCAACTCGATCTGTTTTTCGCCCGATGGGCGCATCGCCTATTTCACCGACACGCCGCGCGGCCTGCTCTACCGCGTCGACTGCGATCCCCAAACCGGCCTGCCGGTCGGCGAGCCGGCCGTCTTCGTCGACTGGCGCGGCCGCGACGGCTTCATCGACGGGTCCGTGGTCGACGCCGATGGCGTGCTGTGGAACGCGCGCTGGGCCGGCGGGGCCGTGGATGCCTGGTCGCCGGACGGTCGCCGGCTGCGCACGATCGCCGTTCCCGCCGTGCAGGCGACCTGCCCGGCCTTTGCCGGTCCCGACGCGTCGCGGCTCGTCGTCACCTCGGCCTGGAAGGGCAGGAGCGAGCGCCAGCGCAAGGCCGAGCCCGATGCCGGCAAGACCTTCCTGCTCGACAGGCCGGTGCGCGGCCGTTTCGAACCCAGGGTGAAGATCGCCTGATCCGGCCGGCGGGCGCGGTCAGCCGACGCGTTTCATGCAGATCTTGGTGTGGCCGGCGCGCACGAAACCGAGCTGCTGGGCGGCCGCCTTGGAAAGATCGAGCACCCGGCCGCGGATGAAGGGGCCGCGATCGTTGATGCGCACCACCACCGAGCGGCCGTTGCGCTGGTTGACCACTTTCAGCTTGGTGCCGAACGGCAAGGTGCGATGCGCCGCGGTCATCGCCTGGGGGTTCATGCGCTCGCCCGAGGCGGTCTTGGAGGTGAGCGCGTACCACGAGGCGCGACCGCAATCGGCCGAGGCGGCGCCGGCCGACGCGGCAAGGACGATGCCGCCGGCGATCAGGCGGCCGGCGACCGAAGTGATGCGTGATGTCATTGGTGTGAAAAACCCCGGGCAATTTCCGTCGCAAGCCGGCTATGGCCGAAATGTGGCGCGGGCTGGGCCCGGCCCGCCGGGGTGCATCACGTTGGGAATCGCCGGGTCACATTGGTTGAGGCGTTGCCGGCCGGCATCGCCGGTCCGGGCACGGCCGCTTTCGCGCCTTCAGCGCGCGGCTGCCCGCCCGCCGATCCACACGCCGGCGATTTCCAGCGCATCGCTGAGATGCACCATATCGGCGCGCGTGCCCGGGGCGAGCCGGCCATGGCGGGCGTCGATGCCCATCGCCTGGGCGGGATAAAGCGAGGCCATGCGCAGGGCTTCCTCGAGCGGCACCCCGATCCGGCGATGCATGAAGCGAACCGCCGAGATCATGTCGAGGTCGGCGCCGGCAAGCGTGCCGTCCTCCAGCGTCAGTCGCCCCTCGCGGCGGCGAATGGTACGCCCGTTCAGCGTGAAGCTTTCCATCGTCGTGCCGATCGTGGCCATGGCGTCGGTGACCAGGAAGATGCGCCCCGGCCTCGACTTGGCCTTGAGGGCGGTGCGGATATTGGCGGCGTCGACATGGATGCCGTCGGCGATCAGCCCAGCCGACAGCGCGCCGAGATCGATCGCCGCGCCCACTAGGCCCGGCTCGCGGTTGGCGATCTGGCTCATGGCGTTGAACAGATGCGTGACCATCGACGCCCCGGCCTCGGCCGCCTCGGCCGCCGCCGCGTAGCTGGCGTTGGAATGGCCCAGGCTGACGACGATCCCGGCCGTGGTCAGCCGTGCGATCCGCTCGGGCGCCACCGCCTCCGGCGCCAGCGTCACCAGCAGGGCCGGCAGCGTCTTGCGCGCTGCGAGGAGGAAGGCCTCGTCGTCGTCGTCCATCGGGCGGATCAGGGCCGGGTCGTGCGCGCCCTTGCGCGCCGGCGACAGGTGCGGGCCTTCCAGATGCAGCCCGATCAGGCCCGCCACGCCGTCGGCGGCCGCCTCGGCCGCCGCTTCGACCGCCGCCCGGCTCACGGCCGGCCTATCGGTGATCAGGGTCGGCAGCAGGGCCGTCGTCCCGAATCCGGCATGGGCGGCGCAGATGGTGCGGATGGTGGCGACATCCTGACGGTCGTTGAGCATCACGCCGCCGCCGCCATTGACCTGCAGATCGACGAAGCCCGGCGCCAATAGCCCGCCGTCGAGCCGGACGGTTTCGGCCTCGGCTGGAACCTCGCCGTCCGCAACGATGTCGGCGACTGTGCCGTCGCGGACAATCAGAGCCATGCCCTGGCGGCGGCGCGCGCCGTCGAAGATATCGGCCCCGACAAAGGCGGTCGTGGTCATCATAGGGTTTCCGTCACTTTGCGCAGATTGGGCGGCCGGTCGGGGTCGAGCCCGCGTGCGCGGGCGAAGCTTTCCACGAAGCCGTAGAACGAGGCGATCAGGGCGAGCGGGTCGGTCAGCGCGTGGCCCGTCGCGGCGACCGGCAGCGCCGCCTCGCGGCCCGCCTTGTCGCTGGTCGCAAAAACGGTGGCCCCGCGCGCGGCCAGGCTCTCGATCGCCGCCAGCATCGAGGGTTCGGACTGGTCGCGCACCACCAGCGCCAGGATCGGAAAGCCGGGCTTCACCAGCGCCATCGGCCCGTGCATGACTTCCGCGGCCGAATAGGCTTCGGCATGCACGCCGCTGGTTTCCTTGAATTTCAGCGCCGCCTCCTGGGCGATCGCCATGCCCGGGCCCCGCCCCAGAATGTAGAGCGATTCGCTTTGCTGCAGCGCGGCCACGAGCGGCGACCAGTCGCAGCCGACCGCCTTTTCCAGCTCCGGCGGCAAGGCGCGCAGCGCGCCGGCAAGCCTATCCGAGCCGGTCCAGTGCGCGAGCATCGCCAGGCCGGCAAGCGCTGAATTGACGAAGGTCTTGGTGGCGGCGACGCTGCGTTCCGTGCCCGCCAGAATGTCGACCTCATGGTCGCAATGACGGCCGATCGGCGCGCCGGCCGTATTGGTGATGCCGATCGTCAGCGCCCCCGCCGCGCGCGCCATCTCGGCCATGGCGACGATGTCGGGGCTCTTGCCCGACTGCGAAATCGCGATCGCGGCCGCGCCGGCGAGCTTCAGCCTTGCGCCGTAGATCGAGGCGATCGACGGGCCGAGCGAGGCGACCGGGACGCCGGCGGTGAGTTCGGTGGCGTATTTCAGGAACGACGCCGCATGATCCGACGAGCCGCGCGCGACGGTGGCCAGAACGCGCGGATCGCGCGCCGCGAGCGCGGTACCGGCCGCCGCCAGGGCCTTGTCGCCGTCGCGCAGCAAATCGGCCGCGGCGTCCGGGATCTCGCGGATTTCCCGCCACATATGGGTCGGGGCGCTCATGACGCCTCCGCGCTCGGGGTCTCGTCGGCCTCGCCCAGTCGCAGTTCGGCCACGAAATCATAGGTGTCGCCGCGATAGATCGAGCGTGTGAACTCGATCACCCGCCCCGAGGCCAGATAGGAGATGCGTTCGATGCTGAGCCCGGCTGCGCCGGCCGACACGCCCAGAAGCGCGGCGTCGTCCGCCTCGAGATTGGTCGCGGAAATGCGCTGGACGGCGCGCACCGGTCGTTTGCCGGTTTTCTGCAGCACCGTGTAGAGCGAACGCGTCACCGCGCCGGGATCGGGCAGCACGTCGCTCGACAGCGTGGCGCGTTCGATCGCCAGCGGCGTGTCGTTGGCAAGCCTCAGCCGCGACAGCCGGGCGACCAGTTCGCGCGACGACAGCCCCAGCACCATCATCTCGTCGGGCGAGGGCGGGTAGATGCCGCGATCGATCCATTGCGAACGCGCGGCCATGCCGCGCCGGGCCATGTCTTCGGTGAAGGAGGTCAGCCGCGACAGCGATTGCTCGACCCGGTCGACCCGCGGCGCCACGAAGGTGCCCGAGCCGTGGCGCTGGATCAAAAGCCCGCTGGCGACCAGGTCTTGGACGGCCTTGCGCACGGTCACGCGCGACACCGCGATGCGCGCGGCGATCTCGCGTTCCGACGGCAGCGCGTCGCCGGGCCGGATGACGCCGCGGCTCAGCGCGTCCTCGATGCTGCGCCGCAGCCGCAGATAAAGCGGCGTCCCTTGCCCGTCGCCCGCGTGCAGGCCGGCCAGGATATGCCGGGTCAGCACCGTCATCTCAATGCCCCGCCGCCGCGCCGAAGCGGCGTGCCGCCATCGCCACCGCGCCGCCCAGCGCATCGGCGATCGGCGCCCGCAGCATGGCCGAAAACGGCGCCCCCAGCCTGGCCGCGATGCGCGCGCCGAGGCCGCCGAGCAGGCAAAGCCGATCCGTCGGGTGCAGATCGAGCGCGGCGAGGGCCGCCTCGACATGCGCCGACGCTTCGTCCAGCAGGCGTGCGGCCAGCGGGTCTCCCTGGTCGGCGAAATCGAACACGACCGGCACGAACGCGCCGAAATCGCGCGGCCTGGCGGTGGCGGCGAAGGTTACCATCCGGCGCGGATCCTGGTCGAACCGGGCCAGAACCGCCGCCGTCAGCGCCGTTTGCGCGCGGATCCCGTCATGGGCGAGCAGGCTTTCCTCGAGCAATTGACGGCCGAGGCGGGCGCCGCCGCCGAGATCGCCGATCTGGAAGCCCCATCCGCCGATCGACCTGGTCGTCTCGCCATGCCGCGCCATGAAGGCGGAGCCGGTGCCGATGATGCCGATCGCGCCGTCATGGCCGCCGAGCGCGCCCTCCAGCGCGATCAGCGCGTCGCTTTCGACGCGGCTTTCGGCAAAGGGCAGCCGCGCGGCGAGGCGCTGCTGGACGTCGGCGACATTGGCGCCGGCCAGACCGAGGACCGCGCCGGTCCGGTCGAAGTCGGGGGGCTGGCCGGCGGCCGCGAACGCCGCGCGCGCAGCCTCAACGATGCTGGCGCAGGTGCCGTCGAGGTCGGTCATCACATTGGCCGCGCCGCTATCGCCGCGCCCGACGATCTCGCCCGCGGTCGTCGCCAGCCCCGCCCGGCATTGCGTGCCGCCGCCGTCGATGCCCAACACCCATTTCACGCCATCATCCTCCTGAGTTGATACAATACCAATAAAATACCAATATCCAAGCACTGAATTCAAAATTACCGGCACATCAGTATAAAATATTGTTTTATCTCGTGTTTTTAAGCAAAATATCGGCCATTCTAAAAAAACCGTTAACGTGTTCTGGACAAGTGGTATTTTTTTGGTATTGTCGAGACAAAGGGAGGAATGGATGGCGCTGCGCCGAACGGAAGAGCGGCACGCGGAAGCTGGCGGGATCGACCTGCTGCCGGACGAGGACGTTCTGGCGCGGCTCGCCGACGCGCAGGTCGAGGCGGCGGCGAGCGTCCGCGCTGCGCGCGAGCCGCTTGCCCGGGCCGCGCGCCTTGCTGCCGACACCGTCGCGAAAGGCGGCCGGATCGCCTATGCCGCGGCCGGCAGTTCCGCGCTGATGGCGCTGGCCGACGGGCTGGAATTGCCCGGCACGTTCGGCATCGCGCCGGAGCAGGTCATCGTGTTGATCGCCGGCGGCGCGGCCGCTCTCCACACGCTGGCGGGCGCGCCCGAGGACGACCTGGACGAGGCCAGGCGCGCTGTCGTCGAGGCCGGGCTCGGCCCGGCCGACTGCCTGATCGCCGTCACCGCGAGCGGCTCGACGCCCTACGCGCTCGCCGCGCTTGAGGAGGCGCGCGCCCGCGCCGTCCCCACGATCGCCATCGCCAATAATGCCGGAGCGCCGGTGCTGGAGCGCGCCGACATTGCGGTCGTGCTCGCCACGCCGCCGGAGATCGTCGCCGGCTCGACGCGCATGGGCGCGGGTACGGCGCAGAAGATCGCGCTCAACATGCTGTCCACGCTGATGGCGATCCGGCTCGGTCATGTGCATGACGGGTTCATGGTCAATCTGAAGGCGGACAATCAAAAACTCAAAGCGCGCGCGGTTGGTATCGTGGCCGCCATCGCCGGCTGCGGCGAAGCCGAGGCCGGCACGCTTCTCGACCGGGCCGGCGGCTCGGTCAAGACCGCGACGCTTCTGGCTGCCGGCGCGACATCGCGCGTTGACGCCGAGGCGTTGCTCCAGGACGCCGGCTGGCGATTGAGGCCGGCGCTTTCGATGCTCAAGGGCGACGCCCGCGCCCGCACGCAGGCAAGCTGACAGGGCCAATCAATAGGGAGGAGAAATCATGACACGCGAGACATTGACGGCATTGCTGCTCGGCACCGGCGTTCTCGGCCTTGCCGGCCAGGCGCAGGCCCAGGACACCACGCTCACCATCGAGAGCTGGCGCAACGACGACCTCGCCATCTGGCAGGAAAAGCTGATCCCGGCCTTCGAGGCCAAGAATCCCGGTATCAAGGTGGTGTTCTCGCCGTCGGCGCCGACCGAATACAACGCGGCGCTGAACGCCAAGCTCGATGCCGGCTCGGCCGGCGATCTGATCACCTGCCGTCCGTTCGATGCCTCGCTCGAACTTTACGACAAGGGCCATCTCGCCGATCTCACCGGTCTGGCCGGCATGGACAATTTCACCGACGTCGCCAAATCGGCCTGGTCGACCGACGACGGCGGCGCCACGTTCTGCGTGCCGATGGCCTCGGTGATCCATGGCTTCATCTACAACAAGGACGCGTTCGAGGAAGTCGGCGTCGCGGTGCCCGAGACCGAGGACGAGTTCTTCGCCGCTCTCGACAAGCTCAAGGAGGACGGCACCTACGTCCCGATGGCGATGGGCACCAAGGATCTGTGGGAAGCCGCCACCATGGGCTACCAGAATATCGGCCCCAATTACTGGAAGGGCGAGGAGGGACGTCTGGCCCTGATCAAGGGCGAGCAGAAGCTGACCGACCCGCAATGGGTCGAGCCGTTCGCCACGCTCGCCAGATGGAAGGACTATCTCGGCGACGGTTTCGAGGCGCAGTCCTATCCCGACAGCCAGAACCTGTTCACGCTCGGCCGCGCTGCGATCTACCCCGCCGGCTCGTGGGAGATATCGCTGTTCAACACCCAGGCCGATTTCGAGATGGGCGCGTTCGCTCCGCCGGTGAAGGCCGCCAGCGACACGTGCTACATTTCCGATCACAACGACATCGCCATCGGCCTCAACGCCAACAGCCCGAACGCCGAGGCGGCCAGGACCTTCCTGTCATGGGTGGCCTCGCCCGAATTCGCCACCATCTACGCCAACGCCCTACCCGGCTTTTTCGCCCTGTCCTCGACCCCGGTCGAGATGGAGGACCCGCTCGCCCGGGAATTCGTCTCCTGGCGTGAAGAGTGCGAATCGACGATCCGCTCGACCTACCAGATCCTGTCGCGCGGCACCCCCAATCTCGAGAACGAGACCTGGGTGAAATCGGCCAATGTGATCAACGGCACCGACACGCCGCAAGACGCCGCCGCCGAGCTGCAGAAGGGGCTCGCGAGCTGGTACGAACCGCAGAAATAGGCTCGGATCGAAACCGAACGTCCGGGCCGCTTGCCGGCGGCCCGGCTCCGGGGGAACAGGCGCATGGCAGCCGAACGCGCAGACCGCAGACCGATCCGCTGGCACATCGCGGTGTTCCTGGCGCCGGCCGTGTTGATCTACACCGCGGTGATGATCATTCCGCTGTTCGGCACGCTGCAGCTCTCCCTGTTCAGCACCGTCGACAACCAGCAGGTATTTGTCGGCCTGAAAAATTTCGCCACGCTGCTCGGCGACGAGCGCTGGGCGGCGAGTTTCTGGAACGCGCTGTGGAACAACACCTGGTTCTTCATCATCCACATGGTGGTGCAAAACCCGATCGGCGTGCTGCTGGCCGCGCTGTTGAGCCATCCCAGGCTGCGCTTTTCCGCCTTTTACCGCACGGCCATCTTCGTGCCGACCATCCTGTCCTTCGTGATCGTCGGCTTCACCTGGAAACTGATCCTCAGCCCGCTCTGGGGCGTGGCGCCGGAGCTGCTCGACATGATCGGGCTGAAACATCTCTTCACCCCCTGGCTCGGCAAAGAGGACTACGCGCTGACCACGCTCGGCCTGATCTCGGTGTGGCAGTTCGTCGGCATTCCGATGATGCTGATCTACGCGGCGCTGTTGTCCATCCCCGAAGAAATCCTCGAAGCGGCCGAATGCGATGGCATCACCGGCTTTGCCCAATTCTGGAAGATCCAGCTTCCGCTGATCCTGCCGGCGATCGGCATCATCTCCATCCTCACCTTCGTCGGCAATTTCAACGCCTTCGACCTGATCTACTCCGCCCAGGGCGCGCTTGCCGGTCCGAACTACGCCACCGACATTCTCGGCACCTTCCTCTACCGCACCTTCTTCGGCTTCCAGTTGCAGATCGGCGATCCCAATATGGGCGCCACCATCGCCTCGATCATGTTCTTCATCATCCTGGCGGGTGTGTGCCTGTATCTCTTCGCCATCCAGTCGCGCCTCAGGCGCTACCAGTTCTGAAGGGGCGACCATGAGCCAGGCCCGCTCCTCCCCCGCCCGTACGGCAGCCGCCCACGCGATCCTGATCGTCTACACGCTGATCGCGCTTTTCCCGGTGCTGATCGTGGTGATGAACTCGTTCAAGTCGCGCAAGGCGATCTTTCGCTCGCCGCTGTCGCCGCCGAGCGCCGAGACCTTCGATCTGGTCGGCTACCAGACTGTTTTGGCGCAGGGCAATTTCCCGCTCTATTTCCAAAACAGCGTCGTCGTCACCGTGGTGGCGTTGGCGATCGTGCTCGTCTTCGGCGCCATGGCCGCCTTCGCGCTCGCCGAATACCGCTTCCGCGGCAACGCGCTGATGGGGCTTTATCTGGCGCTCGGCATCATGATCCCGATCCGCCTCGGCACGGTGGCGATCCTGGAGATGATGGTGGCGAGCGGCCTGGTCAACACGCTGACCGCTCTGGTGCTGGTCTATTCCGCCCAGGGGCTGCCGCTGGCGATCTTCATCCTGACCGAGTTCACCCGCCAGATCTCCGACGATCTCAAGAATGCCGGCCGCATCGACGGCCTGTCGGAATACCGCATCTTCTTCCGCCTGGTGCTGCCGCTGCTGCGCCCGCCCATGGCCACCGTCGCCGTCTTCACGATGATCCCGATCTGGAACGATCTGTGGTTTCCGCTGATCCTGGCGCCGGCCGAGGCCACCAAGACGGTCACGCTCGGCGCCCAGCTCTTCCTCGGTCAGTTCGTGACCAACTGGAACGCGGTGCTGGCCGCCCTGTCGCTGGCCATCCTGCCGGTGATGATCCTTTATCTGATCTTCTCGCGCCAACTGATCCGCGGCATCACCTCCGGAGCCGTCAAATGAGCCGGAGCGATCCCGTCCGCGTTCTCGTTGCCGACGAAAGCGTGCGCTCGCGCAAGGCGGTGCGGTTGTGAGCGGGCGCACAGGCGGCGAGGGGACGCAGATGCGCGTCCGGCCGGGTGGTTGCGGCAAGCGGGGGAGCTTCCCATGGACGCGCTGAAACTCGAGAAAATCCGCAAATCCTTCGGCCAGGTGGAGGTGCTCAAGGGCATCGACCTGCAGGTCGCCGACGGCGAATTCGTCGTCTTCGTCGGCCCGTCCGGTTGCGGCAAGTCGACCCTGTTGCGGATCATCGCCGGGCTGGAGGACGCGACCGCCGGCGAGGTCGCCATCGCGGGCGCGCGCGTCAACGCCGTGCCGCCGGCCAAGCGCGGCATCGCCATGGTGTTCCAGACCTACGCGCTCTATCCGCATTTGAGCGTGCGCGACAATATGGGTCTCGGTCTGAAACAGTCCGGCGCGCCGGCGGCCGAGATCGCCCGGCGCATCGAGATCGCCTCGACCATGCTGTCGCTCGAACCCTATCTGGCGCGGCGCCCGGCCGAACTGTCGGGCGGCCAGCGCCAGCGCGTGGCGATCGGCCGCGCGGTGGTGCGCGAGCCCAAACTGTTTTTGTTCGACGAGCCGCTGTCCAATCTCGACGCCGCCCTGCGCGTCAACACCAGGCTGGAGATCGCGCAGCTTCACAAGCGGCTCTCTGCGACGATGATCTACGTCACCCACGACCAGGTCGAGGCGATGACGCTGGCCGACCGGATCGTCGTTCTCAACGCCGGCCGCGTCGAGCAGATCGGCGCGCCGATGGAGCTCTACAACAATCCCGCCAACGAATTCGTCGCCGGTTTCATCGGCTCGCCGAAGATGAACTTCATCGACGGGGCGCGGCTGGGCGAAACCGCCAGGACCGTCGGCGTGCGGCCCGAGCATCTGGCCGTCGATCGCGACAAGGGCGACTGGAAGGGCACGGTCATGCATGCCGAACATCTCGGCGCCGACACCAATCTTTATATCGACACCGAAAAGGCGGGCCTGCTGACCGCGCGCATCTTCGGGGAGTTCAGGGCCGAGCCCGGCGAGACCATTTTCGCCACGCCCGATCCCGCGCGCACTTGCCGGTTCGACGCCGAAGGCCGTACGCTGCGCTGACCGCCGGGCGGGCGGCACTGAAAAACCGGGGGGAGCGGTCGATGAAAATCGGCTTTTGCATGTTTCTGTGGACGACCCATGTCGAGGCGACGCACGAGGCGCTGCTCAGAGACCTGAAACGGGCCGGCTACGACGGCGTCGAAATCCCCGTCTTCGAGGGCGTGCCGGACGACTATGCGCGGCTCGGCGCCCTGCTCGACGCGATCGGGCTCGAACGCACCGCCGTTTCTGCGATGGGCGACCCGGCGATGAACCTGATTTCGCCGGACGCGGCCGCGCGCGCGGCCGGTGTCGACTACGTGAAATGGGCGATCGACTGCACGGCCGCGCTCGGCGCCGACACGCTGTCCGGCCCGCTCCATTCCACGCTCGGCCATTTTTCCGGCGAGGGGCCGTCGGCGGCCGAGTTGCAGCGTTCCGTCGCCGCGCAGCGCGCGATCGGCGACCATGCGGCGCAAAAGGGCGTGACCGTCGGGCTCGAGGCGCTCAATCGCTTCGAATGTTATCTCCTCAACACCATGGACGCGCTCGCCGACCATCTCGACCGGATCGACCATCCGCGCATCAAGGCGATGTACGACACGTTCCACGCCAATATTGAGGAGCAGGATCCGATCGCCGCGTTCGAGCGCAATCGCCGTCATATCGTCCACGTCCATATCTCGGAGAACGACCGCGGCGCGCCCGGGCGCGGCAACATTCCCTGGCCGGAGACGTTCCGGACGATCCGCGGCTCCGGCTACGACCGCTGGCTGACGATCGAGGCCTTCGGTCGCGGCCTGAAGGATCTGGCGGCCGCCACCAAGGTCTGGCGCGACTTCGCCGAAAGCCCGGAAGCGGTCTACCGCGAGGGCATCGCCCATATCCGCGCCGGCTGGCGGGCGGCCGGGGCCGGGTGAGGCCGGCGCGCGGCGTCAGGAGGCTGCCGCGCAGGCAGCGCCATCCGCGCGCCAGGCCATCACCACGTAGATGTCGTAGTCGATGATGCGCCGGTCGACCGCGACCGGGTTCGGCAGGTCCACCGCGCGCTGCCGCCAGTCCTTTTCGCGCATCGCCACGGTGCCGCAATCGTTAGCGGCGACGGCGCGTGCCAGCGCCGGCCAGGTCGACACATGCGCGATGGCGCGGCCGGCATGGTAGTCGTAAATGCCGCCGCTATGGGGGTGGTAGAAATAGAGCGCGTCGCCGGCATCGCCGCGCGCGGCCAGGATTTCCGCCTGGGCGCGGGGCGACATGGTGTCGTTCAGCCCTCGGATGGTGATCAGATAATAGGGCAGGACCGCAAGCGTCATGCCGACAGCCATCGCCAGGCCGAACGCCAGCGGCCGGCTCCCGCGCAAGGCCAGCGCCGCGCCGACCAGCGGCAGGGTGGCGATCATGACGATCGTGCCGCCCTGCACGCGTTCTGGCCACAAGGTCAGGTGGTGCGCGAACGGCAGCGCTGCCGCGACGGCGGCCAGAAGCAGGCCGATCGACAGGAAATAGGCTCGCCGTGTCCCCGTCGCCATGTCCAGGATCGCCTCGGCGATCAGCAGCGCGCACAGCGGGTAGAGCGGAACGAGCAAAAAGGCGATCTTGTAGTCGAAGCTGGAGATCAGCCCCAGGCTGACGAGCAGCGCGCACCACACGTAACCGAGCCCGCGCTGCCGGGCGCCGGCATGCGGATCGGCGCGGACGAGCCGGCGCCACAGGGCGGGCTGGCCAAGCCGGCGCCATGGCAGAAAGAACAGGATCAGCGACCACGGCAGCAGGATTTCGGCCAGCTTGTGCAGGTAGAAATAGACCGGATTCGACAGGCGCGGCGTGTCGACCGCCCGGTTCAAGGTCTGGTCGATCAGGATCGCGCGGATGAAATCCGGTCCTTCGACCAGATAAACGCCGACGAGGTAGAGCGCGCCGACGGCAAGCAGCAGGCCGAGGCCGGCGAGCGTCGTTTTCGAGCGCAGCGCGGTCCACCGCCGCTGGCGCGCCAGCCACACGGTGAGCGACAGAAGCGGCATCAACAGGCCGACCGGCCCCTTGGTCAACAGCGCGGCGGCCGTCGCGGCGAAGCCCGCCAGCGCCCACATCTTTGTCCGCCGGCCCTTGCCGTCATAGGCCTTGAAGAAAAACACATGGCCAAGCACGATGAAGGCGGCGAACAGGAGATCCATACGCGGCATGTGCGCGCGCTCGATGAAAAACTGGTTCGACAACAGGATGAGCCCGGCCAGGAGCGCGACCCGCCGCCCGAGGCCGAACTGGCGCGCCGCGAACACCGTCACCGACACCAGCAACCCGGCCGAGAGTGCGGCCGCCAGGTTGAAGAGCACCGGTTCGCGGCTGCCGACGAGCCAGGACATGCCGGCCACCATCCAGAAATAGAGCGGCGGCTTGTCGGGATAGGGCACGTCGGACAGGTAAAGCACCAGCCAATGGCCGTTCTCCACCATCTGCATGAAGGCGGCGGCGTGGCGGGTCTCGTCGGTGAACCACACATCCTTGACCCACAGCGTCGGCAGGGTCTGGACCGCCAGGATCAGCAACAGCACCAGATGCGGATGGCGGCTGGCCCGGCCGATCCAGCGCGCGACGGCGCCCGTGCGGGTTTCCGGCACGGCCTCTGTCATCGGCGCCCGCATTCCCCGCCGGCGGGGCGCGTGCGGTCGCGGTTCCGGGGCGCGCCGGCCTGCCCGGTCGTCCTCCGCCAGGCCGACAAGCCGGCCCCGTCGCCTGTCTCGAACGCCCTGCACCCGCGCAATCGCATATCCCTTTCCGGACCGGGGGCCCGGCGGCCGCCGCGGCCGCCCGGATGGCGTCTTATGCGTGCCATTCCTTCCCCGGCGCAATACTGCTAACGTCTGCGGGTATTTTTCAAGCGGGGCGCGCCCCGGCACCCCGGCCGGTGGCGGAATGGCTGAATGAACCTGGTGGAGCGCTACATCTTCCGGCGGATGTTCGAATTCGCCGCCATCGCGCTGGCGATTCTGACGCTCGTCATTCTCACCACCCAATTGCTCAATCACATCGGCTTCCTGGTCGAGTCGCGTCAGTCCTTCCTGACGCTGGTGACGCTGGCGCTGATGCTGGTGCCGACGGTTCTGGTCGCGATCGCCCCCTTCGCCTTCCTGGTCGGCGCGATCGTGATCCTGGATGCCATGAACGCCGATTCCGAACTCGCGGTGATCGAGGCGGCCGGCGCCGGCCCGGCGACCTATATCCGCCCCGTCTTCCTGCTTGCCGCGCTGACGGCGGCCTTGTGTTTCGTCGTCAGCGTGTGGGTGGAGCCGCTGGCCAACCGCAAGGTCCGCGACATCGCCGCCACCGCCAATGCCGACCTGATCCGTGCCGCCGTCAGCGCCGGCGAATTCAAGGAGATCGAGGATGGGCTGTTCATCTCGGTGGATTCGTTCGGGGCCGAGGGCGACTTGCTCGGCGTGTTCATCGTCGACCGGCGCACCAGCGAGCGTGTATCCTATATCCACGCCAGGAGCGGGCAGCTCGCCCCGGTGAAGGGTGGCGGTTTCCTGCTGCTGACCAATGGCGAGATGCAGTCGGACTCCGAACCGGGCAAGCTCAGCTCGATCCGTTTCCAGACCCTGTCGCTTGACCTGTTCACCTATCGCGGCCGCATGGGCGTCAACTATTCGCCGCGGCAATACCGCACCGGCGACCTGCTCGCGCTCGATCCCGCGACCGCCGGGCCCGGATTTGCGCCCGACAAGGTCGCCAAGGAGATCAACCGCCGTTTCACCGATTGGCTCTACCCGCTCGCCTTCGCGCCGCTTCTGATCGTGTTCGGCGGCGGCGCGCGCTCGATACGATCGCAGCAGCGCGTCATGCTGCTGGGGGCCGCGCTTTCCGGCTTCCTGGTGCGCGGCGTCGGCTATCTGGCGCTCGACGGATCGGGCCAAAGCACGCTCGCCGCGCTATTCGCCTATGCGATTCCGGTCTGCACTTTCGCCCTGTTTTCCGTCCTCGCGTTCGGCGGCGGCCTGCGGCTGCGTCCCGGTCGCGACCGGCGGCGGAACAGCCCGTCGCCCTACCGCGGCGGCAAGGCGGCGGTGCGCGGCGATCGGCCCGCCAATGCCGCCGCCGATGGCGGCTAACGGAGCGACCGGGCTTCCATGACCGACCGGAAGATCATCCGCCGGCTGCGCTGGCTGCTGCGCAGGCCGTGGTTGGCGGCGCTCCTGATCGTCGCCGCCCAGCAGGCGCTGCTTGTGGGATCGCGCGATCTGTGGTGGGCCGACGAGGTGCGCCATGCCGACGTGCTGCGCCACATGATCGAAAACGGCGACTGGCTGGCCCTGCGTTTGAACGACGGCTTCTATCCCGACAAGCCGCCGGTTTATTTCTGGCTTCTGGCGCCCCTGGCCTGGCTGCGCGGGACGGTCGACGCGCCGCTGATCATGTCGGCGCACGCCCTGACCGTGGCCGCCGCGCTGTTGGCGCTCCTGGCGCTGGCGCGCGCCGTCGGCGCCGGGCGCGGCGCCGGGCTGGCGGCGGCCGTCATCTTCTCCACCGGCACCTACGTGCTGGTGCTCAGCCACTACGCGCGCATGGATTTCTTGTTCGCCGCGCTGATCGGCCTGTCTTGGGCCTGCCTGTTCGTCGGCGCGCGCGCGCGCGCCGTCTCGCCCGCCATGATCTGCGGATTTCTGTTGGCGGCGCTGGCGACCCTGACCAAGGGGCCGTTCGGGGCCGCGCTGCCGCTTGCCGCGCTGGTATCGTTCCTGATCCTCGGGCGGAATCTCAAACGGCTTGCCGCGGTCGATGTCGGGCTCGGACTCGCGCTCGCGCTCGGACTTGTCGGCCTGTGGGTCTACGGCATCGGCCTGGCCGGCGGTCCGGCCTATGTCGAGGCGATCTTTTCCGGCCAGATCGGCGAGCGTGTCGCAAACGGCCGCGACGGCGTGCTCGGCATGCTGCGCTATGTCGCCACCCTGCCGCTGGTCTTCTTGCCCTGGAGCCTGGTTTTCCTCATGCCGGCCGGCACAAATGCATCGCGCGGCGCCGCGCCGGCCGCCGACGGGTTTCGGTATGCCTGGTCGGCCGCGCTCTCGGGTTTCGTGATCGTCAGCCTGGTCGGGGAAAAGCACGAATATTACCTGCTGCCGCTGCTGTTGCCGCTGTCGATCCTGGCCGCCGACCGGCTGCTGCGCCTGGCGCCGGCCTCCCGGGGGCGTTTCTGGGCTGGGGTGGCGCTGTTTTTCGTTCTGATCGCAGGCGTGCTGGTGGTCGCGCCCGCCGTCGTGCCCTATCGGCTCTGGCTGCCCGGTCTTGTCCTGTGCGCGGCGCTGTCCGCCGCGACCGCGCTCGCCCTTTTTCGGGCGCGCCGGCGCGCGGCGGTCGTCATGCTGGCGGTCGTGCTTGCCGGACAGACCCTTTGGATCAACGCCGTCGGGCTTGCCGTCATGCCCTCGCTCAACGCCGTCTTCAGTCCGCAGCCGGTCGTCGCGGCGCTGCGGCCCTATCTGCAAGGCGGCCATCGCCTCGCCGCCTACGGGTTGGTGCGCGGTGTGCTCGGCCACGATCTCAAGGCGACCTACGCCGAATTTCGCGACCGGGACGCGCTTCGGGCCTGGATCGAGGCGCAGGAAAAGCCGCTGGTCGTCATGCCGCGTCCGCGCTGGCGGCGCGATTTCGCGGACGACGCGACGCTGGAAATCGTTGCCGAGGTGCCGTTGGCGGGCGCCGTGCTGGTGATTGCGGCGGCCGGCGTGGAGCGATAGGAAAGATGTCATGGCCCATGCGTCCTGGCGCGCCAGGCACGGTGGCGTGATGGTCTTTGCGAGCTGGAAAGTCGATCGGTGTCGGAACCGCGCTTGAAGCCAGACGGTTGGTCCCGGTTCTACATACCGGAGGTTCACGACGTCCATCCGGGTATGGAGGCGTCGCTCGAAGGGCTTCTCGCCCTGTTGTCGCCCGCCGCCCGGGACCGTGCCGCCCTGCTGGTCGTGCCGAATTGGCAGGGGCGGGAACCGCTCGAGCGAGACGGCGCGCTCGTCGCGCGCCTGCGGGCCCATCGCGGCGAAAAGGTTTTGCATGGCTGGACCCATTCGCTCGGCCCCGAGTTCTGGAACTGGCTGGTTTACGGCCACGACAACCGCTCCGAATTTGCCCGGCTCGGCGGCGACGAGGCGCTCGACCGGCTGCGCAAGGGCCGGGCGACGCTGGTCGAGACGCTTGGCGCGGCGCCGCGCTGGTTCTGCGCGCCGCGCTGGCAGCAGGCGCCGGCGGTCGCCGCCGCGCTCGGCCGGGTCGGGATAGCGCATCACCAGACGGCACGCGGATTGATGCATGACGGCGGTTTCGTGCCCTGTCCGGCGTTGAATTTCGACGAGGGCGAGCGCCGCCTCAAGGCGGCCCTCGCCGGCCTGGCCCGCCGGCCGGCCACAGCCAGGCTGCTGCGCACGCAGACCCCGTTCCGCTTGGCGCTGCATCCCGCCGACGCGGTCCGCCCCGCGATCCGGGCCGAGATCGAAACGCTCCTGCGCAGGCTCGACGATGATGGCTGGCGCCCGCTCGGTCTCGGCGAGGCGGCCGCGCGCTGGAAGTGCACGCGCGCCTCCGCTGCGCCCGGCGAGGCGGGGCCGCCATGAAGGACGTGCTGTTTCTCGGCAACGGTCACGGCGAGGATACGATCGCCGTCAAGGTGTTGCGTGCGCTGCGCGCGCAGGCCGGGCCGGAGGCGCTCTCCGTCGAGGCCTGGCCGATGGTCGGCACAGGGGCGGCGTACCGCAAGGCCGGCGTCCCGGTGGTCGGCGCGCTCAACACGCTGCCCAGCGAGGGGTTCGCCACGCTCGACTGGTCGATGATGTGGCGCGACCTGCAGGCCGGTTGGATCGCGACCCACTGGCGCCAGGTCCGCGCCGCGCGCGCCATGGCCGGCCGTTACCGCATGATGGTGGCGGTCGGCGACATCGTGCCGATCGCCGCCGCCGTTCTGGCGCGTACCCCGTTCTATTTTGTCGGTTCGGCCAAATCCTCCTATTATGACGCCCTGCACGGCTATACCGGCCTGGAAAAGAGGCTTTTGAGACGGCATTGCCTGATGACCTTCCCGCGCGACGCCTTTACGGTGAGCGAGCTGGAGCGTGCGCATGTGCCGACGCTCTATCTCGGCAATCCGATGATGGACGAGCTCGACGCGAGCGGGCGCGGTCTGGGTGTCGCCGACAAAACGACGGTCGTCGCCATGCTGCCCGGGTCGCGTGCCGACGCGGGCGATAACCTGCTCGCCCTTCTGCAGGCGGCCGCGTCGGTTGAGCCCGGTGCGGCGCCGTTATGCTTCGCCTTCGCGCTTCATCCCGACGCCGACCTCGAGGCGATCCGGCGGATGATCGCCGAGGACCCGCGCGCGGCCGCATGGCGGCCGTATGCCGACGTCCCTCAAGGCGGGTCGGCGCCGATCTTTTATCGCGGACCCGCGGCGTCTTCCGCCTTGCTGGCAACCGACGCGTTCGCCGACATCCTGCACAGGGCGACGTTGGCCGTCGGCATGGCGGGCACCGCCAACGAACAGGCGATCGGGCTCGGCCTGCCGCTGATCACGGTGCCCGGATCCGGCTCGCAGGGCGAAAAATACGTGCGCATGAAGATGGAGTATTTCGGCCCGGCCGCCATCGCCGTGGCGCGCCGGCCGGAGGCGATCGCCGGCGCGGTGTCGCGCCTGCTCGCCGATCCGCAGGCGCGGGCGCGCATGCAGGCGGCCGGCCGCGAGCGCATGGGCGAACCCGGCGCCAGCCGCGCCATTGCCGGCCACATCCTGCACGGGCTCGTCCGTGCCGGGTCGGAAGACGCGTCGGGGGCGGCGGCATGAGCCCGCGCTTTTCGGTCGTCGTCACCGCGCACAATGAAGGCGACGCCATCGCCGCCTGCCTGCGCGCGCTCGCCTGCCAGGACGCCCTTGCCGATGGGGGTTTCGAAATCGTCCTGGTCGACGACCGCAGCACCGATGGCACGGCGGAGATCGCGCGTGCCTGCGCCGTCGAGGGGCTGCGTCTCATCCGCATCGACGAGGCGGCCGCCTCGTCCTTGACCGCGCGCCAGCATGCGCTCGATGTGGGGTTTCGCGCCGCCCGCGGGCAGATCGTGCTGGTGATCGACGCCGACGCGCTGGTCGAGCCGGACTGGCTGAGGCGCATCACCGCCCCGATCCGCGACGGCCGGGCCGACGCGGTGGCGGGGCGGGTGCGGTTTCGCGGCGGCGGCGCGCTTGCGGCCTGGCAAACCGTCGACGCCGCCTTTTATCTCGGTGTGTGCCGGCTCCTGTCCGGGCTCGGCGTCGATCGCGGCGCCTTGTTCGGCAATTTCTGCGTCTTGCGCACGGCCTACCAGGCCGTCGGCGGCTTTGCCGCGATCGGGCCGACACTGACCGAAGACCTCGCCTTTGCGCGTGCGCTCGCCAGGGCGGGTTACCGGATCGACTATGACGACGCGACGGTGAACGTGCGCGCTGCTCCAGACTGGCAAAGCCTGATCGCGCGCGCCAAGCGCGTCGGCTCCGGCCCGGTCGCGCCGCTTTCGGTGGCGCTTGCCGCCTGGATGGCGCTGCTGCCGCTCCTCGCCATTGCCGCGCTCGCCGGCGGATCGGCGGCGCTCTGGGCCGCCTTCGCGGTGCGTTATCTTGCCGGTGCCGCCTTCGTCGCCGCCAACCTTCTCGCCGGCGGGCTCCGCCGGCTTTTGCCGTTGGCGCTTTTCTACGAGCCGTTGGCGATCGCGATCGGGCTGCGCGTGCTTGCCGCCGTCGCGGTCGATCCGCGCGTGGCATGGGGCGGGAAGATCTATCGCCAGCGCGGCAAAGGTCCGGTGAAAGCGCCATGAACCCCGCGCGATCGAGAACGGGAACCGTGCGCCCCTACGAACCGCGCGATCGCGCGGCGGTGCGCGCCATCTGCTGCAAGACCGCCTACCGCAATCTCGGCGCGCGGGCCGTGTTCGAGGATGAGGAGCTTTTCGCCGACTATTGGTGCAAATACTACACCGACTACGAACCCGAATCCTGCCTCGTCGTGGAGGAGGACGGCGCGGTCGTCGGCTATCTGTTCGGCTGCGTCGACGCGCGGCGTCACGTCAGGCTGATGTCGAGGCGCATCATGCCGCCGCTGGTCGCCAAGATGCTGTGGCGGCTTGCGACCGGCCGTTACCGCGAGCCCGTGACACGGCGCACCATACGCTATTTGCTGTTTCGCTCCTGGAAGGAAGCCCCGCCCGTGCCGGTCGAGCGGTTTCCGGCCCATTATCATTGCAACCTTTTGCGCAAGGCGCATGGCGGCCGCTATTATTCCACGATGGCGGTCATCTTCCTCGACCGCCTGAAGGCGTTGGGGGTTGCCGGTCTGCACGGCCAGGTCGAGGAGCCGACAAGCGGGGGGGCGTGGCAGCACATGGTCAACAGCTACAAGCGCGACGACCTGATGGACTATTACGCCGAGCGCCCGTCCAGCTTCCATCGCAGGGTGCGCGGCGTCGAAAAGCCGATGGTCAATCGCGTTTGGGGCATCAAGCTGGAAACCTACCGGATGTGGCTCTTGTGGATCGCGCGCGACTTCCGTATCTGACGGGCGGGGGCGGAAATGTGGACGCGGCATGTCCCGCGGCGCGTCTTTTCCTCCCGTCAGGACCGCGTCCCGAAACTTCGGTTGCTGCCGAAAAGGGGAATTGATGGGGTCTCGCGCTCGGGCGGAGATCGTTTTCACGGTAAACGGACCGGGCGAGGTGTCCGGCTGGCTCTATCCGCTCGCCTCCGCGCTCAAGGACATCGCCCCCGATGTCAGGATCACGGCCGCCGTCGTTCCGTGCGTGTTTTCCAGCGGATCCGAAAGCGACGTCATCCGCCAGTTTTCCTTTGTCGACGGTCACTGCACGATCGCGGCGTCGAAAGCCCTGATCACCCGCAACCGCACGCCGCCCGGCATTGCGCGCGACCTGCCGGGCCTGGTCTTCCATCTCGGCGGCGACCGCTATCTCACCTGGCTGATCGCCAAGCGGCTCGGCCGTCCCTGCTATGCCTATCTCGAGGCGCGCTCGGCCCTGGAGTGGCGTTTCGAGCGGATCTTCTATTCCGGCCTTGCCGGCCACGAAAACGGTGCGTCGTCGCCGAAAGAGACCGCGGTCGGCGAATTGATGGTCGACGCGGCCAGGCTGCGCTGTCCGCACCGTGCGGCCCATGGCCAGGACAAGACCGTGATCGCGCTTTATCCCGGCAGCCGCGACTATATCGCCAAATACATCCTTCCCTTCTACGGCGCCGTCGCCGACCTGGTGTCGCGCGAGCGCCCGGATATCGAATGGGTGCTGGCGAAGTCGGACTATCTGTCGCTGGATTTCCTGGCGCGGCTTCCCGACATCGATGACGGGCGCCCGCTCGACGCGGTCGGGCTCGACTGGCAAAAGGACGGCGACGGCGCGCGCCTTCTCACGCCCGGCGGCAACGCCATCAACATCGTCCGGCCGGCCGACGCGGCCGCGCGCGCGCGGCTGGCGCTGACCCTGCCCGGCTCCAACACGGCCGAGCTGGCCGCGCTCGGGCTGCCGATGCTGGTGACGCTGCCGACCTATTGGGCCGAAACCAGTCCGATGCCCGGACTTGCCGGCCATATCGGCCGGCTTCCGCTGGCCGGAAAATACATCAAGCGCGCGCTCGGCCATGCCTATCTGCGCACCCTGTCCTTCACCGCCCATCCCAATCGGCGCGCGGGCAGGATGGTGACGCCGGAAATCGTCGGCCGGCTGACCGCGGCCCAGGTCGCCGTCGCCATGCTCGACATGCTTGGCGGCGATCTCGCCGCGATCGAAACCGCGCTGCGCGCCGCCATGGGCGAGCCCGGCGCCGCCCGCCGCATCGCCGAGGCGCTGGTGGCCGATCTCGCCGCACAGGCGGCCTGATGGCGGTCGGGCGGCACCTGGCCTGGCTTGCCGGCGAGCTGTGGCGCCGTCGCGGCGAATTCGTCGCCGCCCTGATCGCGACCGCGGTCTCGGCCGGCCTTTATCTGTTGATGCCGGGCTGGGCGGCGACGCTCGTGCGGTCGGTGTTCCCGGCCGGCGAAACCGCGGCGCTGGCATGGCACCTGGCGCTCGGCCTGGCGATTTTCGGCGCCGCCTCGGCGTTCACCTTCGCCCGGGTCTACCTGATGACGCGGCTGAGCCAGCGCATCACCGCCGCCGTGCGCCTGCGCATCTTCGGCGACATTCTGGCGACCGCGCCCCGCAACCTGCACGCGCTGCGCGGCGGCGAGCTGGTGTCGAGCTTCTCCAACGATCTGCAGGTTTTCCAGCACGCCATGACCCGGGTGGTCGCATCGCTGATTCCGGCGATCATCCTCGTGGTCTGCTTTTCCGTGGCGATGGCCTGGACCAACTGGCAGCTTTTCCTCTGCGCGATCGTGCTCGTCAGCCCGCTCGCCTGGATCACCTCGCGCTTCGGCCGCACGCTGCATGCCAAGGCCCATCTGTCGCAGCGGCGGCTGGCGACCCTGGTCGGACGCTTCGAGGAAACGGTGCGCGGCGCCAAGGAGCTCAAATCCTACTGTCTGGAAGACCAGTCGATCCGCCAGTTCGAGCTACTCAACCGCGACGCCCTCGCCGTCCAGATCGAGCGCGACATGATGGAATCGCTGCATCCCGCGGCGGTCGCCATGGCGGCCGCGCTCGGCGTGTCGGCGATGCTGTTCGTCAGCGCCTTCATGCTGTCGCGCGACTTGATCTCGCTCGAGGACCTGACCGCCTTCCTGGTCATTGTCGGGCTGGCCTACCCGTCCCTGCAGGAGGGCAGCCACTCGATCGGCCAGCTTATCCAGCTTTTCGCCGTGCTCGAGCGCTTCGAGGTCATCATGGGCCTGCCGCGCGAGGCCGACGGCACCGCGCCGCCGGCCGCCGCGCCGCTGCGCGGGGCGATCCGCTTCGACAAGGTGCGCTTTCTCCACCAGCCGGGCGGCTTCGCCTTCGAGGATTTCGACCTGACCATTCCGGCCGGCCAGCGCGTCGCCATCGTCGGGCCGAGCGGCGCCGGCAAGTCGACCCTGCTCGACCTTCTGCCGCGCTTTCTGGCGCCCGAGGCCGGGCGGGTGCTGATCGACGGCACCGACGTCGCCGCCATGCGGCTGGCCGAGCTGCGCGCGTCGATCGGCATCGTCTTCCAGGAGCCGGCGATCTTCGAGACCAGCCTGATCGACAATATCCGTCTCGGCGACCCGCACGCGCCGATGGACAGGGTCATGGAGGCCGCGCGGTCGGCCCATGTCGACGAGTTCGCCCAACGCCTGCCGGGCGGCTACGACGCCCCCGTCGCCGTACGCGGTCTCAACCTGTCGCTCGGTCAAAGGCAGCGCATCGCGATCGCCCGCGCCTTCCTGAAGGACCCGCCGATCCTGATGCTCGACGAGCCGACCTCGGCGCTCGACACCGTGTCCGAGCAGCTCGTGCGCGATGCGATCGAGCGCGTCTCGGCCGGGCGCACGACGCTGATCGTGGCGCACAGGATCAGCACCGTGCGCGGCGTCGACAGGATCGTCGTGCTCGACCGCGGCCGGATCGTCGAGGACGGCGACCACGAAACGCTGTTCCGGCGCGACGGGCTCTATCGCCGGCTCTACCGGGAGCAGATGCGCGATGTCGAGCCCGGCCCGGCGGCGGGGTGAGACCGTGGCCGGGACCCCGATCCTCAGCGTCGTCGTGCCGACCCGCAACCGCGCGGACATGCTGCGCTTGTCCCTGCCGCGCCTGTTCGCGCAGACGCTCGGTCCCCACGCCTATGAGGTGATCGTGGTCGACGATGCGTCGGACGACGACACCCAGGCCGTCCTGCGTGGCTTCGCCCGCGACAATCTGGTCGCCACCCGCCTCGCCGTCCACGGCGCGGCCGCCGCCGCGCGCAACCGCGCGCTCGAGCTGGCCCGCGGCGACACGCTCGTCTTCCTCGACGACGACTGCCTGGTCGAGCCGGATTTTCTGCAACGCCACGCCGCCGCCCAGGCGCGCTGGCCGGGTTCTGCCGTCACCGGTCCGATCGTGGAGGTCGTGGAGCCGCCGGCCGCGCCGGCGCCGCCGCGCGGCCGCTTCGCGGGCTGGCACCGCAATCCGTTTCCCACCGGCAACGTATCGGTGGCCCGGGCCGCGATCCTGGCCGCCGGCGGTTTCGACGAGGAGTTTACCGCCTATGGCTGGGAAGATCCCGAAATGTTCGAACGGCTGGCCTTGCGCGGCCTGAAGCGGCGGTATTGCGCGGCCGTGCCGGTGTTTCACTACAAGCCGGCCGTGACGCGGCGCGCCTTTTTCGACCGGATCCGGCTCGAGCGCGATCGCGGGGCGATGGGGGCGCTGTTTTATGCCAAGCATCCCCGGTTTTCCGTCGGCTGGCAGACCAAGCAGCTTGGCGCGATCCGGCTTCTCGATCGCCTGGTCAACCGACTCGCCGATCTCGACGGGCGGCTTGCCGCCGCCGCCGAGACGGGGCGCGAACCGGACTCGGCCTGGCTGCGGCTGCTCTTGGTCAACCATGCCGAGATCGACGCCGGCCGGCGCATGTGGGCACGGCTCGGGCCCGAAAAACGCGCCGCCTTGCGCGCGGCGGCCTTGCGGCGCACGGCGAACTAGTTAGTGAATAGGCGCGCAACCTTGGAAGGGAACGGCATGCGCACGGCGGAAATCGGATTGATCGGACTTGGCGTGATGGGCTCCAACCTGGCGCTCAACATCGCCGAGAAGGGCCACCGGATCGCGGTGTGGAACCGGACCACCGAAACCACGCACCGCTTCGTCGAGCAGGCAGGCGCGCTCGGCGCCATGATCGTGCCCTGCGACACGCTTGCCGAGCTGGCGGCCGCCATCCGGCCGCCGCGGCCGGTCATCCTGATGGTGCCGGCCGGCGCCGTCGTCGACGAGCAGGTCCACGCGCTCCGGCCGCTGCTGTCGGCCGACGACATCCTGATCGACGCCGGCAACGCCAATTTCCGCGACACGATGCGCCGCTTCGACGAACTCGACGGCAGCGGCATCGCCTTCATCGGCATGGGGGTCTCGGGCGGCGAGGACGGCGCGCGCAACGGTCCATCGATCATGGTCGGCGGCGCGCCGTCGTCCTGGCTGCGCGTCAAGGACGTGCTGGTCGCCATCGCCGCGCGCTACCGCGACGAGCCCTGCGTGGCCCATTTGGGGCCGGATGGCGCCGGTCATTTCGTCAAGACGATCCACAATGGCATCGAATATGCCGACATGCAGATGATCGCCGAGGTCTACGGCCTGCTGCGCGACGGTGCCGGCCTCGAGACCGGGGAGATGGCGCGGCTGTTCGAAACCTGGAATGGCGGCCGGCTGGAATCCTATCTGGTCGAGATCACCGCCAGCGTGCTGGCGGCCGGCGATTCCGAAACCGGCGCCCCGGTCGTCGATGTCATCCTCGACCGCGCCGGCCAGAAGGGCACCGGCCGCTGGGCGGCGATCGAGGCGCAGAACATGGCGGTGCCGGCCACCGCGATCGAGGCCGCCGTCGCCGCCCGCAGCCTGTCGGCGATGAAGGACGAACGCGTCGCCGCCGAAGCCCTTTACGGCGCGCCGGTCACGGCGTTTTCGAAAGCCGAAAAGCGCGCGGTGATCGACGATCTCGAAAGCGCCCTTTATGCCGGCAAGATCGCGGCCTACGCGCAGGGCTTCGCGGTGATGGAAGCCGCCTCGCGGGAATTCGCCTGGGGTCTGCCGCTGGCGACGGTGGCGCGTATCTGGCGGGCGGGCTGCATTATCCGCTCGCAGTTCCTCGACGACATCGCCCGCGCCTATGACGAGGAGGCGCCGGCCAACCTGCTGGCCGCCCCGCGCTTCGTGACGGCGATGCAGGACGCGCATCCGGCCCTGCGCCGCACGGTGACCAGGGCGGCCGCGGCCGGCATTCCCGTGCCGGCGCTTTCGGCCGCGCTTGCCTATTTCGACACCTACAGGACCGCGCGCGGCACGGCCAATCTGATCCAGGCCCAGCGCGACTATTTCGGCGCGCACGGGTTTGAGCGGATCGACGCCGGCGGCACCCATCACGGCCCCTGGTCGGGGTGACGACAACGGCGCGGCGCGCCCGCGCGGAAAGGAAAACCCCGATGGGATGGCAGCCGGCCGACAACCGCTACGAGCGCATGCACTACCGGCGTTGCGGCCGTTCCGGGCTGAAACTGCCGGCCGTCTCGCTCGGCCTGTGGCAAAATTTCGGCGACGACACCCCGCATGGGGTCAAGCGGGCCATCTGCCGCAAGGCGTTCGATCTCGGCATCACCCATTTCGATCTCGCCAACAATTACGGCCCGCCGCCCGGCGCGGCGGAAGCCGCCTTCGGCGCAATTCTGCGCAGCGATTTTTCCGGGTTTCGCGATCAGTTGATCGTGTCGACCAAGGCCGGTTACGACATGTGGCCGGGGCCCTATGGCGAATGGGGCAGCCGCAAATATCTGCTTGCCTCGCTCGACCAGAGCCTCAAGCGGCTCGGGCTCGACTATATCGACATTTTCTACGCGCATCGCTTCGATCCCGACACGCCGCTGGAGGAGACGATGATGGCGCTCGACCGGGCGGTGCGCTCGGGCAAGGCGCTTTACGCCGGCATCTCCTCCTACAATGCGCGCCGCACGCGCGAGGCGTCCGCGATCCTGCGCGAGCTCGGCACGCCCTGCCTGATCCACCAGCCGAGCTATTCGATGATCAACCGCTGGGTCGAGGAGGACGGTCTGCTCGACACGCTCGACGAGCTCGGCATCGGGTCTATCGTGTTCTCGCCGCTGGCGCAGGGCATGCTGACGGCGAAATATCTTGGCGGCATCCCCGACGAAAGCCGGGCCGCGCGCGGCAAGTCGCTGCGGCCGTCCTTCCTCTCCGACGCGACGCTCGCCAACATTCGCGCGCTCAACGCCATCGCCGAACGGCGCGGCCAGACGCTGGCGCAAATGGCGTTGAGCTGGGTGCTGCGCGGCGGCCGCGTCACCTCGGCGCTGATCGGGGCCAGCCGGCCCGAGCAGGTCGAGGACTGCGTCGGCGCCCTGGAAAATCCCGATTTCACCGACGCCGAACTGGCCGAGATCGACCGCTACGCCCGGGACGCCAACGTCAATCTTTGGGCGGCGTCGGCCGAGTGCGAGGGGCCGGCGCGCAAATAGAGCGTTTCCAGGCGAAGTGGATACCGGTTCGCCGCTCGCAAACGCGTTAAGACAATAAGGTGGAACCGGCCTGCGATCCCGTGAGTGGCAGGACGGCTCTAAAAGATCGCCGCCGGCAGCCAGGTGGCGATTGCTGGCATCAGCCAGATGATGGCCATGCCGACCAGTTGCAGCGCGATGAAGGGCGCGACGCCGGCATAGATGTGCCCGGTGGTGATCTCCGGCGGCGCCGCCCCGCGCAGGTAAAACAGCGAAAAGCCGAAGGGCGGCGTCAGGAACGACGTCTGCAGATTGATGGCGAGCAGGATTGCCAGCCACACCGGGTCGTGGCCCATCAGGATCAAGACCGGCACGATCAGCGGCAACAGGATGACGGTGATCTCGACGAAATCGAGGAAGAAGCCGAGCACGAACACCAGCGCCATGCAGAAGATCAGCGCCCCGGTCGGGCCGCCGGGCATGGCGGTGAGGATCTGTTCGATGCGCTCCTCGCCGCCGAGCCCGACGAAGACCAGCGAAAAGATGCTGGCCGTCAGAATGGTGGCGAAGATCATCGCGGTGACCGTCATGGTCGCGGTGAGCGCCGGCTTGAGCATGCCCGAACGCGCCATGTGGGCGAGCGAGGCCAGGATCGCGGCGACGCCGGCGAGCGCCAGGCCGGCATAAAGCGCGCCCTGGACCCAGCCGATAAGCGTGACGTCGCTGCGTTGCAGGCGAACCGGCGCCAGCCCGGCCGCCACGGCCAGCAGCAGCAGCGCCGCCGCGCCGAGCAGGATCAGGCCCTTCGGCACGCCGTTGCGGTAGCCGGCCATCAGCACCGCGCCGACCGCGCCGACGGAGGCGGCCTCCGACGGGGTGGCGACGCCGCCGAGAATCGCGCCCAGCACGGCGACGATCAACAGGATCGGCGGGACGATCGCGCCGACGATGGCGCCGAGATCCGGACGAGGGTCGGACGTATCGGCCGGCGGCGCGTCGGCGGGCACGAGGAAGGCGCGCGCCAGCACGTAGACGATATAGATGCCGACCAGCGTCAGGCCGGGCAGCAGCGCGGCGGCGAAGGTCTGGCCGACCGAGATCGTCTCGACCGTGAACTTGCCCTGTTCGAACTGCGCCTGCTGATAGGCGTTCGACATCACGTCGGACAGGATGATCAACAGCGTGGAGGGCGGGATGATCTGGCCGAGCGTGCCGGCGGTACAGACCACGCCGGAGGCGAGCCGCGGGTCGTAGCCGTTGCGGAGCATGGTCGGCAGCGCGATCATGCCCATGGCGATCACCGTCGCGCCGACGATGCCGGTCGAGGCGGCAAGCAGCGCGCCGACCAGCACGACCGAAACGCCGAGCCCGCCGCGCAGGCCGCCGAACAGCCGGCCCATGGTTTCCAGCAGTTCCTCCGCCACCCGGCTGCGCTCCAGCACCACGCCCATCAGCACGAACAGCGGGATGGCGATCAGCACGTCATTGGTGAGCACGCCGAAGACGCGCTGGCCGAGCGCGCCGAGCAGCGCGATATCCATCATGCCGGCGGCCCAGCCCAGGAAGGCGAACACGGTCGCCACCCCGGCGATCGAAAACGAGACCGGGAAGCCGAGCAGGATGCAGCCGATCAGGCCGGCGAACATCAACAAATCGAGCGGCATCATGCGGCCGTCTCGCGCAGGCGGACGAGGTCGCGCAGCAGGCAGGCGACGGATTGGACGATGAGCAGCACGCAGAAGCCCGGAATCAGCGATTTCAGCAGGAAGGAGGCCGGGATGCCGCCGACCGAGATCGGGCCTTCCAGGATCGACCAGGAATTGCGCACCGACGGCCACGACCAGACCAGGAGCACCGTCATCGACGGGATCAGCAGGGCGAGATGGCCGAATAGGTCGATCGCCGATTGCCGCCGCCGGCCGGCCTTGGCATAGAAGATGTCGACGCGCACGTGACCGTCGACCAGAAGCGTATAGCCGGCGCCGAGCATGAACAGCGTCGCGTGCAGGTAAAGCACGCTTTCATTGAGCGCGATGAAGCTGATGCCGAAGACGTAACGCAAAAGCACGATCCCGAACTGCACCAGCACCATCAGGATCGCGCACCAGCGCACCAGATTGCCGACATTCCGGTTCACGCCGTCGAGCCAGTCGGCAAGCGCGGTCATGCTGCCCCCCCCCTTGTCTGAAAAGGTCCGCCGGCGGTGTGGCGCCGGCGGAGCCCGGTCAGTATGTGTAGTCGAGCGCGCGGGCGTTCATCTGCCCGTTATCGGCATAGACCATATAGTCGGCCACCGAACTGCGATAGGCCAGGAAGCTCTCGACGATGCGCTTGACCAGCTCGTCGTCGTCCTCGCGCAGATCGGCGATCACCTCGCCGGCGGCGTTGCCCAGCGCCACGAGAACCTCTTCGGGCAGCTTCTTGACCTGCACGCCCTCCTCGGCGACCAGCTTCTGCAGGGCCAGCGCGTGCTTGGTGGTGTATTCGGTCCACACCGGATTGTAGAGGCTCTCGCAGGCAAGCGCGACGGCGGCCTTGAGATCGTCGGGCAGGTCCTCGAAGACCTTGGCGTTGACCACGCATTCCTCCGCCGAGGACGGCTCGCCGACGCCCGGCCAGTAATAGTTCTTGGCGACCTGATGGAAGCCGAGCGCGCTGTCCGACCACGGGCCGATGAATTCGCCGGCGTCGAGCGCGCCCGATTGCAGCGCCTGGAACATGTCGCGTCCGCCCATCGCCTGCACCGCCATGCCGATCTTGGCGCACATTTCCGAGGCCAGGCCGGTGGTGCGGAACCGCAGGCCCTTGAGGTCGTCGACCGAGTTGATCTCGCCGCGGAACCAGCCTTGCCATTGCGGGCCGGAATTGCCGCACAGGAACGGTTTCAGTCCGAACCGGGCATAGATCTCGTCGTAGAGCGCCTGACCGCCGCCATGGGCGAGCCAGCCGAACTGCTCGTCGGCCCTCAGGCCGAACGGCTGCGAGCCGAACAACAGGATGCCCTTGGACTTCGACCCCCAGTAGGAGGGAACCGCATGGTAGAGTTCGGCCGTGCCTTCCGAGACCGCGTCGAAGACGCCGTTGCCCGGCACCAGCTCGCCGGCGGCGTAGAGCTTGACCTCGATGCGCCCGCCCGACAGCGTGGTGATGCGGTCGGCCAGCATCTGCGCGGCCACGCCCGGCCCGGGCAGGTTCTTCGGCCAGGCGGTGACCATCTTCCATTCGCGCTTGTCCTGCGCGATGGCCGGGGTGGCCAAAGCCGCGCCGGCCGCCACGCCGCCAAGCGCGGTTTTTGTCAAAAACTCTCTGCGTTTCATCTTTTTTCTCCCTCTTTTTCGACTGAATTTCCCAGATTCCGCCCGCAATCCGAGCTTTTTCATGCATTTTTGCGACCGCGAACGGCGCTAATTCCCAAGAATCGCCGGCAGTCTCAGGCCCTTTTCCCGCGCCCAGTCGAGCGCGATGTCGTAGCCGGCATCGGCATGGCGCATGACCCCGGTCGCCGGGTCGTTCCACAAGACGCGCTCCAGCCGGCGCGCCGCCGCCGCGCTGCCGTCGGCGCAGATCACCATGCCGGCATGCTGCGAAAAGCCCATGCCGACGCCGCCACCATGATGCAGCGACACCCAGGTCGCGCCCGAGGCGCAGTTCAAAAGCGCGTTGAGCAGCGGCCAGTCGGACACCGCGTCCGAACCGTCCTTCATCGCCTCGGTCTCGCGGTTGGGCGAGGCGACCGAGCCCGAATCGAGATGGTCGCGGCCGATCACCACCGGCGCCTTCAATTCGCCCTTGGCGACCATCTCGTTGAAGGCGAGGCCGAGCCGGTGGCGGTCGCCGAGCCCGACCCAGCAGATGCGCGCCGGCAGGCCCTGGAAGGCGATGCGATCGCGCGCCATGTCGAGCCAGCGATGCAGGTGCTCGTTGTCGGGCAGGAGTTCCCTCACCTTCTCGTCGGTGCGGTAGATGTCTTCCGGGTCGCCCGAGAGCGCGGCCCAGCGGAACGGGCCGACGCCGCGGCAAAACAAAGGCCTGATATAGGCCGGCACGAAGCCGGGAAAGGCGAAGGCGTTTTCAAGCCCTTCTTCCAGCGCCACCTGACGGATATTGTTGCCGTAGTCGAGCGTGGGCACGCCCTGGTTCCAGAAGGCGACCATCGCCTCGACATGCTCGCGCATCGAGGCGCGGGCGGCCTTTTCCACCGCTTGCGGGTCGCTTTCGCGCTTGGCGCGCCACTCGGCCAGCGACCAGCCTTTCGGCAAATAGCCGTTGACCGGGTCGTGCGCCGAGGTCTGGTCGGTGACCATGTCCGGCCGCACGCCGCGCCGTACCAGTTCCGGCACGATCTCGGCGGCGTTGCCGAGCAGGCCGACCGATTTGGCCTCGCCGGCCCGGGTCCAACGGTCGATCATCGCCAGCGCCTCGTCGAGCGAGGTCGCCTTTTCGTCGACATAACGGGTGCGGATGCGGAAATCGATGCGGCTCTCGTCGCATTCGACCGCCAGGCAGCAGGCGCCGGCCATCACCGCCGCCAGCGGCTGGGCGCCGCCCATGCCGCCGAGGCCGGCGGTCAGGATCCACTTGCCCGTCAGATCGCCGTCATAATGCTGGCGCCCGGCCTCCACGAAGGTCTCGTAGGTGCCCTGCACGATGCCCTGCGAGCCGATATAGATCCAGGACCCGGCCGTCATCTGGCCGTACATCATCAGCCCCTTGCGATCGAGCTCGTTGAAATGGCTCCAGTCGGCCCAGTGCGGGACGAGGTTGGAATTGGCGATCAGCACCCGCGGCGCGTCGGCATGGGTGCGGAAGACGCCGACCGGCTTGCCCGACTGCACGAGCAGGGTCTCGTCGTCGGCGAGCGTCTTCAAGGTGGCCGCGATGCGGTCGAAATCATCCCAGGTGCGCGCGGCGCGGCCGATGCCGCCATAGACGACCAGCTCGTTGGGGTTCTCGGCCACGTCCGGGTCGAGATTGTTCATCAGCATCCTGAGCGGCGCTTCCGTCTGCCAGCTCAGGGCGTTGAGTTCGGAGCCGCGCGGGCTGCGCACGTCGCGAATATTATGGCGGGGATTGCTCATGGCCGGTCTCCGGGCGTCAGGGACGACGCGATCGCCTCGATGCGCGTCAGGATTTTTGCGAGATGGGCCCGCAGCCGCTCGGCCTTTTGGGGATCATAGTCGAAGGGCGGGTCTTCCGAGGCCAGGTGCGAGGCCTGCGTCAGTTCCATCTGGATCGCGTGCACCTTGTCGGCGGGCTTTCCGTAGTGACGTGTCGTCCAGCCGCCGCGGAAGCGGCCGTTGACGACGTGGCTGTAGCCGTCGGCGGCCGCGCAGAGATCGGCGACGGCGGTTTCGAACGCGGGCGCGCAGGTTCGGCCGTTATCGGTGCCGATGTTGAAGTCGGGCAGGCGGCCCTCGAACAGGAACGGGCAGACGGAGCGGATCGAGTGGCAGTCATAAAGCACCGCGACGCCGTGCAGCGCCCTGACACGCGCGATCTCGGCCGCAAGCGCGGCGTGATAGGGCCGGTGAAACGCGTCGAGCCTTTCGGCCACGTCCGCGTCGGTCGGCGCCGCGCCGTCGCGCCAGATCGGCCGGTCGTCGAAATCGGTTACCGGCACCAGCCCGGTCGTGTTCTGACCGGGATAGAGGCTTTTGCCGGACGGGTCGCGATTGGCGTCGATCACGTAGCGGTGGAAGGTCGCGCGCACGGTGGTGACGCCGGGCAGGAGGCCGTCATAGAGCCGGTCGACGTGCCAGTCGGTGTCGGTCAGAAGCCTGCCTTGTGCGTTCAGCCGCTCGAAAATTTCGGCCGGCAGAAAAGTGCCCGTATGCGGCAGGCCGAGGATGACGGGCGAGGTGCCCTGGCGCACGTCGACCGGGGTCATGGGGCCGGCTCCAGCTTTGGCAGGATGCCGGCGCTGACGCTGGCGTTGAGCGCGCCGGAACGCACCAGCCCGCTCGCCGCCTCCAGCTCGTCGGCCATGAAGCGGTCGACCTCCAGCGTCGGCACGACGCCGCGGATCGTTTCCAGGGCGCGCATCAGTTCCGGGCCGGTCTTCAGCGGCGCGCGCAACTCGACGCCCTGGGCCGCCGTCACCGCCTCGATGCCGACGATGCCGGCCAGGTTGTCGCTCATGGCGAGCAGGCGCCGCGCACCGTGGCAGGCCATGGAGACGTGGTCTTCCTGATTGGCCGAGGTCGGCGTCGAATCGACCGAGGCCGGATGCGCCATCTGCTTGTTTTCCGACATCAGCGCCGCGGACGTCACCTCGGCGATCATCAGGCCCGAGTTCAGCCCCGGTTTCTTCGCCAGGAAGGCCGGCAGGCCGAAAGACAGCGCCGGATCGACCAGCAACGCTATGCGGCGCTGGGCGATCGCGCCGATCTCGCAAATCGCGAGCGCGATCTGGTCGGCGGCGAAGGCCACCGGCTCGGCGTGGAAATTCCCGCCCGAGACGACGTCGTCCGACAGCACCAGCGGGTTGTCGGTGACGGCGTTGGCCTCGATCTCCAGCGTCCGCGCCGCCATGCGCAGCAGGTCGAGACAGGCGCCGTCGACTTGCGGCTGGCAGCGGATGCAATAGGGGTCCTGCACGCGCTGGTCGCCCTCGATATGACTGTCGCGGATCTCCGACCCGGCCAGCAGGGCGCGCAGCGCGGCGGCGGTGTCGATCTGACCCCGATGGCCGCGCAGGGTGTGGATTTCCGGGTGGAACGGCGCGGTCGAGCCCATGGCGGCGTCCGTCGACAGCGCGCCGGTGATCAGCGCCGCGCGCGCCGCCCTGTGCGCGCGGAACAGGCCGGCGAGCGCCAGCGCGGTCGACACCTGGGTGCCGTTGATCAGCGCCAGCCCTTCCTTGGCCGCGAGCACGATCGGTTCGAGACCCGCCTTGTCGAGCGCGTCGGCGGCCGGCATGCGCTGGCCCTCGAACACCGCCTCGCCCTCGCCGATCATCGCCGCCGTCATATGGGCGAGCGGCGCCAGGTCGCCCGACGCGCCGACCGAGCCCTTTTCCGGAATCACCGGCAGGACGTTGCGCGCCAGCATCGCCTCGATCAGCGCCACGGTTTCCGGCCGCACGCCCGACGCGCCGCGCCCGAGCGAGATCAGTTTCAATGCCATCACCAGCCGAACGATATCGCCGGCGAGCGGCGCGCCGACGCCGCAGCAATGCGACAGGATCAGATTGCGCTGCAGCGTCGCCACGTCGTCCGCAGGAATGCGCACGCTGGCGAGCTTGCCGAAGCCGGTATTGATGCCGTAGACGGCCGCGTCGCCGCCGACGATGGCGGCGATGCGCGCGGCGGCGCCAGCGATGGCGGGGCGGAACCGGTCGTCGAGCATGACGGCATCGTTGCCGCGGTAGACGGTTTCCAGCGTTGCGAGCGGTACGGCGCCGGGATGCAGCACGATCATCGTCAGTCTTTCGCCTCCACGATGCGGCGGTAAAGCGGATTGTCGCCGATTCGATAGGCGAGCTCGGCCGGGTGCTCGACGTCCCAGATCGCCAGTTCGGCCCGCTTGCCGGGCGCGATCGTGCCGATCTCGCCGTCGAGCCCGAGTGCCAGCGCGGCCTCGCGCGTCGCGCCGGCAAGCGCCTCTTCCGGCGTCAGGCGAAACAAGGTGCAGGCCATGTTGATCGCCAGCAGCAGCGAGGTCATCGGCGAGGAGCCCGGATTGCAGTCGGTGGCGACCGCGATCGGCACCCCGGCCGCGCGCAGCGCCTCGACCGGCGGCCGTTGCGTTTCGCGCAGGAAATAAAACGCGCCCGGCAAAAGCACGGCGACGCTGCCGGCTTTCGCCATCGCGGCGATGCCGTCGGCGGAAAGATATTCGAGATGGTCGGCCGACAGCGCGCCATAGGACGCCGCCAGGCCGGCGCCGCCCAGGTCCGACAATTGCTCGGCGTGCAGCTTGACCGGCAGGCCGAGCGCCTTGGCGCTGTCGAAGACGCGCGCGATCTGGGCCGGCGAAAAGGCGATACCCTCGCAGAACCCGTCGACCGCGTCGGCCAGCCCCTCGGCCCGCGCCGCCTCCAGGCCCGGGATCGCGACCTCGTCGATATAGGCGTCGGCGCGGTCCTTGTATTCGGGCGGCACGGCATGCGCGCCGAGATAGCTGGTGCGCACGCGCACCGGCCGCAGTCTTTCGAGCCGGCGCGCCGCGCGCAGCATTTTCAGCTCGTCGGCGACGGTCAGGCCGTAACCCGACTTGACCTCGACGGTCGCCACGCCTTCGCCGATCAGCCGGTCGAGCCGCGGCAACGCTGCTTCGACCAGCGCGTCTTCGCTGAGCGCGCGCGTGGCCGAGACGGTGGAGACGATGCCGCCGCCGGCGCGCGCGACCTCCTCGTAGCTCGCCCCTTCCAGCCGCAGCTCGAATTCGCGGGCGCGATTGCCGCCGAAAACCAGATGGGTGTGGCAGTCGACCAGGGCCGGGGTCGCCAGCCGCCCGCCAAAGCTCTGCGACGGGGCGTCGGCCCAGCCGGCGGGCTGGGCGTCGGCCGGGGCCACCCAGGCGATGCGCCCGGCCTCGACGCCGATCGCGCCGCGCTCGATCAGCCCGTAGGGAACACCGTCCGCCTCAAGCGTGGCGATACGCAGGTCGGAAAGGATCTTGCGCGTCATCGATGGGTCGATTTCCGGTTTTCAAATCCAAGAATAACGCTATTATGTCTAGACATAATGAGTCAATTGGAAAGAATGCGATGTCGTCGATTTTTGCGCGCGAAGCGCTGACCCGGGCCGGATGGCAGGCGAATGTCCTGGTCGAGATCGACGCCGACGGCCGCATCGCGGCCGTGCGCGCCGACGCGACGCCGGCGGCAGACAGCCACAATGTGGCCGTGCTCCTGCCGGCGCCGTCCAACCTGCACAGCCATACCTTCCAGCGCGCCATGGCGGGGCTGGCGGAGGCGCGCGGGCCGGCCGCGCGCGACAGCTTCTGGACCTGGCGCGAGATCATGTATCGCTTTCTCGACGTGCTTGAGCCCGACGAGATCGAGGCCGTTGCCGCGCTCGCCTTCATGGAGATGCAGGAGGCCGGCTTCGCCGCCGTGGCGGAGTTCCATTATCTGCACCACCAGCCCGGCGGCGCCGCCTATGCCGATCCCGGCGAGCTTGGCGCCCGCATCGCCGCCGCCGCGGCCGAAACCGGCATCGGGCTCACTTTGCTGCCGGTGCACTACGCCCAGGGCGGCGTGGACGGGCGGCCGCTTGCGGGCGGCCAGTTGCGGTTCGGCAACGATCTCGACCGGTATCTGGAGCTGGTTGCGCGCGCCGAAGCGACGATCAAGGCGCTGCCCGGCGATGCCGGTTGGGGATATGCGCCGCACTCGCTGCGCGCCGTCGGCGCCGCCGACCTCGAACGGCTGGCGGGAATCCGCGGCGACCGCCCGTTCCACATGCACATCGCCGAGCAGGAACAGGAAATCGACGAAATGCTGGCGGTTCATGGCGCGCGGCCGGTCGAATGGCTGCTCGACACGGTCGCGGTCGACCGGCGCTGGTGCCTGATCCATTGTACGCACATGAGCGAAAAGGAGACGGCCGGGCTTGCCGCCGCCGAGGCCACGGCGGGATTGTGTCCGGTCACCGAGGGCAATCTCGGCGACGGTATTTTCGACGGCGCGCGCTTTCGTGTCGCCGGCGGCGTGTTCGGCATCGGTTCCGATTCCAACATCCGCATCGGCGTCGCCGGGGAGTTGCGCCAGCTCGAATATTCGCAGCGGCTGCGCGACCGGCTGCGCGTCGTGCTGGCCGACGCCGGAGAATCGAGCGGCCGGGTGCTCTACCGGACCGCGCTGAAGGGCGGCGCGCGCGCGCTCGGCCGCGACAGCGGCGCGCTCGCGCCGGGAGGGTGGGCCGACCTGGTCGCGCTCGATCCGGCCCGTTCCGCGCTCTACGGTCTCGCCGGCGACCGCCTGCTCGACGGCTGGATCTTCGCCGGCGGCAACGAGACCGTCACCGATCTGTGGTCGGCAGGCCGCCACGCGGTTCGCGACGGGCGGCATCGCGGCCGCGACGCGATCGTGCGGCGCTATGCAAGCTGCATGGAATCGGTCATGGCACGGCTATGACGACCGATCGGCGCACCACCTTCCGCGACATCAAATCCGAGCTGGAACGCCGGATCGCCCGCCGGCAATGGCCGCCCGGCGCCACGATCCCCGGCGAGGAGGCGCTGGCGGCCGAGTTCGGCGTCGCCCGCGCCACCGTCAACCGCGCGGTGCAGGAACTCGCCCGGTCCGGCCTCGTCGAGCGCAAGCGCAAATCCGGCACGCGGGTCGCGCTTTATCCGGTGCGCGAGGCGCGGCTTTCGATCCCGCTGGTGCGCAAGGAGATCGAGGCCAAGGGCGCCGTCTACGCCTATTCGCGGCTGAGCCGCGCCGTTGTCGCCGCCCCCGATTTCCTGCGCGCGCGGCTCGCCCTGCCGGCTTCGGCCAAAGTGCTGCATCTGCGCTGCCTGCATCTGGCCGACCGGGCGCCGTTCCAGTTCGAGGAGCGCTGGATCAATCTCGATGCGGTGCCGGAAGCCCGCCACGAGGCTTTCGAAGAGATCGGGCCGAACGAATGGCTGGTCGAAAACGCGCCGTTCTCGCGCGCCGAGTTCGCCTTTCGCGCCGCGCGCGCCGGCCGCGACGAGGCCGCGCTGCTGCAGGTGGTCGAGGGCGAAGCCGTGTTCGTGGCCGAGCGCATGACCTGGCTTGCCGACAAGCCGATCACCTTCGTGCGCATGGTCCACCCGCCCGGCCACCGCATGGTGACGGAAATCTGAGCCTCTCGGCCTCGCCCCGCAGGGCTGTCGCCGGGCCGCTGCGGCTCGAAACCGGGGCCGCCGGTTTCGGCGTCGTGCCGGCGCCGCGCTTGCGCCAGATCAAGGCGCCGCCGCGGCAACCGGGCCAAGGGGGGACGAGCCCCCGCGGCACGCGGGGCTGGACCGCCTGCATTGAAATATGCAAATCTTTGAATGGAACGTTTTGCCGCGTCTTCGAGGGAAGACAAAAACCGTCCGGCAGGTTAGAAAAGTTCCAAGGAGAACACGGATGGACTTCGAAGCCTTTTTTGCCACGAAGCTTGACGGCCTTCGCGACGAGGGCCGCTATCGCGTTTTCGCGGAACTGGAGCGGCATGCGGGCTCGTTTCCGCGCGCGACGCGCTTTGTCGGCGACGAAACCCGCGAGGTCACCGTATGGTGCTCGAACGACTATCTCGGCATGGGCCAGCACCCCAAGGTGATCGCGGCCATGCACGAGGCGCTCGATCGCTGCGGCGCCGGCGCCGGCGGCACGCGCAACATTTCCGGCACCAATCACTACCACGTGTTGCTGGAGCGCGAGCTGGCCGATCTGCACGGCAAGGAATCGGCGCTGATCTTCACCTCCGGCTATGTCTCCAACTGGACGACGCTGTCGACGCTGGGCGCCAACATTCCCGGCTGCGTGATCGTGTCGGACGAGGGCAACCACGCCTCGATGATCGAGGGCATTCGTCATTCCCGGGCCGAAAAGCGCGTCTGGAAGCACAATGACGTGCGCGATCTCGACCGCATCCTGTCGGAATACGGGCCCGACCGGCCGAAGATCGTCGCCTTCGAGAGCGTCTATTCGATGGACGGCGACATCGCGCCGATCCGCGAAATCCTCGACGTCGCCGAAAAGCACGGCGCCATGACCTATCTCGACGAGGTGCACGCGGTCGGCCTCTACGGCCCGCGCGGCGGCGGCGTTGCCGAGCGCGAGGGGCTGATGGACCGCCTCACCATCATCGAAGGCACGCTCGGCAAGGCGTTTGGCGTCGTCGGCGGCTACATCACCGGTTCGACGGCGCTGTGCGACTTCGTGCGCTCCTTCGCCTCCGGCTTCATCTTCACCACCGCCCTGCCGCCGCACGTGGCCGCCGGCGCGCTGACCTCGATTCGCCATTTGAAGTCGAGCCAGCTCGAGCGCGCCCGTCATCAGGACCGCGTGGCCAAGGTGCGCGCCCGCCTGGAGGCGATCGGCATCCCGACCATGCCCAATCCGAGCCATATCGTGCCGGTGATGGTGGGCGATGCCGCCAAGTGCAAGTGGATCTCGGACCTGTTGCTCGACAATCACGGCATCTACGTCCAGCCGATCAACTACCCGACCGTGCCGCGCAAGACCGAGCGGCTGCGCATCACGCCGTCGCCGCTGCATACCGACGCCGACATCGATCATCTGGTGCAGGCGCTCTCGGAACTGTGGTCGCAATGCGCGCTGGCCCGCGCCGTGGCCTGACGCCGCGGCGCCCGTTCCCGACCGCCCCGCGAGACCGTCCAGGCCCGGGCGTCTTCAGCGAAGGGTGACGCTCCTCGAAGCGAACCGCGCTAGCGGCCGACCCGGTTCGCCGGCGCCGCGACGATCTCGGCCGGCCGCGGGCGCGGCTTTGCCCCCAGCAGCCGCCCCATGATCCAGTCTCCCGCGCGGCGCTCGAAATAACGGTGGGACACCATGGCGACGCCGATCACCACAAGGGCGGGCACGAACCAGTAGGTATAGAAGCTGATCACGCCGAGCGGCTCGAGCAGCTTGCGCCAGACGATGGCCAGGAACACGCTCTCGATGACCGGGTGGATCAGGTAGATGCCGAGCGACACCTTACCGAGCGGGTGCAGGAAGGCGAGGTAGAGCGAGGAGTCGGGCCGGTTGCGTTCGGCGAGCGCGGCGCAGTACATGGCCAGGCCGAGCAGCAGCACGATCACGTAGGAATATTGATTGGTCGCCATCGCCGCGATCGCCAGCGCGAAGACGATCCAGGCCGGCGCGTGGCTTTCAAGGCGCCATCGGCTGTCGCGCACCGCCATCGCCACGAAGGCGCCGAGCGCGAAATCGGCGAAGGCGCGATAGGCGCCCCAGGTATTGGCTTCCAGCCAGCTCGCGAACGGGATGATCCTGGCCGCCACGGCGACTTCCAGCGCCAGGATGCACAGCGCCGCCAGCGCCGCCAGCCCGGTCTTGCCGCCGACCCGGTAGGCCAGGATGATCAGCGGCAGGAGCAGATAGCAGAACCATTCCGCCGACATCGACCAGGCGACATAGTTGAAGGTCAGCGTGTCGGTCAGGCCCCAGGCCTGCAGCAGCAGCAGATTGGCCGGCAAGGCCGACCAGGCATAGCGGCCCGGATCGCCGGTCTGCACGAAGCCGAAATCGATCGCCAGCGCGACGACGCAGAAAAACAAAAGCGTAACCAGGTAGAGCGGGTAGAAGCGCGCGATGCGCCGCAGCAAGTAACGGGCAAAACTTCCGCGCTCCTTCAAGAGCCTGTCGCCGTAACGCTCCATGATCAGGAAGCCGGAGATCATGAAGAACATCTCCATCAGCGGCATCAGCCGGTAGAGCGCCGCGCTGGCTTCCTCGTGACCCGGCGGCGCATAGCGCAGGAAATGCCACATCATGATGGTCAGTGCGGCGGTGAGCCGCCAGGTTTCGAAGATGCGGTAATGCATGCAACATCTGCCGGCTTCATCAAGAAATTCCAGCCGACAATGACATTAAATACTTCAGAAAAACCTAATGATTGGATCGGGGCGTACGACTTGTTTTTGTAAAGCTTACGTAGTCATGTACAGGTTCTGTGCGCCTCGGGTGTGCTGGGTTGTGGGCCTCCGTCCCCGACGCGTTTCCCGTGACCGGGCATCGCCGCCGCCCGGCGTCCGGTGGCCGTCCGCGCAACAAAAAACCCTCACCCGCGGCCCGGCCGCGAATGAGGGTTGGTCATCTGCCTGCGAACCCGGCGCCGTGCGCCGGGCCTTCAGTCGAACGAAGGGGCCGCTCAGGCGGACTTCTTCTTGTCGTCGTCGTCGATCTCCTCGAAATCGGCATCGACGACGTCCTCGCCGCTCTTTTCGGCGTCGGCCTGGGCATCGCTTTCCGCCGCCTCGGCCTGCGAGGCCTCGTACATGGCCTGACCGAGCTTCATCGAGGCTTCGGCGAGCGCGTTGGTCTTGGTCTTGATGTCCTCGACATCGTCGCCTTCGACCGCGGTCTTGAGCGCGGCGATCGCCTCGGAGATCGCGTTGCGATCGTCCTCGGAGACCTTTTCGCCGTACTCGGCCAGCGACTTCTCCGAGGAATGAACCAGGGCCTCGGCCTGGTTCTTGGCCTCGACCGCCTCGCGGCGCTGCTTGTCGCCCTCGGCATTGGTCTCGGCGTCCTTGACCATCTTCTCGATCTCGTCGTCGCTCAAGCCGCCCGACGCCTGGATGCGGATCTGGTGCTCCTTGCCGGTGCCCTTGTCCTTGGCCGAGACGTTGACGATGCCGTTGGCGTCGATGTCGAACGTGACCTCGATCTGCGGCACGCCGCGCGGCGCGGGCGGAATGCCGACCAGGTCGAACTGGCCGAGCATCTTGTTGTCGGCCGCCATTTCACGTTCGCCCTGGAAGACCCGGATCGTGACCGCGGACTGGTTGTCCTCGGCGGTCGAGAAGACCTGGCCCTTCTTGGTCGGGATCGTGGTGTTGCGGTCGATCAGACGGGTGAACACGCCACCCAGCGTCTCGATGCCGAGCGACAGCGGCGTCACGTCGAGCAGCAGCACGTCCTTGACGTCGCCCTGCAGAACGCCGGCCTGAATGGCCGCGCCCATGGCGACCACCTCGTCGGGGTTCACGCCCTTGTGCGGCTCCTTGCCGAAGAACTGCTTGACCGCCTCCTGGATCTTGGGCATGCGCGTCATGCCGCCCACCAGCACCACCTCGTCGATCTCGCCGGCCTGCACGCCGGCGTCCTTCAACGCCGCCTTGCACGGGTTGATGGTGCGGCTGACCAGATCCTCGACCAGGCTTTCGAACTTCGCCCGGGTGAGTTTCATCGTCAAATGTTTGGGGCCGGACTGGTCGGCGGTGATGAAGGGCAGGTTGATTTCGGTCTGCGATGTCGCCGACAGCTCGATCTTGGCCTTCTCGGCGGCTTCCTTCAGCCGCTGCAGGGCGAGCTTGTCGTTCTTCAGATCGATGCCCTGTTCCTTCTTGAATTCCTCGGCGAGGTAATTGACCAGACGCATGTCGAAGTCTTCGCCACCCAGGAAGGTGTCGCCATTGGTCGACTTCACCTCGAACACGCCGTCGCCGATCTCCAGGATCGAGATGTCGAACGTGCCGCCGCCGAGGTCGTAGACGGCGATCGTGCCGGACTTCTTCTTGTCGAGCCCGTAGGCGAGCGCGGCCGCGGTCGGCTCGTTGATGATGCGCAGCACCTCAAGCCCGGCGATCTTGCCGGCGTCCTTGGTGGCCTGACGCTGGGCGTCGTTGAAATAGGCCGGAACGGTGATGACGGCCTTCTCGACCTTCTCGCCGAGATAGCTTTCCGCCGTCTCCTTCATCTTCTGCAGGACCATCGCGGAAATCTGCGAGGGCGAATATTTCTTGTCCTGAACCTCGACCCACGCATCGCCATTGTCGGCCTTGCTGATCTTGTAGGGAACGAGCTTCTTGTCCTTGTCGGTCACCGGGTCGTCGTAGCGCCGTCCGATCAGGCGCTTGACCGCGAAAATCGTGCCTTCCGGATTGGTCACGGCCTGCCGCTTGGCAGGCTGGCCGACGAGGCGCTCGTCACCGTCGGAAAAAGCCACGATCGACGGCGTCGTGCGCGCGCCTTCGGCGTTTTCGACGACCTTCGGTTCCTTGCCGTCCATGACCGCGACACACGAGTTCGTGGTTCCCAGGTCGATACCAATTACTTTTGCCATTCTTCTTCTCCGCTAAGCAGGCTGCCAAGGACCCATTGCGGCGTTCGGCGCGGCAGCCCCTGTTCACAAGAAAGCGCCCCACAGCTTCCCGAGGGAATGCGCGTGCAGCGTTGCGGCGTATATAAGAACAGCGATTTCGGGGCGCAAGCGTCGTGCGGCGCCGTTTGCCTGCAAATGCCGTCCGCCGCACCTTCCCAACCCTGGCGCGACCAAAAAAAGCCCGGTTCGGCCGACGGCGGGACACGCGGACCGCGATATCGTCGAGACTCGGCAAAGCGCCATCCATTCCCCATATTGGGCGCATGAGCCGGCAATCCAATCTCGACCTCGTCCAGCAGCGCCGCAGCCGCGCGCTGAACACGCTGCACACCTGGCTGCTCGCCACCGGCAGCCTGTTGATCCTCGCCGTCAGCGCCTGGGCGTTCGGCGGCCTGGTGGCGCTCGTCTACGCGCTGGTGGTCGGCACGATCTCGATGCTGGCGATGCGCCGCGTCAGCCCGCGTCTGGTCCTGTCCATGTACAAGGCAAGGCCGGTCTCGCGGGCGCAGTTCGCCGAAGGGATCGCCATTCTGGAAGAACTCGCCCGGCGCGCCGGGCTGCCGGCCGCGCCGGTTCTTCATGTCGTGCCCTCGCGCATGATGAACGCGTTTGCCGTCGGCCGCCGCGACGATTCGGCGATCGCGGTCACCGACGCGCTCATCCGGCGCATGAGCCTGCGCGAACTGACCGCGATCCTGGCGCACGAGGTCAGCCACATCGCCCATGAGGACGTGAAGGTGATGGCCCTGGCCGACATGGTTTCGCGGTTCACCTCGGTCATGTCGACGATCGGCCTTTTGTCGCTGGTGTTGAACCTGGTCGTCTTCGCCGGCGGCTATCAGGCGCAGGTGCCCTGGCTGGCGGTTCTGGTGCTGCTGGCCGCGCCCACCGTCGGCGGCCTGTTGCAGATGGCGCTGTCGCGCACGCGCGAATACGACGCCGATCTCGGCGCCGCCATGCTGACCGGCGATCCCGAAGGACTCGCCTGGGCGCTGGTCAAGCTCGAGCGTGCCCAGGGGCGGTTGTGGGAAAGCCTGCTGCTTCCGGGCGGGCGCATTCCCGACCCCTCGGTGCTGCGCACCCACCCGCCGACCGACGAGCGGGTCCGGCGATTGATGGCGCTGAAGGGCGCGGGCGACCCGCCGCATGAGGATCTGCCCGGTCAAGCGGGCGGCCGGGCGCGGCAGCGGCGCGCGAGCTTCATTCCCGCCATCGGCCGTCGCCGGCCCGACGCGGCGACCTATCGGCGTCTTGCCGGCCTGATGCCGAGCGGGTCCATCGTGGCGGAGGAGGCGGCGGCGCGTCCGGCCCGTTCCGGCGCGCTGGCCGATCCGGCCGGGCGGCCGCGCATCCGCATCCGCCGCGGCGGCGTGTGGTGGTAGAAAGCCCGTCTCTGCCACGCCGCGATCATAATTCGTTTCGGCCAAGCCACTGAGATCGCGGGCAAAACGCGGCTCCTGCGCCGGCTTGCGCGCGGTCCCGGCAAGAATGTCGTAATCGGACCTTGCAATGTCGTTTTCGGACGATATCCTGCGCCTACCAATCACGGTGGCTTTTCCAGTCGATGGAACCGCGCCGCTTTCGGCGCCTTGAATTTGGCCACCTCTGCTCTCGCAGCCTTTGTCGCGCGCCCGTCGGGCGCGTTTCTGCGCGGGCAGGCGCCGCCCTGTCGGGGGTCCGAGGCGTTCACCATCCATTGTGCGTGGTCCGTAGCGGGCCGCGCCGCTGCTGCCCGCCGCGCCGGCCGGGTTGCGGCCGATGCGAACCACAGGCGAAACGGAGAGCGATATGAACGAGGCAGCACTCAAACAGCCAAATGCCGAGCTGGAAATGGACCAGCAGCTTTATGGCGACGATCCGCTGGCCAACCGCGAGACCGATCTCTATCGCGGCGAATATGTGATGACCTTCGTGGAGAAGTGGGACGAACTCATCAACTGGACGGCGCGGGCCGAGAGCGAAGGCCAGTTCTTCATCGACGTGCTGCGCGCCAGGGGCAAGGAAACCGTGCTCGACGTCGCCTGCGGTACCGGCTTCCACTCCGTGCGCCTCAACGAGGCCGGTTTCAACGTCACCTCGGCCGACGGTTCGGCCGCGATGCTGGCCAAGGCGTTCCAGAACGGCCAGGCGCGCGGGCTGATCCTGAAGACGGTGCAGGCCGACTGGCGTTGGCTCAACCGCGACATCCAGGGCAAATACGACGCCATCATCTGCCTGGGCAATTCCTTCACCCATCTGCACACCGAGGCCGACCGCCGCCGCGCGCTGGCGGAATTCTACGCCGCGCTCAAGCATGACGGCATCCTGATCCTCGACCAGCGCAACTACGACACCATGCTCGACGAGGGCTTCAAGTCGAAGCACAAATTCTACTATTGCGGCGACAAGGTCACGGCCGAGCCCGAGCATATCGACGACAGCCTGGTGCGCTTCAAATACAGCTTCCCCGACGGCGCCGAATACACGCTCAATTTGTGCCCGATCCGCAAGAACTACGTGCGCAAGCTCCTGTCGGAGGCCGGTTTCCAGCGGGTGCGCACCTATGGCGACTTCCAGGAGACCTATGCCGAAAACGAACCGGATTTCTTCGTCCACGTGGCCGAGAAGTCGACCCTGCACGTCGTGCGCTGGGGCGGCGAGGCGCGCCCGGAGGGCCAGGCCGATATCCGCGACGTCACCGAGGATTATTATGACGGCGACGACGCCGACACGTTCTACTCCACGGTCTGGGGCGGCGAGGACCTCCATATCGGCATCTACAAGGACACAAAGGACATCCGCGAGGCCTCCGTCGTCACCGTCGACCGCATGATCGCGGCCCTGCCGGAGATCGGTTCCGATACCAAGATCCTCGACATCGGCGCCGGCTACGGCGGCTCGATGCGCCATGTGGTCAAGAAGTTCGGCAACGAGGCGGCCTGCCTCAACATCTCCGAGACCCAGAACGACACCAACCGCCACAAGAACCGGCGTGCCGGCCTCGCCGACAAGATCCGCGTCGTGCACGGTGTGTTCGAGGACATTCCCGAGGCCGACGCCAGCCAGGACGTGGTGTGGAGCCAGGACGCGATCCTGCATTCCGACCAGCGCGAGAAGGTGCTGGCGGAGGTCTGGCGCGTGCTCAAGCCCGGCGGCCATTTCGTCTTCACCGACCCGATGCAGGCCGACGACGTGCCCGACGGCGTGCTGCAGCCGGTCTACGACCGCCTGCAGTTGAACAGCCTCGGCTCGTTCCGCTTCTACCGCGAGGCCGCGCAGGCGCTCGGCTTCGAGATCGTGGCGCAGGAGGACCTGACCGGCGATCTGCGCACCCATTATTTCCGGGTTCGCGAGGAGCTTTTGGCCAATTACGACAAGCTGCGCGAGAGCGGCGCCTCGAGCGACTATCTCGACAAGATGGCGGTCGGGCTCGAAAACTGGGTCAAGGCGGCCGATGCCGGTCATCTGGCCTGGGGCATCCAGCTGTTCCGCAAGCCGGACTGAAAAACGGGCGCGCGCGCCTGACGCAAAACGACGGCGTCCCGGCAACGGGGCGCCGTATTTTTTTGGGTGCGGCGGCCCCTCAGCGTGTCGCGCCGACCAGGATGAACGGCGCCCAGGCGGCGGGATCGGCGCGCGCGCCGCCGGCCTCGATCTCGGCCAGCATGGCGCGGCGCAGCGCCTCGGCCCGGTCGATGCGCGGATCGGCGGCAAGCGCCGCGACCGCGCCGGTCACCAGCCGCACGGCGGCATCCGACTGGACCGGCCAGTGCGACACCAGCAGCGCGCGGGCGCCGGCATAAAAGAAGGCGCGCGCCAGGCCGGAAAGCGCCTCGCCGCCGCCGTCGCCGGAGGCGGTGTTGCAGGCCGACAGGATCACCCAGTCCGCATCGAGCTTCAGTGTCGCCACTTCCGAGGCCGTCAGCAACCCGTCGTCGCGCGCCGTCGCCGTCGCCGGCGGTGTCAGCACGATCGCCGGTTCCGCGAGGCCCGACAGATCGCCGGAGACGAGCCCGTGCGTGGCGAAATGCACGATGCGCGCCCGGGCGAGCCGGCCGTCCTGCGACGCACGCTTGACCCCGGCCTCGCTTGCCGCCCGGCCGAGAGAGACGGCGTCGTCGCCGGCCCGCAGCGCCCGGGCGATCGCGCAGGCCTCGTCGGTCGTTTCCGGCAGCGGCGTCAGCCGGCGCACCGCGCCGACATCAGCCACGGCGCCGCGAAACAGCGACGACAGTGCCGGCATGGGCGCGGCCGCCGCCGCGCCGCCGCCAGCCGCCGCCGGACCGCATTCGGTGCGCGTAAAGGCGCGCCGGTCGTCGCCGCCCGGACCGGTCAACAACGGATTGGCGAAACCGAGATAGGGGACGCGCTCGTCGTCGGCGCGGCCGACCGCGGCCAGGACGGCGAGCGAGGCCACGGACGGCATCACCGCGATCGCATGATCGCGCAACAGCCAGCCGGCCTCGCTGTAGTCCGCCGCGCCGCCGGTCCGCGGCCGCGCGCGCACCAGAAGGTGGACGGGCAGGCTGGCAAGGCTCCTCGACGGCACCACCACCAGCGTCCTGCCGGCGATCATGTCGGCGACCGGCGCCAGCATCGTCTCATAAAGCCCGGCCGCGATGGCGAGCACGGCGCCCTTTCGGTCGGGCTCGCCGTCGGCCACCAGCGATTGCGCGCCGCGCGTCAGCGGCCCGACGCCCAGCATGCCGCGCAGCCGGCGCACATCCGCCGCCAGCGCGCGGCTCGGCCTGTCGAGCCTGATCCAGCGCGCCGCGCCGCGCTTGGGCACCGCCCACAGATAGGTCTCGAAATCGACCGTGCCGAGCGGGCTGGTGTCGGCGTAGAACAACAGCACCTCGTCCTCGGCGAGCGCGGCCCGGGCGGCGGCGAAACCGACCGGCTCCGGCCGCCGCAGGCTGGCGAAATCGGGAAACGCCTCGGCAAGCCGCGCATCGATGGCCCGGATGCGGCGGTCGGTCCGCGACAGCGCGGCTTCGAGCGTCGCGATGCTCGCCATGGCGTCGCCCGCGCGGTCCTGCCCATGCAGGCTCGTCAGGCGGCGGTCGTCCCGTTGCCAGCGCTCGACTAGGTCCTGCCGCTCGCGCACCAGGCGGGCGAGGTCGCCGTTTCCGGCCGCGTGGCGGGCGCCGAGCTGCGAAAGCGCGACCGCGGCGCGCGAATCAATGACGCGCTGCGCGGTCAGAAAAGCCTTTTCGGCAAGGGCGGTCCGTTCCCGCGGCCGTTCTTGCGACAGGCGCTCATAGGTCTTGACCAGATGATCGAAGATCGCCCCGCGCGCGACGGCCTGGTCCTCGATCCTGCCGGTGCGGTTGGCGAAGGCGTTTTGCGCGTCGATCGCGGCCAGGCGTTCGGTCAGCGTCGCCGCGCGTTCGAGTGCGCGTCGTGCGGCGGCAAAGGAGCCGCGCATGAACGCGGCCTCCCCCAGATCGGCCAGCACCGGGATCGTCTCGGCGCTGTCGGTGCCGAAGCGCCCCCGCAGCCAGGCGAGCGCGGCGGCGAATTGTTCGCCGGCCTCGTCGAACCGGCCCTCGGCCATGCGGATCCGGCCGATCAGGCTGTCGGCGCGGATTGCCGAGCGCTGCCGGGAGGCAAGGGTGGCGAAGATGGCGCGCGCGGCTTGGCTCAAGCGCTCGGCGGCGGCCAAATCGCCCTGTTCGAGCCGGATATAGGCGAGCGTCAGCATCAACTCGCCCGCCGTCGGATCGCTGGCGCCGCGCGCCGCCGTCACCGCGTCCAGCGAGCGCCGGGTCAGCGCCGCCGCCTCATCCAGCCGGCGCTGGCTGAAGCGGGTGTAGGCGAGCGCGGTGCGCGCCAGGACCATCTGCTCGCTTTCCTGGCCGTGGCCTTCCATGATCGACAGCGCCCGTGTCAGCAGCGGGTCGGCCTCGGCAAAACGCTGCTGGCCGGAATAGACCAGCCCGAGCACGAGAAAGTCGAACCCGGTCAAGAGATCGTCGTCCCCGCGCGCCGCCAGGCTGATCGACAGCGCCCGCTTGGCGAAGATTTCGGCTTCGGCGGCGCGGTCGCCGGCATTGGCGGCATTGGCGATCCAGCGCGCCGCCTCGCCGACGCCCGCCGCATCGGGCCCCTGGGCGCGCTCGCGCAGCGCGAGCAGCCGGCGAAACACCTGCTCGGCCTCGTCGGCCCGTTCGTCGCCCATCAGCGCCACGCCGAGGCGCATCAACACCGCGTCGGTGGCCGGCGCCGCCCTGCCCGCGCTCGCCTCGCGGATCGGCAGGGCGCGGCGGTAGGCGGCGACGGCTTCGGCGGCCCTCTTCTGTTTCTCGAGCGCGCGGCCGAGCCCCTCCAGCGAGGCGGCAACCGCCGGATGGTCGGGACCGAGCGCGGTTTCGCGTGCGGCCAGGGCCGCGCGATAAAGCGGCTCGGCCGCGCCGGGCCGCCGCGTCTCGAACAAAAGATTGGCGAGCCCCTGCCGATAGGAGGCGAGATGAACGTCGTCGTCCTTGAAGGACGCCTCGGCCGCTGCGATCGCGGCGCGATAGGCGGGTTCCGCCACCGCGTAGCTGCCGGCGAAATGCAGCATGAAGGCCCGCTCGCCGCGCCACAAGACCACGGTCCTGTGGTCGGGACCGAATGCGGTCGCGCCGATCGCGATCGCCTTTTCGATCGCCGCGGCGGCCTCGGCATGGTCGCCCCTGGCGCCGAAAAGCCGGGCGAGACCGAAAAAGGTCGTCGCCACGTCGGCATGATCCGGGCCGAGCGCGCTTTGGCGGATGGCGAGCGCCAGGTTGTAGAGCTCCTCGGCTTCCCGATAGGCGCCGGTGGATTTCAGCGTCACCGCGAGATCGTTGGCGGAGCGGGCGATTTCCGGATCGTCCGGCGCCAGCCGCGCCCTGCGCACGGCGAGCGCCTTGCGGAAATGGGGTTCGGCCTCGCCGAAGCGGCCCTGCTCGAACAGCGTGTCGCCGAGCAGCCGGTGGAGATTGGCCGTCTCCAGCGCGTCCGCACCCAACGCCGTCTCCGCCGCGGCGAGCGCGGCGCGGGCCAGGGCCTCGCCATCGGCGGCCCGGTCGTCGTCGAGCAGTCGCTGGACCGCCATTGCCTGCGCCTCGGCGTCCTCGGCCGGACCGGCATAGGAAAAAGCCGGCGCACCCGCCAGGAACAGGCCGAGCAGCACCCCGCCTGCCCATCGACGCTTGTTACGTCCCGCTCTGCGCTGCCAGCCGATCCGCATCGTCACCACCCATGCCCGGCTCCATCAAAGCGCGGGCTTTTGGCGGGAGCAAGGCGGCCGCCCTCGGTCATGCCGGGGCCCCGACGCTCACACGGGCTCCCACCCCTCATGGCGTCCGGCGCGGTAGATCGCGTCGATCAGCTTCTGGTTCTTGACCGAGTCTTCGAGCGTGAAGACGGGCACGTCCTCGCCGGCCGCCGCCCGCGCGAAGGCTTCCACTTGCAGCCGGTATTGCCGGGTGGCCGGAAAGCGCCACACGGTCGCTTCGGTATGGGTCTGATCGTGCAGTTCGACGCGATGATGGTCGTAGTCGCCGGCATTGAAGGGCGCGTGCAGCTCGATGAAACCCGTGTCGCCGTGGAACACCATCGACTGGCGCAACGCCATCTGGGTGGAGCAGTAGAAGGAGAGTTCGAACCCGCCGAAATCCGCTTTCACGCTGGCATAGATGTCGGTTGCGAACCGCGTGTCGCGCGCCACGGCCGCCTGCACCCGTCGCGGCTCCTCGCCGGTGACGAAGCGGGTGGTCACGGTCGGATAGACGCCGATATCGGGCAGCGCGCCGCCGCCGAGTTCGGGCTTGTTGCGCATATTGTCGGGATCGACGTTGAAATAGGAAAACGCGCCCTGCACGTGGCGCAGGCGGCCGATGCCGCCCTGCCGCACCAGATCGCGTACCTTTTGCCATTGCGGGTGATAAAAGACCATGAAGGCCTCGCTGACGACGACGCGGTTGCGCTCGCGCGCCGCGATCACCCGGGCAATGTCTCCGGCCTCCAGCGCCAGCGGCTTTTCCACCAGCACATGCTTGCCGGCGTCCGCCGCCCTGATCGCCCATTCGACATGCTGCGCGCTCGGCAGGGGAATATAGACGCCGTCGACATCGGGCGAGGCGAGGAGGTCCTCATAGCTGCCGAAGGCGTGCGGGACGCCGAACCGGTCGGCGAGCGCGCGGGCGCGGGCGAGGTCGCGGCTGGCGATCGCGGTGACGACGCCGTTTTCTGCATCCTGCATGGCCGGCAGCAGATGATCGCGGGCGATCTTGGCGGTGGACAGGATACCCCAGCGGAACATGCTCTATCTGATCACTATTGAATCTAGGATGATTTTCCTATATATTGACATGTAATCAAATTTCTGACTCTGTCGAATCATGACTCAATACCAAAAGCTCAATGATGCTGTCCATTATGTTGTGTCTCGTTGTCGACCTGACGACTTGGGAGCGACAAAGCTCAACAAGATTCTTTGGTTCGCCGATGTTGCTTACTACGAGCGTTTTGGCACCTCTATCACTGGTGACGAATACGTAAAGCGGCAATTTGGACCGGTTCCCAAACACGTACCAGCAGCAACTCGCGAACTTGAAGAGCAGGGACGAATTGTGAGTCGCGAAGTTGAATATTTTGGGAGGCCGAAGCGAGAATTTTGGGCGCTAAAAGAGGCTGATATCAGCCGTTTTGACCCGAATGCGATTGCTATTATCGATCAGATGATTGAGTGGATTTGCAATGGCCATACGGCAGTGTCGATTAGTGAAATGACGCACGACCTTCTCTGGGATTCGGCGGAGATGGGCGAAACGATACCTCTTGGTGCAGCCCTCGCCTTCCGCAATGCGGAGATCACTGAAGACGATATTGCTTGGGCGGAAAGAGAACTTGAAGCTCTTGCATGAGAATCGGTCCGGGTAGTCGTAACGCATTCGAAGTCGTTGAATCTCAACGCGTAACCGAACTAATTTCCCAGGCCATTACCGACAATAGTGGTCTTTCTGAACTATGGGATGGCCTTGTATGGCTGATTGCGCGAAATGGCCATCGCATCGGAGAGCCAATCCGCTTCCAAGGACAGAATCATCGAATATATAAGACGCTTCCGACGAGGTCCGGTTTGCCATCACTTCGAGTTGTCTATTTGCACGATGTCGATAGGTTCGTAATAAAGTTGCTCTCAATCGGCTGACGGTTAGCCGCGCAGGACGCCGCCGGTCTGCTTTTCCACGTTTGCAACGATCCGGGCCGACAGCGCCTCGAAATCCTCGTCGGTCAGCGTGCGCTCCTGCGGCTGGATGGCGACCTCGATCGCGATCGACTTCTTGTCGGCCCCGATCGAAGCGCCCTCGAACACGTCGAACACCGACACGCCGGCAATCAGCTTCTTGTCGGCGGCCGCGACCGCGCGCGTGAGGACGCCGGCGGCCACACCTTTGTCGACCACGAAGGCGAAATCGCGCTTCACCGCCTGGAATGGCGACAGGTCGAGGCGCGGCTTGGTGCGGGGCGCCTTGGCCTTGGGCTCGGGCACGGCGTCGAGATAGACCTCGAAGCCGCAGATCGGCCCGGCCGCGTCGAGCGCCTCCAGCGTGTCGGGATGGAACTCGCCGAACGTGCCGAGCAGGTTCTTCGGCCCGAGCTTGATCGTGCCGGAACGGCCGGGGTGATACCAGTCCGGCCCGCCGGCCTCGATCGTCAGCTTGTCGACCGGCGCGCCGGCCGCCTCCAGCGCGGCGAGCGCGTCGGCCTTGGCGTCGAACACGCCCACGGTCGCCGCGTTGCCGGCCCAGTGCCGGCCCGCGCCCTCCAGCGTGGCGGTGCCGCGGCGCACGCCGCCGGCGACCCGGCGCTGGTCCTCGGGCCGGTCGCCCTGATAGGTGCCCGAGACCTCGAACAGGGCGATGTCGCCGAAACCGCGATCGGCGTTGCGCTGCGCCGCCGCGATCAGGCCCGGCAGCAGCGAGGGCCGCATGTCCGACATGTCGGCGGCGATCGGGTTCGACAGTTTCAGCGCCGGCGCGCCGCCGCCGAACAGCGCGGCGTGGCGTTCGGGAATGAACGACCAGGTGACCGCCTCCATCATGCCGCGCACGGCCAGCGCGCGGCGCGCGGCGCGGGTGCGGTTTTGCAGCGTGGTCAGGATGCGGCTGCCGACGGCCGTCGTCTGCGGCAGCGGCGCCGGCGCGATCCGGTTGACGCCGTGAATGCGCATCACCTCCTCGACCAGATCGGCCTTGCCATCGACGTCGGGGCGCCAGGACGGCACGACGAAGCGCACGACCGCGCCGTCCGTCGCGCCTTTCGGAACGAAACCGAGGCGCTTCAGGATGGCGATGCTTTCGGCCCGGTCGACGTCCAGGCCGGTCAGGCGCTTGGTCTCCGACAGCGGGAAGTCGACTTCGCGGTAATGGTGGCCGGTTTCACCGACGATCTCTCCGTCCCTGGCGGTCGGCGTGCCCAGCACGATTTCCGGTTCGCTCGGCGTGCCGCCGCAGAATTCGAGCACCATGCGCGTGCCCAGATCCAGGCCCGCGACCATGAACTCTGGATCGACGCCGCGTTCGAACCGGTAGCGTGCGTCGGTGATGATGCCGAGTTCGCGGCCGGTGCGCGCCGTCGCCATCGGATCCCAGAGCGCGGATTCGATCAGCACGTCGGTGGTGCCGTCCTCGCAGCCCGAAAGCTCGCCGCCCATGATGCCGGCGATCGATTCCACGCCGTTGTCGTCGGCGATCACGCACATGTCGGGCGTCAGCGCATAGTCCGCGCCGTCCAGCGCCAGCACCTTTTCGCCGGCGCGCGCGCGGCGCACCACCAGATCGCCCTTCACCTTGGCCGCGTCGAACACGTGCAGCGGCCGGCCGCGGTCGAAGGTAACGTAATTGGTGATGTCGACCAGCGCGTTGATCGGCCTGAGCCCAATGGCGATCAGTCGCTGCTGCAGCCATTTCGGCGACGGCCCGTTCTTCACCCCCCGTACCAGTCTGAGCGCGAAGCCGGGGCACAGATCGGGCGCCTCGAGCGTGACGGAAACCGGGCATTTGCCCTCGCCTTCGACCGGTTCGACCGCGCCGGACCTGAGCGTGCCGAGCCCGCTGGCGGCGAGGTCGCGGGCGATGCCGTAAACGCCGGTGGCGTCGGGGCGGTTCGGCGTCAGGCCGATCTCGATCACCGGATCGTCGAGCTTGGCCCATTCGGCGAAGGACGCGCCCACCGGCGCGTTCTCGGGCAGGTCGATAATGCCGGTATGCTCGTCGGAAAGCTGCAATTCGCGCTCCGAGCACATCATGCCGTGGCTTTCCACGCCGCGGATCTTGCCGACCGACAGCGTGACGTCGATGCCCGGCACATAGGCGCCGGGCGCGGCGAAGGCGCCGACCAGGCCGGCGCGCGCGTTGGGGGCGCCGCACACCACCTGCACCGGCGCGCCGCTGCCCGTGTCGACCGACAGCACCTTGAGCTTGTCGGCGTCGGGGTGTTTTTCGGCCGTCAGCACCCTGGCGATCACGAACGGCTTCAGCGCCGCCTTGTCGTCGACGGATTCGACCTCGAGCCCGATCATGGTCAGCCGTTCGACGATCTCGTCGAGCGAGGCGTCGGTGTTGAGATGGTCCTTGAGCCAGGAAAGGGTGAATTTCATTGCGTGTCTTCCGTCGGTCTCGGTACGCTGAATTTGACGTGTCGCGGCAGCGAATCCGGCATGTGCACGAACGGCAGCTGCTCGCGCACATAGGCGTGATGGCTGGGCTTGTAGGCGGCCGGCTGGTCCATGGCGCCGAGTGCGATCCACACGTCGTCCGGCAGCCGGTCGTCGACATAGGCGACCGGCGAACCGCAGACGCCACAGAAGCTGCGCGCCACCGGGCCGTTCTCGAAGGCTTTCAGCGTGTCGCCGTCGAACGTCACATGCTCCTTCTTGAAGCCGACGAAGGCGGAGACCGGCGCGCCGCTGGCGCGGCGGCAGTCGTGGCAATGGCAATAGCTGATGTGGTGCGGCGCGACCGAGGCGGAAAAGCGCACCGCCCCGCAGCGGCACCCGCCGCTATGGAGTGTGTCGGTCATGTGCTGAGCCCTCCAAACAGGGTCGGCAGGTCGAGCGGGCGGAAACCGTAATGCTGCAGCCAGCGCGTATCGGCGTTGAAATAGTCGCGCAGGTCCGGCATGCCGTATTTCAGCGTCGCGATCCGGTCGATGCCCATGCCCCAGGCAAAGCCCTGATATTCGTCCGGATCCAGCCCCGACATCCTCAGCACGTTGGGGTGGACCATGCCGCAGCCGAGGATTTCCATCCAGTCGGAGCCCTCGCCGAAACGCACCTCGCCCGGCCTGGACCGGTCGCACTGGATGTCGAGTTCCAGCGACGGCTCGGTGAACGGGAAGAAGGACGGCCGGAAGCGCATGTTGAGCGACGGCACCTCGAAGAACGCCTTGCAGAACTCCTCCAGCACCCACTTCATGTTGGCCACGGTCGAGGTCCGGTCGACGACCAGCCCTTCGAGCTGGTGGAACATCGGCGAATGGGTGGCGTCGGAATCCTGCCGGTAGGTCTTGCCCGGAATGACGATGCGGATCGGCGGCTTTTGCGCCTCCATGGTGTGGATCTGCACCGGCGAGGTGTGGGTGCGCAACAGCTTGCGCTCGCCGTTCTCGCCGGGCGGGAAGAAGAACGTGTCGTGCATTTCGCGCGCCGGGTGGCCTTCGGGGAAGTTCAGCGCGGTGAAATTGTAATAGTCGGTCTCGATGTCGGGCCCCTCGGCGATCGCGAAGCCGAGATCGCCGAAGATCGCGGTGATCTCGTCGATCACCTGGCTGATCGGATGGATGCGGCCGCGCTCGGCCGGCGCCTGGCGCACCGGCAGCGTGACGTCGACGGTTTCGGCCGCCAGGCGCGCGGCGATCGCCTCCCGGTGCAGTTCGGCCTTGCGCGCGGCCAGCGCCTCGCCGACGCTGGTCTTCAGCCCGTTCAGCGCCGGGCCCATCTGCTTGCGTTCCTCCGGCGTCATCGTCCCCAGCATCTTCAGCCGTTCGGAGACGGAGCCCTTCTTGCCGAGGGCCGACACGCGCACGGCTTCGAGCGCCGCCTCGTCGGAAGCGGCCGCGATCTCGGCCAGCACTGTCGCCTCAAGCGTTTTCAAGTCTGTCATCTGTTCGGTCACGGCGTTGCTCGCTTGCCTTTGTCGGTACCGTTTCGCGATCCGGCCGGCCGGATCGGTGTCTTCAGCGTCACACGGAAAAACCCGCGCCGGCCCTGCCAGCGCGGGTTTCCCAAATACCAGTTTTCGAAAGCTTGGGAAGGCGCTGGTTAGGCTACAGCGCGCTCAAAAGCGTTCGGGGTCGTGTCTTTCAGATATTCCAGCGCGGTCTTCGCCTTGGCGACCAGCGCGGCGAAGGCCTGCGGCTCGTGCACGGCCATGTCGGCCAGCACCTTGCGGTCGACCTCGATGCCGGCCTTGTTGAGGCCGTCGATCAGGCGGCCATAGGTCAGGCCGTGCTCGCGGGCGCCGGCATTGATGCGCTGGATCCACAGGGCGCGGAAATTGCGCTTGCGGTTCTTGCGGTCGCGATAGGCGTATTGCAGCGACTTCTCCACCGCCTGCTTGGCGATGCGGATCGTGTTCTTGCGGCGGCCGTAGAAACCCTTGGCGGCCTTCATAACTTTCTTGTGCTTGGCGTGGGCGGTGACGCCCCTCTTCACGCGGGCCATGACATGCTCTCCTTAAATTGCTTCCTGCAGCGTCCGGCGTTTCAAAGGCCGTAAGGCATGAACTTCTTCACGATCCTCGTATCGGGATCGGAAAGAACGGTCGTGCCGCGTGCGTTACGGATGAACTTGTTGGAGCGCTTGATCATGCCGTGGCGCTTGCCGGCGGCCTGAACCTTCACCTTGCCGGTCGCGGTCACCTTGAACCGCTTCTTGACCGACGATTTGGTCTTCATCTTGGGCATTTTGCTTTCCTCTTCTTATTCGCCTCGCGCGCGAGGCCATATCGCTCCGGATGGACCAGCATCCGGAAAGCATAAGAAACCGCCACGGCATGCCCTGCCGGGCGGCTCTTTGAACGCCGGCCTTATAGCGATTGGGGCGTCGAAGGGCAAGAGGGCAAGAAGACCGGCGAACGTCGCCCGGTCAGGAGCCCGACGGCGACCACGAAATCCAACCCGCCACCTCTTCGAAGCGCCCGCGTCATGCGCCGGTCGCGACCGCCACGGGCCGCTGGCCCCGCCGCCCGTGGCCGCCGGTGAAATTATCTCGGAGAAAGCACCATCATCATCTGGCGGCCTTCCAGCTTGGGTTCGGCCTCGACCTTGGCGATTTCCTCCACCTCGGCGCGCACCCGGTTCAAGAGCTGCATGCCGAGCTCCAGATGGGCCATCTCGCGTCCACGGAAGCGCAGCGTCAGCTTGACCTTGTCGCCTTCCTCGAAGAAGCGGCGCACGGCCTTCATCTTGGTTTCGTAATCGTGGTCGTCGATATTGGGGCGCATCTTGATCTCTTTGATCTCGATGACCTTCTGGTTGCGCCGCGCTTCGGCCGCCTTTTTCTGGGTCTGGTATTTCAGCTTGCCGAGATCGATGATCTTGCACACCGGCGGATCGGAGTTCGGCGCGATCTCGACCAGGTCGAGACCGAGATCCTCGGCAGCTTCCAGCGCTTCCTGTATGGAAACCGCGCCCCGGTTTTGTCCGTCGGGGTCGATGAGTTGGACCCTGGGGGCCCGGATGTCGCGATTGGCGCGCGGGCCTTCCTTGACGGGCGCCGCGGCTTTGTAAGGTCTGCGAATGGTCGTATTCTCCTTGTTCCGTTGACGTTCGGGGACGGCGATCCGGCCCGCCCAAGGCATCGAGCGGTCTATGTCGGTGCGCTCGGGGCCATGTCAATAGCACGATAGCGCAAAAAAAACCATCTTCCCGCTTGCGCGGCGACTGCGGCGAAAGGCGGGCCTTTGCCCGCGGCGCGCCCTGTGCCAAAAGGGCGCCCGGAGGATGACGCATGGCACAACACCCCGTGGAAATGCTCGATGTCGACAGCGTGCCGATCGCCGTCCGGCGTCGCCAGGGCCGGGCACCCGGCCTGGTCTGGCTCGGCGGCTACCGTTCCGACATGCGGGGCACCAAGGCCGAGCAGCTCGATTTGTGGGCGGCCGAGAACGGCCATGCCTGTGTCCGTCACGATTATTCCGGCCACGGCGAATCCGGCGGCGCGTTCCGCGACGGCACGATTTCGCGCTGGCTGGCCGAAAGCCTGGCGGTGTTTCGCCATTTCACCGACGGCCCGCAGATCCTGGTCGGCTCCTCGATGGGCGCCTGGATCGCGCTGCGCATGGTGCAGGAACTCAATCGCGGCGCACCCGACGATCGCGTCGCCGGCCTGGTGCTGATCGCGCCGGCGCCCGACTTCACCGTCGAGCTGATGGAGCCGCAATTGACGGACCGCCATCGCCGCGACCTGGAGCAGCGGGGCTATTTCGAGGAACCCTCCGAATACGGGCCGGAGCCCGACCTTTACACCCGCGCCCTGTTCGAGGACGGCGCGCGCAACCGCGTGCTCACCGGCCTGATCGAGACCCATTGCCCGGTGACGGTGCTTCAGGGCATGCAGGACCCGGACGTGCCCTACGCGCATGCGCTGAAACTGGTCGACCATCTGCCGGCCGAGGATGTCACGCTGACGCTGATCCGCGATGGCGATCACCGCCTGTCGCGGCCGCAGGATATCGCCCTGCTGCGCCGCGCGCTCGCCGATCTCGCCGCGCGCGCGGCGGTGAACGCGGGGGCGCGCTAAGCCCGTCCCGCCCGCCGCCAAAGCCCGTTCCGGCGGCGACGGCACGGCAGGCCGCCCGGCGCCGGAACGCCGCCCGGTTTCCGAAGGCGCCTGAAAAAAAGGAAGAATTATCAGGAGATTATCCGGTTCTACTTGGCGTTTGTCTTGAAACGACCCCGTCTTGTGCCCATCTCGATTTCATGCAGCCGGATGGGCTGCTTCGAACGGAAGGAACCGGAAAATATGACCACGAGTGCACTGATCCGCCCGGCCTGGACGCCGGCGACGATTGCGCTGATGGTGCTTGGCTTCATCGTGTTCTGGCCGCTTGGCCTCGCCATGCTCGCTTACATCTTGTGGGGCGATCGGCTCGATGGTTTCAAGCGCGACGTGAACGAGGCGACTGACGGATTTTTCGCCTCCTGCCGCGCCCACAAGGGCGGCCGTCGCAGCCGCCACGCCCGCACCGGCAATGTCGCTTTCGACGACTGGCGCAGCAAGGAGCTCGAGCGCATCGAGGCCGAGCGGCGCAAGCTGGAAGAAATGCGCCAGGAGTTCGACGACTATCTGCGCGAATTGCGTCGGGCCAAGGACCAAGAAGAATTCGACCGCTTCATGGCCGACCGCGAACGCCGGCGCAACGAGAAGCCGAGCGACGACAAGGCGAGCGGCCTGCTCGACGACTGAAGGCAGAGCCGCAACGATTGTGAACGGCGCCGCATCGACGGCGCCGTTTTTGTTGGCCGCTTTGGGCGACGCACTCAGCGGCCGCCCCGATTGTCGCACAGGCCGGGGTTCCCGGCAGCCGGGCAGGTCTTGCCGGCGGGCCGGCGCTTGGCGGGCTTCTCGCCGCCCCGCCGGTCGGTTTCGACCGACGACGTGGCCGCGGGTCTTGTGGTTTTGGCCGGCTTCGAACGCTTGTAGACATGGGGCGGCGGTCCGCCCCCGTCGCGCGCATAGGCATCCGCCGCCAGCGAGGTGGCGAAGGCGGCGAGCGCTATGACGGCCGTCAGCATGGCGATTTTCCTGACCATGGTTTTCCCTTCCCTTGTCGCGACGGGCCGATCCCGCCGCCGCTTCTTGGTCGCGGCGGGACGAAGAAAGGTTCGAGTAAAATTGCGCGCCCGCGGCGAGTCGGCTCGCTCCGTCACGACGATCTCCCGCTTGGCCGGCGAATCGCTTAACGTCGCGCCATGTTCTCCGGACTGAGAAAACCGCCTGCCCGTGCCAAGCGCGCCGTTCCGATCGAGCGCGTGCACGATGTCGCCGGACGCGCCCTGCCGCTGAAGATCGTGGAGAACGCGCGCGCCCGGCGCCTGACGCTGCGGATAGACGCCGGCGGCCAGGGTTTGCGGGTGACGGTGCCGCCCGGCCTGCCGCCGCGCGAGATCGACCGTTTCCTGGAAACCCATCGCGGCTGGCTCGAGGCGCGGCTGGAAAAATTTCCCGACCGACCGCAGGTCCGGCCCGGGATCAAGATCCCGCTGCGCGGCGTGCCGCATCTAATCGTGCACGAGCCCGGCCGCCGCGGCACGGTCGAGGTGGCGGCCGTCGAAGGCGAACCGGCGCTGATCGTCCACGGCGAGCGCACGCATCTGGCCCGGCGCCTGGCCGACTTCCTCAAGCGCGAGGCGCGCCGCGACATCGAGGCGCTGGTCGCCCGCCATGCCGGCGCGGTCGGCCGCCCGGCGCGAGCGGTCCGCTATCGCGATACGACGAGCCGCTGGGGCTCGTGCACCGCCGACGGGGTGCTGTCGTTTTCGTGGCGCATCATGATGGCGCCGCCTGCCGTCATCGACTATCTGGTCGCGCACGAGGTGGCGCATCTGAAGGAAATGAACCACGGGCCGAAATTCTGGAGCCTGTGCCGCACATTGTGTCCGCGCACCGACGAGGCCAAGACCTGGCTCAAGCGCAATGGCGGCGCGCTGCAGGCGATCCGGTTCACCTGATGGTTCGCTGGCCGTCGCCGCCCCATACCGGTTTTCACGCGCGATCCGCGATCACGCGCCCGGTGGCGGCGCTTTCGGGCCGATCGGCACGAGATTGCTCAACACGGCATAGGCGATCAGCAGCGCCGGGATGGCGATGAAGCCGCCGATCGGGCCCCAGACCCAGATCCAGAAGGCCAGCGCCAGAAGCACGAGGAACGGGTTCAGCGTCAGGGTCCGCCCGAGCACCATCGGGGTGACGAACTGCGCTTCCATCAGGTTGACGGCCAGGAAGGCCAGCGGCGGCACGAAACTGCCGGCAAGCGTGTCGAACGTCGCCAGCCCGACTGCGAACAACAGCCCTGCCATGATCGCCGGTCCGATATAGACCACGAAATTCAACAACATGGCGAGCATGCCCCAGAGCGCCGGCGACGGCACGCCGATGATCCAAAGCACCAGCGAGACCGCCACCCCGAGCCCGACATTGATGACGGCGATCGACAGCAGATAGCGCGACACCAGCGTCTCGACATCCCGAAAAATATGCGCGATGCGCCAGCGCAGGCGGCGGTCGACGACGATCTTCATGATGCCCGTGCGAATGTCGTGGCGCGTCGCCATGAAGAAGAACAGGCTGGCCAGGAAAAGCAGGACCTGGGCGCCGAGCGCCGGCGCCATGATGGCGATGTCGGTGACGTCGCCGCCCTCGTCGACCTCCACCGTGACGCCGGAGCCGCCGGTGACCGTGCGCAGCTCGTTCTGCACGTCGCGAAGCGTGTTGATGGGTTCGCGAAGCTGGGCGAGCTGGATCTGCAGTTTCTGCCAGATGCGCGGCAATTCCCCGGTCCAATAGGACAAGGGTCCGATCAGGGCGGCGGCGAACAACGCGACCAGCGCCACGAACAGCAGGCACACGATCACCGCCGACAGCCAGGACGGCAGGCCGCGCTTTTCCAGCCGGGTGGCGATCGGTCCGAGCATCAGCCCGATGACGATCGCCAGCGACAGCGGGGCGAGGATGAATTCGCCGGCGACCAGCATGAAGACGAAGCCCAAAAGCCCGATCAGCAGCACGGCGATCATCGCGCCGCGCGTCAGCAGGGTGTCGGGATCCAAAACCGTCCTTGGCGCCGGGCGGCGGTGTACGCCCCATTCGAACATGTTCATCGAAAAATTCCGTTGTTCCCCTTCCGATAACACATCCAGGCGCAAAAGGTTCGCCCGGCCTGTCGCGGCGCCGGTGGCCGCGCGTCTCGACATCGGCATTGGCCGGGGGTATTGCGGGGACATGGACATCAAGATTTGCGGATTGAGCACGGCCGAGGCGGTCGCCGCCGCGCTCGCGGGCGGCGCCAGCCATGTCGGCTTCATCTTTTTCGACAAGAGCCCGCGCCATGTCGACCCGCAGCGCGCGGGCGCCCTGCGCCGCGCCGCGCGCGGCCGCGCCCTGGCCGTCGCCGTGACCGTCGACGCTGACGACGCGACGCTCGACGCCATCGTCGCGGCGATGGAGCCCGATATGTTGCAGTTGCATGGACGCGAAACGCCCGAGCGGGTGGCCGCGGTCAGGGCGCGGTACGGCCTACCGGTGATGAAGGCGTTTTCGGTGAGTGCGCCCGCCGATCTGGCCCCCGTCGAGGCCTATCGCGGCCTTGCCGACCGGTTCCTGTTCGACGCCAAGCCGCCGAAAGGCTCCGCATTGCCCGGCGGCAACGGTGTCGCCTTTGACTGGCGGGTGCTGGCCGGGCTTGACCCGTCCGTCGACTACATGCTTTCAGGCGGCCTCAACAAAGCCAATATCGGCGAGGCGCTGCGCCTGCTCTCTCCGCCGGGCATCGACGTGTCGTCCGGAGTCGAGAGCGCGCCGGGCCAGAAGGATGTTGCCTTGATCGAAGCTTTCCTTGAGGCTGTGGCCGAAAAAGCCGGCTGAGCGCGTCCCAATTCCCGCCGAAAGCCGGACCCGCCCCGGCCTTGCCCCCGAAGAACGCCGTCGCGGCGATATCTTGCGACGGCGGACCGACGGCCCCATCTTCTCCTGAATGCGGAGACCCGACCGATGAACTGGATCACCAACTACGTCCGGCCCAAGATCAATTCCATGCTCGGCCGGCGCGACATGCCGGAGAATTTGTGGATCAAATGTCCCGAAACCGGCGAGATGGTCTTTCACAAGGACCTCGAGGACAATCAATGGGTGATCCCCTCGTCGGGTCATCACATGAAGATTTCGGCGCGCCAGCGGCTGAAATTCTTCTTTGACGACGGCCGGTTCGACGCGCTCGAGAACCCGAAGGTCGCCACCGACCCGCTGAAATTCCGCGACGAGAAGCGTTATACCGACCGGCTGCGCGAAAACCGCGCCAAGACCGGCATGGACGACACGGTGCTCGGCGCGACCGGAACCATCGAGGGACTGCCGATCGTCGCCGTTGTCCAGGACTTCGCCTTCATGGGCGGTTCGCTGGGCATGGCCGCCGGCGAAGCGATCATCCACGCTCTGGAGACCGCGCTCGAGATGAAGCGTCCGCTCGTCCTGTTCGCCGCCTCGGGCGGGGCGCGCATGCAGGAGGGCATCCTGTCGCTGATGCAATTGCCGCGCACCACGGTCGCCGTCGACCGGTTGAAGGAGGCCGGCCTGCCCTATCTCGTGGTTCTCACCAACCCGACGACGGGCGGCGTTACCGCGTCCTACGCGATGATCGGCGATGTCCATATCGCCGAGCCCGGCGCCCTGATCGGCTTTGCCGGTCCGAGAGTGATCGCGCAGACCATCCGCGAGAAACTGCCGGAGGGTTTCCAGCGGGCCGAATATTTGATGGAGCACGGCATGGTCGACATGGTCGTGCCGCGCACGGAGCTCAAACCCACCATCGCGCGCCTGCTCAAGATCCTCGTCCACGCGCCGCAGGAGGAGGCGATGGCGCAGGAAGAACCGGCCGCGCCGCTGGCGGAAACGCAAGACGAACAGCCCCAAGCCTAACTCGCCGATGTCGGGCAAGCGCCGCGCGTGCGAACCGCGCTGCGGCACGGGCCCGACACGAACGGCTGCCGGCTTCGACGCGGAGCACCGTCGGTCCGGGCAGCATAACGATCGGGTTCAACCCCATCCCGCCATGATCTTGGAAGGGACATGCAGATTTTGACCAGCAAGGCCGACCGTGAGATTGCGCGGCTGTCCACGCTTCACCCGAAAGGCTTCGATCTGTCGCTGGGCCGGATCGCGCGGCTGCTCGAGCGCCTCGGCAACCCGCATCGCCGCATGCCGCCGGTGATCCACATCGCCGGCACCAACGGCAAGGGCTCGGCCGCCGCCTTTGCGCGCGCGCTCCTCGAGGCCGCGGGGTTGACGACCCATGTCCACACCTCGCCGCATCTCGTCAACTGGCACGAGCGCTATCGGCTGGGAGCGCCGGGCGGCGGACGCCTGGTGGCCGACGACGTGCTTGCCGATGCGGTCGCGCGGGTCGCGGAGGCCAATGGCGGCGACAAGATCACCGTCTTCGAGATCCTGACCGCCGTCACCTTCCTGCTGTTTTCCGAACACCCCGCCGACGCGGCGATCCTCGAGGTCGGCCTCGGCGGCCGCTTCGACGCCACCAACATGATCGAGCGGCCCGCGGTATCGGTCATCATGCCGATCTCGCTCGACCACGAATCCTATCTCGGCGACCGTGTCGAACTGATCGCGGTGGAAAAGGCGGGGATCATCAAGCCGGGCGTGCCGGTGGTGGTCGGCCAGCAGGATTCCGACACGGTGCGCGAGGTGATCGTGTCGACCGCCGACAGGCTGGACGCGCCTTGTTCCGTCTACGGCCAGGACTTTCTGGCCGCGTCCGAGCACGGCCGCATGGTCTACCAGGACGAGGACGGCTTGATGGATCTGCCGATGCCCCGACTGGCCGGTCGGCATCAGCTCGCCAACGCCGCCGCAGCCATCGCCGCGGTCAAGGCGGCCGGATTCGCGCTGACCGGCGACGCCGTCGAACGTGCCATGACCGGCGTGCAGTGGCCGGGCCGTCTGCAGCGCCTGGGCGACGGGCTGATGGCGGCGTTGGCGCCCGACGGCGCCGAACTGTGGATCGACGGCGGCCACAATCCCGGCGCGGCGGCGGCGATCGCCGAGACGCTGGCCGAGCAGGAGGACCGGCATTCGCGCCCGCTGTTCCTGATTTGCGGCATGATCAACACCAAGGACCAGGTGAATTATTTCCGCGCCTTCGAGGGTATGGCGCGCCATGTTTTCGCCGTGCCGGTCAACAACACCGAGGCCGGTGTGCCCAATGCCGAACTCGCCGTGCGGGCCAGCGAGGCCGGCTTGTCGGCCGAGCCGATCCACTCGCCGGCCGATGCGCTGAAGCTGTTGCGCGCGACATGGGACGAGACCGAGCCGCCGCCGCGCATCCTGATTTGCGGATCGCTTTATCTGATCGGCGAAGTTCTGGCCGAAAACGGCACCCCGCCGCAATAGGCCGTTCTGCTTTTCACGGGTTCGCAGACCGGCTCCATCTTATTGTTTTAACGCGGTTTTGAACGGCGAACCGGCTTCCGCTTCGCCCGCAAACGCTATCGGCGCGCCTCGCGATCGCGGCCGAAGCCAGCGCCCCCCGGCGCTTGCGCATGCGCGGCGGCGGACCGTGTCCGGCCCGGCGGAACCGCTTTCCCGCCAGCCAACAAAAAAGCCCGGCGCGGCGGCCGGGCTTTTTTGCTTGGATGCGCAGCCGGTTACGCGACCGCGTTGTCGATCCAGGCCGACAGTGCGGTCTTCGGCGCGGCGCCGACCTTGATGTCGGCCACTTCGCCGCCCTTGAACAGCATCAAGGTCGGGATCGAACGCACGCCGAACTGGGCGGCCAGTTCCGGGTTCTCGTCGATATTGACCTTGGCGACCTTCACCTTGCCGGCCATTTCCTTGGAGATTTCCTCGAGCGACGGCGCGATCATCTTACACGGGCCGCACCACTCGGCCCAGAAATCGACCACGACCGGTTCGGCCGAGTCGAGCACGTCGGTTTTAAAGCTGTTCTTGTCCGTCGTGAGAGGGGACATCGTGATCTCCTTGATCGATCGTTTCGGACTGCATGTGGGGATCGGCGCTGTGCGCGTCAAGCAGCGTTTGTCTCACGCCGCGGTGAGTCGGACAAGGGCTTCGTCCAGCGCGGCGGCCGGCACCCGGACGAGGGCGGGCGCTTCGGTGAACAACAGGGCGGCCTCGACGGCGCGGCCGGCATAAAGCGGCTGCAGCAGGGCGCGATAGAGCGCGAGCTGGGCGAGATAGGCCGGCGGCACCGTCTCCAGCGTCAGCGGCGGCGGCCGGTTGGTCTTGTAGTCGACGATCAGCACGGTGTCCTCGCCGACCGCAAGCCGGTCGATCTTGCCCGAAACGGCGCGCTCCGCCGCGCCGAGACGCACCGTGCCCATCAGCGCCACCTCGGCGCGCGAGCCGAGGGCGAACACCGGCGCGAAATCGGGGTTTTCCAGTATGGCGCGCACCGAGCGCCACGCGCTCTCGCGCTCGGCCGCCGGCCAATCGGCACCGAAGCGGTCGAGATAGCGGCGCGCGGCCGTTTCGCGCGCGGTTGGCAGAACGGCCGGCAGCATCTGCAGCAGGCGGTGGATCGCCGTGCCGCGTTGCGCGGCCGGCGATGCCGCGCCGGCCGGCGCCAGCACGGGCGAGGCGTCGCGCACGCCCTCCTCGCGGCCCGCCTCGATCAACAGCCCCGCCCCGGAGGGCGAGAGCGGCCGCGGCAGGGCGGGCGGCGGCGGTGCCGGTTCGGTCAGAAAGGCGGGCAGTTCGGGTTGCTGCGGCTCTTCGGGCGTTTCGCGCGCGGCCACTGCCGGGCCGCGCTGCCTGGTGACCCGAAACTGTCGCACCCTAAGCGCGGCGACCGGATGTTCGGCCTCGACGACCGGACCGGTGGCGAAGGCGGCCTCCGCTAGCCTGTGCCAGATGCCGTCCTGCGGCGCGCGCACGCCGCGATAGCCGCACACGATCAGCCTGTCTTCCGCCCTGGTCATGCCGACATAAAGCAGCCGCCTATATTCTTCGCGCGCCCGCTCGGCGATGCCCTCGGCGATCGCCCTGGCGCGGCGGTTGGCGGTATCGGCGCCGGAGCGCCACACGAACCCGTCGCCGGTCCACAGCCGTTTGTGCGAGGCGAACGGCATCAGCCTGGGCAGATGGCTGTCCGAAAACGGCGCGGCGCCGTTGTCGACCAGGATCACGATCGGCGCTTCCAGCCCCTTGGAGGCGTGCACGGTCATGATACGCACCTCGTCGCGCGACTGGTCCATTTCGCGGCGGATGTCGGGCCCGGCATTTTCGAGCGTCGCCAGAAAGGCTTCCAGCCCGGTCACGCCGGCCTGTTCGGCGGCGAGGCAGAAATTCAGGAACTCGTCGAGAATGTCGCCGGCCTCGTGTCCGAGCCGGCGCACCATCTTGCGGCGCACGCCGTCGCGCGCCAGGATCGCGGCGAAGAAGGCGAAGACCGTGCCTGTATCGGCCTCGCCGCGCCAGCGCGCCAGGTCGGCGGCGATCGTCTTCCAGAGCGGTTCGGCCTGCGCGCGGGCGCGCAACGCGCCATAGAGCGAGCGCGCCTTGCCGCGATCGGCGGCAAGCGCGTAGAGCGCTTCCTCGTCGAGGCCGAAGACCGGGCTTTTCAGCAGCGTGGCCAGCGACAGGTCGTCCTGCGGCTGCAGGACGAAGCGGGCGAGCGCCATCATGTCCTGCACCGCGATGTGGGCGCGCAGGTTGAGCCGGTCGGCGCCGGCGACCGCGATCTCGCGGTTCTTCAGCGCGCGCGACAGCGCGTTGATGAACCGGTCGCGCTTGCGCACCAGAACCAGCACGTCGCCGGGCGTCACCGGCCGGCCGCGGCCCTCGATCACCTCGCCGGACCTGAGCCAGTGGGCGACGGTGTCGGCGACGATCTCGGCCAGCCGCGCCGCCGGCGCCGAGGCATGGTCGACGGGCTCGGCCCAGTCCTCCGGCGCCTCGACCTGTTCGGGCGCGATCTGATCCCACAATTCGACATGGCCGGGCTCGCCGACGCGGATCGCCTTGTGTTCGATCGCTTCGGGGTCGCGGGTCAGCCCGGCGCGCGCCTCCTCGGCGGCGAACACCTGGTCGACGGCGGCCAGCACGTCCTCGGTCGAGCGAAAGGAATGGGCGAGCGTCACAGGCGCGAAGCGCCCGCCGGCGCCCTCCACCCGGCGCGAGAATTCGTGCTTGTAGTGCTCGAAGGCCTCCGGTTCGGCGCCCTGGAAGGAATAGATCGACTGTTTTTCGTCGCCGACGGCGAAGATGGTGCGGTTCGTCTCGCTTCTGGCGCCCGCGCCGGCGAAGAAATCCTCGGTCAGTCGCGCCACCACCTGCCATTGGTCGGGACTGGTGTCCTGCGCCTCGTCGACGAGGATGTGGTCGATGCCCTGGTCGAGCTTGTATTGCACCCACGCGCCGACATCGGTGCGCGACAACAGCCACACCGTGCGGGTGATCAGGTCGTTGAAGTCGAGAAAGCCGCGCGCCGATTTCAGCCGTTCGTAACGGGCGATCAGCCAGTCGGCCAGCGTCAGCGCGGCGCGGCTGCGCGCGACCATGCGCCAGGTGGCGAGGCGGTCGGCGGCGGCGGCGATCGCGTCGGCGGCGCGCGCGAACTCGGCCGAAAACTCCGGAAAATGCTCGGCCACGCCCTTGGCCAGGATGCGTTCGGTCGGGCGGGGCTCGGCCATGCCGGCCTTCTTTTCACTCAAAAACAGCGCGCGCGCGGCAACGAAGCCCTCCGTCGGCGGCGCCGCGCAGGCTGCGGCCAGCCCGGCGGCGAATTTTTCCGCGGTCTTCTTCTTCGCCTCGCGCGCGGCCGCGCCGAAGCGGGCGGCAAACCCGGCGTCGAAATAGGCGTCCGGCCAGGAAGCGGCGACGATGTCCGCCTCGTCCGCCTCGCCCGAAAAGCCGAACTCCTCCAGGAGGTCGGCGAAGACGCCGCCATCGCCGCCGATCGCGGCGATGAAGCGCCGGAGCGCGTCGCGCTTGCCGACGATCTCGTTCAAAAGCGCTTCCAGCCCGTGTTCGCCGCCGGCCGCGAGCACGGTGGCGAACGCCTCGGCGATGCCGGCATCGCCCCCTTCGCCGACGCCGGCGAGCAGGTCGCGGCGCGCCTCGGCGACCAGCGCCTGCTCCATGCGCCCGTCGAGCAGATCGAAATGGCCGGCAATGTTGGCCTCGAGCGGGAAGCGGTGCAAAAGCGCCTCGCAAAAGGCGTGGATGGTCTGGATCTTCAGCCCGCCCGGCGTTTCCAGCGCCCGCGCGAAAAGCCGGCGCGCCAGCCGCACCCGCTCGCCGTCGGGCTTTTTTTGTTCCAGGGCCTCGATCTCGGCGGCAAGCGTGCCGTCGTCGAGCGTCGCCCAGCGGCCGAGATCGGCAAACACGCGGGTCGCCATGTTGGCCGCCGCCGCCTTGGTATAGGTCAGGCACAAAATGCGGGCGGGATCGACGCCTTCCAGCAGGAGCCGCATCACCCGGCGCGACAGCACATGCGTCTTGCCCGAGCCGGCATTGGCCGAAACCCAGGCCGACAGGCCGGGGTCGGACGCCAGCGCCTGGTTCGCCAGCGTGTCGGGCGGAATGATCCGCGATCCGCTCATGCCTCGTCTCCGCCGTCGCCGCCGCCATCGCCGCCGGCCGACCATTCGAGCACCCGGGCGAGATGGTCGTAATCGCCATCCGTGTCGCCCTCGCGGAAGGGCAGGGCGCGCGACAGATATCCGTTGGCGGGCTCTTGATAGTGCGCGACCAGCCGTTCGAGCCGCTGCCAGGCCTCCGTCGCCATGTCGGGCGCGGTGCGCGCCTGGCGTTTGTAGGTGAGGATCGATTCGGTCTCGACCTCGCCGTTCGGCCTCAGCCGCACATAGGCGAGATCGGCCGGTTCGCACGGCCCGATCGCGGTGAAGGCACCGCGCTGCAGCAATGCCGCCTCGAGCGCAAGCTGCGGCGAGACGAGCGTGTGAGCCTGGCCGCGCGAGGGGCCCGACCCGGTCTTGTAGTCGAGAATGTCGGCTCGCCCGTCGCGGAGAACGTCGATCCGGTCGGCGCGGCCCGACAGATGCGCCCCGGTGGCGCCGATCGCAAGCGGATCGGCCTTGAGCTCGGCATGGGCGGCCGCGATGCCGCCCGCCCGCGCGCGTTCGAAGGCGACGATGTTGGCGACCATGGCGCCGAAGCGCGGCCACCACACCGCCTCGACATCGGCCGGCAGGCCGGCCTCGGCGAAGCAGCGCCGCGCGACCGCGACGAGCCGCTCGGCGGCGTCGCTGGCGTGCGGGTCGGTGCCGGTCTCGGTGAAGCGGTGCAGAATGTCGTGAAACAGCGTGCCGCGCTCGGCCGCGCCCGGATCGCGCAGCAAGGGTTGCAGCGGTTCCAGCCCGAGGATGCGCCTGGCATAGATCGCGTAGGGGTCGCGCCGCAACGTCTCGACCTCGGTGACCGAAAAGCGGCGCGGGCGCGTGTCGACCGGCGGCGTCGGGGCCGGCCGCGGCACGAAGGCGATGTCGGGGCCGATGTCGAGCGCGCGTGCCCAGCCGGTCAAGCTGGCGCCCCGCGCCCGCAGCCGCGCGGCCTCGTCGGGACCGATCACGGCCAGAAGCCTTTGCAGCCATCGCGACGGCACCGAGGGGGCGTCGCCCTGGCGCGCGGCGCGGGTCAGGACCAGTCGCCGGCACCCGGCGGCCATGACGAAATCGTGCGCGGCAAGCCCGATCCGGCGTTCGGGCGGCTCGAGCGAAAGCCCGGCCTTCATCATCCGCGACATGAAACGGTCGGCCTGGGCGCTGGCCGGCCACACTCCCTCGTTGAGGCCGGCGACCACCAGAAGATCGACCGATTGCAGCCGCGCCTCCAGCGCGCCCCAGATCGACACGCGGCTGTCGCCGGCCATGGACGGCTTGACCGTTTCCGGCGCGATCAGGGCCGCGAGGATCGCCGGCCATTCTGCGCCGTCAAAGGCGATTTCGGCGGTATTTTCGGTCAACCCGCGCAGGAAGCCGGCCAAAGCCTCGCCGGCGTCGCCGCCGTAAAGCGCGGCGAGATCGCCGGTATCGTCGCGCGCCAGCCGTTCCAGAAGCTCGACCGTCAGTCGGGCAATGCCGCCCAGACCGGCTTCTTCTGACCGGCGTCGCGCGGCAAGCGGGGCGGCGGCCGCGTCGAGCTCGCGCAGCAGCGCGCGCGCGGCCTCGATGTCCTTGGCGCCGAGCCGGGCGAGCCAGAACGGCTTGCGCGGGTCGGCGGCGAATTCGTCGAGACGGCGGTCGAACAGCGCGGCGAGCGCGGTGATGTCTGGGCGGCCGGTGCCGCCGCGCAGCGCCACCAGTTCGATCAGCTCGCCGAGCCGCCGAGCCGTTGCGCGGTCGCGGCCGAGCCGGAACAAAGGATGTTTGAACAAGGCCAGCAGCGGCACTGGGTCGCCGGGAGAAAACACGGCGGCGACGAGGTCGGTCAGCAACTGCCCGGGCATGGTGCGCGCCAGAAGGGCGCCGCCCGAATCGTCCGCCGTGATGTTGAAGCGCAACAGTTCCGAGGCGACCCGGCGGGCGAGCGCGCGGTCGCCGGTGACGAGCGCGACGTGGCGCGCGCCCTGCGCCAGCCCCTGGCGCAGGGCGATCGCCGCGGCGAGCCCTTCCTCGCGTTCGTGCGCGGCTTCCACCAGCACCACCTCGTCGAGCGCGCCGGCCGCCAGCGCGGCCTCGACGGTTTTTCGGCCGTCGATCCAGGCATCGGTGGTTTCGGCCGGTCGCAGCGCCTCGTTGACGATCCGCGCCCTTGCGGCCAACGCCGGCGGCGCGTGGCCGATCTCGACCACGTCGCGGCGTCCCGCGCCGATCGTGGCAATCAGCTTTTTCAGGCCGTATTGCGGATGGCCGAAGGCGGAGGCCGGCTGGCGCGGATCGCCGATGGCGTTCCACGACCGCTCGTCGAGCTCCGGATCGAGGCCGGGCAGAACCACCGCGCCGCGCGGCAGGCGCGCGACCACCGACAACAGCCGCGCGGTGGCCGGGATCGACCCGGTCGAGCCGGCCGCAATCACCGGTCCGCGCGGCGGCGCGGCGGCAAGGCGCCGGGCTTCGGCGTCGATCAGGGCGTTGCGGTGGGCGGCCGGATTGGCGCGGTCCCGCTCTTGAAGTGCCTGCGGCCAGGCCTTGGTGACGATGTCGAGAAATTCCAGCGTCACCTGCCACCACGCGGCCAGTTCGCCGCCGACCAGCGAGGCGAGCGCCCCCCAATCCGCGTCCTCGGTCTCGATCTCGTCCATCAGCGCGGCGAGATCGCGCGCGAGCCAGATCGCGTCGGCCATCGAGGCCGGCACCGTGACCTCCTCCTCGAACAGGGCCGCGACATGGGCCGGCAGCCGTTTTTTCCAGGCCTGGACCAGCGGCGCGAGCGCGAGCAGGCGTTCCATCGCCGCGATCGGCGGGGCGACGTCGAGCGCGGCCGCGCTCTGTTCGTCGAACAGGGCGGCGTCCTCGTCGAAATCGCCGAGCGGACGAATGACCGGCAGGATCGCCGAGCCGGAGCCGAGCCGGTCGACGAAGGTGCTGCGCAGCGCGCGCGCGGCCCGGCGCGTCGGCACGTAGAGCGTCACCTCGGCGAGCGCCAGCGGATCGCCGTCGAAAACGAAATCCTCGACCAGCGTGCCGTTCAACAGGGCCTCGGCGAGAGTCGGCAGAAAGGCCGCGCCAGGGGGGATCGAGAACAGGCGCGGCGCGGTTCTCACCGCGCTTCCGCCTCCGCCATCACCGCGTCCAGCGCCGCCTCGGCGAGCGGAATCGCATCGGGCGTGCCAACGGTGAACCAGCGCCCGGCGAGGGGGTGTCCGTACAGGCGTCCGCTGGCGATCGCCTGGTCGAAATAGCGGTTGAGCGAATGCGGTTCGACCGTCGCGCCGGCGAAGATGCGCGGATGAAGGATTGCCGCCCCGGCGTAGATCGCCCCGTCCGGCGCGCCGCGCGCCCGCTGCAGACGACCGGCCGCGTCGACCGAGAAATCGGCGCCGCCGCTATGACCGATCGCGAGCGCCGGGTCGGCGAGCATCAACAGGATATCCATGCGGTCGTCGTCCCAGGCGGCCGCCAGCCGGACGAGGTTGGATTGATCCTGGTCGATCCAGAACGTATCGGAATTGAGGACGAAGAACGGCCGGGCTCCCAGAAGCGGCAGCGCCTTGACGATGCCGCCGGCCGAATCGAGCAGCAAGGCGCGTTCGTCCGATATCAGCGTTTTCGGCCGGCGCCGCGCGGCGACATGGTCGATGATGCGGGCGCCCAGATGGTGGACATTGACCACGGCGGTTGCCGTGCCGGCCTCGGCCAGCGCGTCGAGCGCCCGGTCGAGCATCGCCTTGCCGCCGATCTTCACCAGCGGTTTCGGCAGGGTTTCGGTGATCGGGCGCAGGCGCAGGCCGAGCCCGGCCGAAAGCACCATCGCGGTGGCGGGAACCGTGCTCATGGCGCGGGCGCGTCCAAAAGCGCGTTGTCGCGGTAGAAGGCGGCGACGGGCGCCAGGGCGGGGTGGCGCAGCGCGCGCTCGAGATAGGCGCGGATGCGCGGCAGGTGACGCAGATAGCCGGCCTTGCCTTCGCCGCGGTCGAGGCGCACGAAAATGCCGAGGATCTTTGAGTTGCGCTGCGCCGCCATGACCGCGAAATCCCGTTCCAGCCGTCCGCTGTCGAACGGACCTGCCGATTGCCTGGCCGCACAATAGGCCGACACGATCTGCCGCTCCAGCCCCTCGGGCACGCTCACGCGCGCATCCTGGGCCAGCGACGCGAGGTCGTAGGCGACCGGTCCGATCAGCGCATCCTGGAAGTCGAGCAGCCCGATCCGGTCGAAGCCGCTCCGGTCAGACCGCCAGACGAAATTGGGCGAGTGGTAGTCGCGCAGGACGATACCGGTCTCGGCGTCCGCGATCGCGTCGAACACCGTGTTCCAGGCGGTGGCGAAACGCGCCTTCAGCGCCGCGTCGGCGGACCGGCCGAGCACATGCGGCACATACCAGTCGACAAACAGCTCCGCCTCGACCATCAGCGCATCGCGATCATAGGGCGGGACGCGGTAGGGCGCGCGTCCGGCGACCGGCAGGCTGTCCGGCCAGGCTTTGTCGTGCAGCGCGGCAAGTAGGCGCGCGGCCTCGCAATAGCGCTCCGCGACCGGCTCGCCGGTCGCCGACAGGAACCGGCCGGTTCCCAGATGTTCGAGCAGCAGGAAACCCGCGTCGAGGTCTGCGGCCTCGATTCGCGGGGCGCAGAACCCGCGGGCGCGCAGGGCATCGGCCATCGCCACGAACGGCGTGACCGACAAGGCCCGGTGCGCGATCTCGTTGTAGGACCGCCCGTCCCTGAGCGGCGGCCCGGCCGGTTGCGCGGGCGCGTTCATCAGGATGGTGCGCGCGCCGGCCTCGGTCACCGTCTCGTAGGTGCGGTAGGACGCGTCGCCCTGCAGATGGTGCCGGAGGGCGCCGACCCGCCCCGCATTGTCGAGAAAGCGCCTGGCCGCCAGCGAGCGGGCGAGCCGCGCCATCGCGCCGGCCTCGCCGTCGATCGTCGCCAGCCGGCCGTCGCCGTGATGGTCGAGCCGTACCGTCAGTGCGGCCGCGTCGAGACGGTCGCCGGCGCGCTCGGGCCATTCGACCAGCACCACCCCGGTCTCGGTCAGCTCGTCGAAGCCGAGTTCGTCGAGTTCGTCCGGCGCGGCGAGCCGGTAGAGGTCGCAATGGTGCAGGTCGAAGCGCAGCGCGTAGCTCTGCACCAGCGTGAAGGTCGGCGAGGGAACTTCCAGTTCGGGATCGGCGGCGATGGCGCGGATGACGGCGCGCGCCAGCGCCGTCTTGCCGGCGCCGAGATCGCCTTGCAGCCGCACGACGTCTCCGGGAACGAGCGCCATGGCGAGGTCGTCGCCCAAGCGCGTCGTGGCCGCCTCGTCGGGCAGGGCAATACGCAACCGCCGCTACTCCGCCGCCGCCCGTGCCCCTTTCGGCGCGACCGGAAAGCGGCAGGTGACGGTGGTGCCGCGCGCCTCGCCGGTGTCGATCTCCACCGTGCCGCCATGCAGCTCGACGAAGCTCTTGACGATCGACAGGCCGAGGCCGGCGCCGCGACGGCGGCCGCCATTGGCGTGGGGTTCGAAGCGCTCGAAGGCCGCGTCGAGGATCTCGGGCGGCATGCCGGGCCCGTCGTCATGGACGCGGAACTCGACCTGGTCGCCGATCATCCGGCAGCTGAGCGCGATCGTGCTGCGCTCGGGCGCGTAGTTGGCGGCGTTGGACAAAAGGTTGAACAGGATCTGGCGCAGCCTGTTCTCGTCGGCATGCAGGCTGGGCGGCGCGTCCTTCGTGTCGACCGCGATCGCGATCTGGTGTTCGCGCAGCTTCTCGCCGATCAGTTCGGCCGCTTCGCCGACGATGCGGGTGACCTGCACTTCGCCGATCTCGAGCTGCATGATGCCGGCGTCGACCGTGGCCAGGTCGAGAATGTCGTTGACGATCGTCAGCAGCACCGAGGAGGAGGAGGCGATGTGGTCGACATAGTCGCGCTGGCGCTCGTTGAGGGGCCCTGTATCGGGCATCGTCAGCAATTCGGTGAAGCCGATAATATTGGTCAAAGGCGAGCGCAGCTCGTAGGAGACGTGCTGCACGAAATCGTTCTTGAGCTGGTCGGCTTTCTGCAGCGCCTCGTTCTTGTCCTGCAGCGCGCGCTCGAAGTTCACACTGTCGGTCACGTCGACGAAGGTCGTCATCACCTGGCCGTTGGGCAGCGGGATCATCGCATAGGACAGGATCGTGCCGTCGGCGAGTTCGGCCTTGCCGTGCGTTTCCAGCCGCTCGTCGTCGAAGCCGGTGACGGCCGCGACGAAGTCGCTCCACGGGCTTTGCGGACACTGGTGCGCGCACGCATCGCGGATCGTGGCGATATGGGTATTGGTGCCGATTTCGGCGCCGTCGAGGCGCCACAGCGCGACGAAGGCCGGGTTGAACAGCCTGATCCGTCCGTCCGGTCCGAAAACCGCGACCCCTTCGGCGAGATTGTCCAGCGTTTCGCCCTGCACGCGCACGGCCGCATTGTAGCGGCTTTCCAGGTCGAAGCGCTCGGTCATGTTCTCGAACACCCAGGTCACGCCGCCTTGGGGATGGGCGCTGGCCACGACGCGGATCGTGCGCCCGTCCGGAATGTGCCACCAATGTTCCTGCGGCTCCACGGCCCGGTAGGCCGACAGCAGGTTTTCCTTCCAGCGGCGCCATTCCGGCTGCTCGGCAAGCTTGCCCTCGCTGCGAAGCCGGTCGAGGAACATGGTGTTGTCGGGCCGCGCTTCCAAGAAGGCGCTGTCGAGTTCCCACAATTTCTGGAACGCCTGGTTGAAGAAACGCAGCTTCTGGTCGGCATCGTAGATCGCGACCGCGGTCGAAAGCTGGTCCAGCGTTTCGGCGTGGCTTTTGACGGTGCGCTGATATTCCGCCCGCAGCGCCTCGAGATCGCTCTTGTCGACCGCCAGGCCGGCGACCACGCCGTTGGCGCAAACGCTGGTGACGGCATATAGCTTGCGGTCCCCGTCCACGACAGCGGGAAGGTTGCGGCGCAGCGTCGGTTCCGTCAGATGTTGCCGCGCGATGTTTTCGCGCGCCTGGGTCGCCAGCAATTCCCGGCCTTGGGCGACCGCGGTCTCGGGCGTCTCGCACTCCACCGCCGCGGCATAGGCGGCGTTGACGGTGCGCAGCCGGCCGGTCTCGCTGCGCAGCCAGAACGGCATGTCGAGATTGGCCACCAGCGCGAGCACGGCCTCGTGGTCGGTCGCGAGCGCGGCGTGCTCGGCCTTGAGCGCGGCGTGCTCGGCCTGGCGGCGGGTCAGCGACACGAAACGCACGATCGCGTGCGAGGTCGACCGGCGTCCCAGCACCTCCAAGAGCGTGCCCGACTGCGCCTCCACGACCAGATCGAAGGATGTTCCGGCCTCGCGCAGCGCGGCGATGGCATTGTCGAGCATGGCGGCCGAGCGCGCCGTCAGCCAGCGCCCGAAGGCGAGGAAGGAGCTGCGCTCGTCGGGAACGCCGGGGGCCGACGTTAGCGTGCCCACCAGATCGGGCTTGCTCCTGTCACCCGCCCACACCACGGTTCTCTGGTCCCTGGTGGTCATCATCGCCTCGGCACGCTGTACGGCCGCGTTCAGTTCCGCGATCCGCTCGCGCAGCACGAGGTTTTCGGCGGCGATGCGCCCGCGCTCGCGAATCAGCCAGATCGCCGACAGCATGGCGGCGCCCATCACGCCGGCGAAGGTGGCGATCTGGATCACTTCGGACGCGCCGAATGTCAGGTTTCTGAGAGCATCGAGCCCGGTCGCGGGCATTTCCTGAGCGTGTGAGAGGATCGTCGACGACAGATAGCCGGCCAGCCCGACGCCGGCGGTTGCGGGCATCCGCGCGCGCCCGCTGCCCGCGTGATCCGGTCGGTCCGCTGCCCCGGCCTGCGTGTCATGCCCGCTGATCCCCGAATCCCGCGGGCCTTGTCCTGGCATCCCTTTTTCCTCTCCGCCGCATGAACGCCATGGCCGCCCGGCCGCATCGTCGGCAATGCCCCGTCCCGGGCGCGCCATCGTGGCGAATCACGTCACTGTACCGGCCCAGCGAATCGGCGTGAAGAAGGCGGCGCCACAAAAGTAATGCCGGGCGGTTTGTCAACCGCCCGGCATCAATATCTAGTGTTTGGATCCTGTCGGATCAGTATCTGTAGTGTTCCGGCTTGTACGGACCGGCCGGCATCACGCCGATATAGCTCGCCTGGTCCTCCGTCAGCGTGGTCAGCGTCGCGCCGAGCTTGTCGAGATGCAGCCGCGCCACCTTCTCGTCGAGATGCTTGGGCAGCACATAGACCTCGTTCTGGTAATTCTGCCCCTTGGTCCACAGTTCGATCTGGGCGAGCACCTGGTTGGTGAACGAGGCCGACATCACGAAGCTGGGATGGCCGGTGGCGTTGCCGAGATTGAGCAGGCGCCCTTCCGAAAGAAGCAGGATGCGGTTGCCGCCGGGGAACTCGATCATGTCGACCTGCGGCTTGATGTTGGTCCATTTCAGATTGCGCAGCGCGGCGATCTGAATCTCGTTGTCGAAATGGCCGATATTGCCGACGATGGCCATGTCCTTCATCTTGCGCATGTGATCGATGGTGATCACGTCCTTGTTGCCGGTCGTGGTGATCACGATATCGGCGGTCGGCGCGGCCTGGTCGAGCGTCACGACTTCAAAGCCGTCCATCGAGGCCTGCAGCGCGCAGATCGGGTCGACTTCGGTTACTTTCACGCGGGCGCCTGCGCCGCGCAGCGAGGCAGCCGAGCCCTTGCCGACATCGCCATAGCCGCAGACCACGGCGACCTTGCCGGCCATCATCACGTCGGTGGCGCGGCGGATGCCGTCGACCAGCGATTCCTTGCAGCCATATTTGTTGTCGAATTTCGACTTGGTGACCGAATCGTTGACGTTGATGGCGGGGAAGGGCAGCAGGCCCTTCTTCTGGAGCTGGTAGAGCCGGTTGACGCCGGTGGTCGTCTCTTCCGTCACGCCCTTGATGGCGTCGCGCTGGCGGGTGAAGAAGCCGGGCGTTTCGGCCATGCGCTTCTTGATCTGCTTGAAGAGGATTTCCTCTTCCTCGTTGCCGGGATTCGACAGAACGTCCTCGCCCGCCTCGGCGCGCGCGCCGATCAGGATGTACATGGTGGCGTCGCCGCCGTCATCGAGGATCATGTTGGACGGTTCGCCGTCCGGCCACTGGAAGATGGCGTCGGAATAGGCCCAGTAATCCTCGAGCGTTTCGCCCTTGATGGCGAAGACCGGCGTTCCGGTGGCCGCGATTGCGGCGGCGGCGTGATCCTGGGTGGAGAAGATGTTGCACGAGGCCCAGCGAACCTCGGCGCCCAGCGCCTGCAGCGTTTCGATCAGCACGGCGGTCTGGATCGTCATGTGCAGCGAGCCGGTGATGCGCGCGCCCTTCAGCGGCTGCGCCTCGCCGAACTCTTCCCGGCACGCGATCAGGCCCGGCATCTCGGTTTCGGCGATATCGATCTCCTTGCGGCCCCAGTCCGCCAGCGCGATATCCGCGACCTTGTAATCCAGTTTCTCTGTCATCGCATTACTCCTGATGTCTTCGCTGTGCGGCGGCCGGCGGCCTGGAAAGACCCTGCCGGTCGTTCGAACTTTCGTCGGACGCTGCACGGGGCGGGCGCGGTGGTCGCCGACCGGCGCTCGTGTCGCGACACGCTGCGCATCCGATTGGTTCCGGCGGGCCGACAAGCGTCCGCGATGCGCGCGCGCGCCTGCCCGACGCGGCGCTGTCTAGCAGATCGGCGAAAAGCTCACAACAGGATATAAGGAAATCTTTATCTGTGCATATGGACTGGCGCCGTTCCGGTTCCGGCCGGCGGCCGTCGCGCGGGCTGCGGGCGCCGTCCTCAGGCGTCCTCGCCGAAGCGGTTGGCCACCAGTTCCTCCAGTGCGGCCATCGCCTCGTGCGCGTCGGCGCCGGCGGCGGTGATGCGGATATGGCAGCCCGGGCTTGCCGCCAGCATCATCAGGCCCATGATCGAGGTGCCGCCGACCGAAACGCCGTCCTTTTCCACGGTCACCTCGGCCTTGAAACTGCCGGCGAGCTGCACGAAGCGCGCGGAGGCGCGTGCATGCAGGCCGCGCTTGTTGACGATCTCGATGTCGCGAACGATCGAGACTTCCCGCGTCGTCGTCATTTGCCGTTCAGGACCCGGCTCGCCACGTTGATATATTTGCGTCCGGCGGCCTGAGCGCCCTCCAGCGCGGCGGCCATGTCGTTGCCGGCGCGCACGCTGGTGAGCTTGATCAACATCGGCAGGTTCATGCCCGCGATCACCTCGATGCGGCCCGGCTCCATCACCGAGATGGCGAGATTGGAGGGCGTGCCGCCGAACATATCCGTAAGAATGACCACGCCGGCGCCGTCATCGACCCTGGCGACCGCCTCGACGATATCCTGACGCCGCAGTTCGATATCGTCGTCGGCCTCGATGGGGACGGTCTCGAAAGCATCCTGGGTCCCCACGACATGTTCGACGGCATGCCGGAATTCCTCGGCAAGGCGACCGTGCGTGACCAGCACGACTCCGATCATGAATGCTTCGCTCCCGTCAGCGCCCCCAGGGTCGGGGCGCGTCTGTTCTGGTTTTTCGTCATCCGCCAGCCCGGCGGCAGGTGCGCTATCTTGTCGACGGGCCGGCCTTTGACAAGCCCAAATCTCGGATCACGGCCGATCAATATGGCCGAAATTGGGGCCGAGCGGCCGAAAAACGCCCCAAACCGAGTCGGTTCCTGGCTGTTTTGCGCAGCCTGGCGGCTAGAAAAGACGGACGCCGGCCCGAGCGGAACGATCGCCGAAAAATCCGGGTATTTTTCCGTAATATGTTGAGAAATAATCATTTTCTCGAATGGGGGCGAGTCGTCGTCCCGACTGTTCGCGGCCGCGGTTACGGCGACGGCGTCCGGTCCGCGCCGACGGGCCGTGGCTGAAAGGCGCGCGTTTCGTCGCAACCCGCCCGCAACCGGCCGAGCGCCTCCAGCCGGGCGAGCACGGCCGGCATGGCGGCGGCCACGGCGCGCTCGGCCACGGCGAGGGCTGCGATTTCCACCGTCTCGATCAGTTCCACGCCGCCGGGATCGAGCCGCGGCGCCTCGCGTGCCGGCACGAGCCTGACGCACAGATCGATCACCGCCGCGGCTTCGTGCGCCTGGGCGGCCGGTCCGTGTCCGTAGATCTCGGCCAGCCCGGCGATCGCCCCGGGCACCCGCGCCACCAGACGCGGCCCGTGCCGCTCGAGCACGAGCCGGTCGTCGCCGACGAGCCAGGCCGGCATGCCGGCCGCCCGGCACCGCGCCACGAGGCCCAGCGCCAGCGTCGATTTTCCGGCCCCGGACGGTCCCAGCACGATCACGCCGCGATCGCCGATGACGAGCCCGCTCGCGTGGACGTTTTTCATCGGCCGGCCATGCGTCGCATCCTCAGCCTTCGGCGGGCAGCTTGACGATGAAGCGCGCGCCGCGCACGTCGCCCGACTTGCTGCCGGGGATGTTTTCGGCCGTCAGCGTGCCGCCATGGGCTTCGACGATCTGGCGGCTGATCGACAGGCCGAGGCCCGAATTCTGCCCGAACGCCTCGCCTTGGGGCCGGTCGGTGTAAAACCGCTCGAAGATGCGGTCGATGTTCTCGGCACGGATGCCCGGCCCGTTATCGTCGATGGTGACGATGATGTTGCGGGCGCTGCGCGCCAGCGTCAACTGAACGCGCCCGCCCTCGTCGGGGACAAAGGAGCGGGCGTTTTCGAGCAGGTTGGTGAACACCTGGCCGAGCCGCAGATCGTGGCCGTTGACCAGGAAGCCGCGCCCGTTCTGGCCGGCCTTGGCAACGCGAAACTCGATCGCGACCTGTTTCTTGTCGCGGGTATGCGCGCTCGCCGCCGCGACGAGATCGGTCAGGAATTTCTGCAGGTCGAGCGGTGCGGCGTCGGCGCGCGCCAGCTCGGCGTCGAGCCGAGAAGCGTCGGAAATGTCGGTGATCAGGCGATCGAGCCGGCGCACGTCGTGCTGGATGATGGCCAAAAGCCGGCTGCGCGCCTCCTCGTTGCGTGCCAAGGGCAGCGTCTCGACCGCGCTGCGCAGCGAGGTCAGCGGGTTCTTCAACTCGTGCGAGACGTCGGCGGCGAAACTCTCGATCGCGTCGATGCGCGCGTAAAGCGCCCTGGTCATGTCGCGCAGCGCGATCGACAGATTGCCGATCTCGTCCTGGCGCTCGGAGAAGTCGGGGATCTCCTCGCGGCTCCGCACGCCGCGGCGCACCCGCACCGCCGCCGCCGACAGCCGCCGCAGCGGATTGGCGATCGTGGAGGCGAGCAGCATCGACAAGATCGCGGTCACCAGCGCCGCCACGCCGAAGACGCGGAAGATCGCCTTGCGTTCGTCGGCGACGATCTTGTCGATGTCGCCGCCCTGGGTCGACAGCAAAAGCACGCCGAGCACGGCGCGGAAGCGCTGCACCGGCACCGCCACCGACACGATCATCTCGCCCTGTTCGCTGATGCGCACGACGAAGCCGGGCGTGCCGATCAGCGCCCGCATCACCTCCGGATAGGCGGCTCCGTTGCCGCCCGGCTGCTCGCGGTAAAGCGGCAGGTCGCTGCGGCGGAAGAAATCGGAGAGGATTTTCTCGACGCGGTCGAAAAAGTCCGGCTCGGCCTCCTCCAGCGGCGGCAGGTCGTAGCGCAGGATCTGGCCGCGCGAATAGAGATGGCGCGAATCCAGAAGCAGGTTGGCGTCGCGGTCGTAAATCCGCGCCCGGGTGCGCGTCGGCGAAATCAGGCGGCGCAGCAGCGGGGCGACCAGCTCCGGGTTGATGGGGAACTCCAGACTGTCGAGCTGGTCCGTGCCCGGCGCCAGGCTTTCGCCGGCCTGCAGCTCGAGCAGCTTTTCCGGATCGATGCTGATGGCATCGGTCTCCACCGTCGCCGAGGCCGCGACCGCGGCCGCGATGATCTCGCCCTGGGTCATCAGGCTTTCGACGCGCGCCTCGATCAGCCCGTCCCGGAACTGGTTCAGGTAAAGAATGCCCAGAACCAGCACCCCGAGCGCGGCGAGGTTGAGAAACAGGATGCGCCGCGTCAGGCTGGAAAAGATGTGATGGCCCAGAAACCGGCGCAGGGGCACGGTCAGCCATCCGACGACGGATGGACCGTTTCGTGCCGTGCCTGCCCGTTTGCGTTCGGTTTCGGCTACCATCTGTTGCCGGGGTCCACCCGACGCCTGTCCCAGTTTCACGCCTCGCGGAAGCGGTATCCAACACCATAAAGTGTTTCGATCATGTCGAATTCCTGGTCGACGACCTTGAACTTCTTCCTGAGCCGCTTGATGTGGCTGTCGATCGTGCGGTCGTCAACATAGACCTGCTCGTCATAGGCCGAATCCATCAGCGCGTCACGGCTTTTGACCACGCCGGGACGCTGGGCCAGCGAGTGCAGGATCAGGAATTCGGTCACCGTCAGGATGACCGGCTCGCCCTTCCAGGTGCAGGTATGCCGCTCCTGGTCCATGACCAGTTGCCCGCGTTCGAGCGATTTCGTCTGGCCGCTGGGCGATTTGGCGGCGGCCTCGCGCGCGTTGGCGCGCCGCAGCACCGCCTTGACCCGCTCGACCAGCAGGCGCTGGGAGAACGGTTTGCGGATGAAGTCGTCGGCGCCCATCTTGAGGCCGAACAATTCGTCGATCTCGTCGTCCTTCGACGTCAGGAAGATCACCGGCATGTCCGATTTCTGCCGCAGCCGGCGCAGCAGCTCCATGCCGTCCATGCGCGGCATCTTGATGTCGAGAATGGCCAGATTGGGCGGGCGGGCGGAAAACCCGTCCAGGGCGGACGACCCGTCCGTGTAGGTCTCTACGCGATAGCCTTCCGATTCCAGGGCGATGGAGACCGAAGTCAGGATGTTGCGGTCATCGTCGACGAGTGCGATCGTTGCCATGTCAAACGTATCCCTCATAAGCGGGCGTCCCTTCCTGCTTCCGGAAAGGGCTATAGGCGGACAAATTGGGTACAAAATGTGGCATAGAACAAAGGCCATGTCACATGCGCGGACCCGCAAGCGCCCATATCGCCTGTGCACGACCTGTTCCGGCGAACGGAAAAATTTAACCCTTTTTCAACAGCCTGCCCGCTTTTAAACGATTTAGGAAAAATTCAAAAATTTTTAAATCGATTAATGATTTGAAACAAAAAGGCTTTTCTGGTTGTGACCTCTGGCCGATGCTTGCCGGGGTCGAGGTTAGCGCATTGGCGGACGAACCAACGCAAAAAGACGCCAGGGAGCGGAACGAATGCGAGAGATCGGCAAGCGCAATGCCCGTTGCGGGATCGATATTATCGGGCTCGGCAAGGCCGCGGCCGCCCACTACAATCTCTGCGAAGCCGAACTCTACGAGGAAGCGTTGCGCCGCGGCGAGGCGCGTCTGACCGCCCACGGCGCGCTCGTCGCCCTGACCGGCCAGCACACCGGCCGTTCCGCCAAGGACAAGGTCGTCGTGCGCGACGCGGCCAGCGAGCCGCATGTGTGGTGGGACAACAACAACGCCATCACGCCCGAGCAGTTCGACCTGCTCCTGGCCGATTTCCAGGCCCAGGTCGAGGGCCGCGACCTCTTCGTCCAGGACCTCGCCGGCGGCGCGGATCCCGAAAACAGGCTTCCGACCCGGGTCGTCACCGAATATGCGTGGCATTCGCTGTTCATCCGCAACCTTCTGATCCGTCCCGACCGGACGGCGCTCGACACGTTCGAGCCGAAGCTTACCATCATCGACCTGCCGTCGTTCCGCGCCGACCCGGCCCGCCACGGCACCCGCAGCGAAACGGTGATCGCCGTCGATCTCAGCCGCATGATCGTGCTGATCGGCGGCACCTCCTATGCCGGCGAAATGAAGAAGTCGGTGTTCACCGTGCTCAACTATCTGCTGCCGGACAGCGGCGTCATGCCGATGCACTGCTCGGCCAATGTCGGCCCCGACGGCGACGCGGCGGTGTTCTTCGGCCTGTCGGGCACCGGCAAGACCACGCTGTCTGCCGATCCGCGCCGCACGCTGATCGGCGATGACGAACATGGCTGGGGCGAGGACGGCATCTTCAATTTCGAGGGCGGCTGCTACGCCAAGACCATCCGCCTGTCGGCCGCCGCCGAGCCGGAAATCTTCGCCACGACGCGTCGCTTCGGCACCGTGCTGGAAAATGTCGTCCTGGACGAGAGCCGGGTTCCCGATTTCGACGACGGGTCGCTGACCGAAAACACGCGTTGCGCCTATCCGCTGCATTTCATTCCCAATGCCAGCGACAGCGGCCGCGCCGGCCATCCCAAGAACATCATCATGCTGACGGCGGACGCCTTCGGCATCCTGCCGCCGATCGCCCGGCTGTCGCCGGCCCAGGCCATGTATCATTTCCTGTCCGGCTACACCGCCAAGGTCGCCGGCACCGAAAAAGGCGTGACCGAGCCGGAAGCGACCTTTTCCACCTGTTTCGGCGCGCCCTTCATGCCGCGCCACCCGGCCGAATACGGCAATCTCCTGCGCGAACTGATCGCCCGCCACGGCGTCGATTGCTGGCTGGTCAACACCGGCTGGACCGGCGGCGCCTACGGCACCGGCTCGCGCATGCCGATCAAGGCCACGCGCGCGCTGTTGACGGCGGCGCTGGAAGGCTCGCTCAACGCCTGCGAGTTCCGCACCGATCCGAATTTCGGCTTCGAGGTGCCGGTCGCCGTGCCCGACGTCGACGCCGCCATTCTCGACCCGCGCGCGACCTGGGCCGATCAGGCCGCCTACGACCGGCAGGCGGCCAAGCTGGTCGGCATGTTCATCGACAATTTCGCCAAGTTCGAGGATCATGTCGACGCCGGCGTGCGCAGCGCGGCGCCGCAGGTTCAGGTCGCCGCCGAGTAGCGTTGCGGCGCCGGTTTCGCGCGCAGATAGCGGCCCGGCCTCGCGCCGGGCCTTTTCTTTTGGCCCCCGGCGCGGCATGTGTGGATTGCGGCGGGTTCGGCGCACGACGAAATCTCCGTGTCCGAAACCGCGCCAGGATTGGGGTCCGCACCCCGGGAGAGGGGCATGTCAGGCGAAGAGGTGTTTTCGATCGCGCCCGGCGTGACGGTCGGCGAGGCCGAACTCGAGGAGCATTTCATCCGCTCCTCCGGTCCCGGCGGCCAGAACGTCAACAAGGTCGCGACGGCCGTCCAGCTGCGCTTCGACGCGCGCAACGCCCGCGGCCTGCCGGAGCCCGTGCGCAATCGCCTTGTGAAGCTGGCCGGCCAGCGCGCCACCAAGGACGGCGTGATCGTCATCGAGGCCGGCCGGTTCAGGACCCAGGAGCGCAATCGCGAGGACGCGCGCCAGCGCCTGCTGGCGCTCGTCGCCCGCGCCGCCGAGCCGCCGCCGCCGCCGCGCAAGAAGACGCGGCCGTCGAAAGGCGCGGTCGAGCGCCGTTTGAAGGCCAAGGCCGGCCGCGCGGCGATCAAGAAGATGCGCGGGCGTGTCGACAAGGAGTGACGTCACGCCGGCGGCGGATCCGGCCGGCTGTGGATGGTAACCATGATTTTCGGATTGGTGGTGTCGTGAATTGACAGCGGCAGCGCAAGCCTCTTAACCTTTTCTTAACGATAAGACACGGGTTGCAGGGGGCGAGCCGATGCATGGCAAGACGACGCCGGGACTCCGGCCAACGATCCTCGCGGCGCTTCTGGTGGCCGGGTCGCTCGCGCCTGCCGCCGCGCAGCCGGTCGATTCCATGGTCACCGGCAGCCTGACCTCGCAGCCGATCGGCCATTACGAGTTCTGCAAGGCCAATCCGCGCGAATGTTCCATCGCCATGCGCGACCGCGGTCCCGCGCGGCTCACCAAGACGCTGTTGTCGACGCTGTCGCGCGTGAACGTTTCGGTCAACCGCGCCGTCAAGCCGATGAACGACATCGACATTTTCGGCAAGGACGAGGTGTGGAGCTATCCCGACGGTGTCGGCGATTGCGAGGACTACGTGCTCGAAAAGCGCCGCCTGCTGCAGGGCAAGGGCGTGTCGCTCACCAACCTGCTGATCACTGTGGTGCGCAAGCCCGACGGCGAGGGTCACGCCGTGCTGACCGTGCGCACCGACAAGGGCGACCTCATTCTCGACAATCTGCGCGACGATATCCGCCCGTGGAGCAAGACCGGCTACCGGTTCCTCAAACGGCAGGCGAGCAACCATACCGGCCGCTGGGTCAATCTCCACGCTGAGCGCAACCGGTTCGTCGGCTCGGTCAACCGTTGAGCGGGTCCGTCTGAACGGCCTGGCGCGCGACCGTCGCTCGCCAAGCCAGCCAGCCCGACCGCGCCCTTCAAAGAGCGTTCCAAAAACTCCTCCCGGACGGCCTTGCGCCGGTTTTGCCCGCCCACTCGTCAGGGCGTGCGATCGCGGTCGCGCCGACCGGCCAGGCCGGCCCCGAAGAACGGCGGCGATGGCGCGAAGCCGGGGGCGCCCGGCGCGGTCGCAAAGCCATGTAAGCCAGCCGTCGAATACCCTTTCCGGCGGTGAGCGGGCGACAGGCTTCGGTTGCGATTGATTTGCCGCCCATATCCCTATACCCGGACAGGAACGGAAATCGACTGAGTGGGACATGACGGTACGTATACTCGTTTTCGCAGGCTCGATCCGCAGCGGCGCGTTCAGCGGCCGCACCGCCGACGCGGCCATGAAAGAACTGGCCCTGCAGGGCGCGGAGGTCACCCGCATTTCGCTGGAGGACTATCCGCTGCCGATCATGGACGAGGACCTCGAAAAGGAAAAAGGTATCCCTGAAAACGCGCTCAAGCTCGCACGGCTGTTCGCAGCCCATGACGGGCTTCTGATCGCCAGTCCCGAATACAACGCCTCGATCCCGCCGCTGCTCAAGAACACGCTCGACTGGGTGAGCCGCGTCAAAAAGGACGGCGCCGCGCCGCTGCACCCGTATCAGGACAAGGTCGTCGGCCTGTGCTCCTCGTCCAACGGTCAGTTCGGCGGCAATCGCGGCCTCTATCATCTGCGCGCCGTGCTGATGAACTGCCAGGCCGAGATCGTTACGCCGCAATGTTCGGTCGCGGGCGCCGCCGAGGCCTTCGACGAGGAGGGGCGGCTGAAGAACGAGCGCCAGCACAAGATGCTGGAAAAGGTCTGCCGCACGCTGATCGAACGGGCATCGATGCTGTCGACGAGGGTGGATGCATGAAGGACGCGAACAACGTCGCCGAAAGACTGATCGTCGGGCTCGACCTGCCGGATGTGGCGACGGCCGAAAAGGCCGTTTCGGAACTCGACGGTGTCGTCTCCTTCTTCAAGATCGGCTATCGGCTGGTGTTCGCCGGCGGTCTCGAATTCGCGCGCGATCTCGTCGCCTCGGGCAAGAACGTGTTTCTCGACATGAAGCTGCTCGACATCGACAACACCGTGGCCGAGGGCGTCGAGAACGTCGCCGCGATGGGCGTGTCGATGCTGACCGTGCACGCCTATCCCAAGGCGATGCGCGCCGCCGTCGAAGCGGCCGCCGGCAGCGATCTGTGCCTGCTCGGCGTGACCGTGCTCACCTCGATGGACGATCGCGACCTCTCCGAGGCCGGTTACGGCTTCGACGCCCGCGCCCTGGTCGAGCGCCGCGCGCGCCAGGCGCGCGAGACCGGCATGGGCGGCATCGTCTGCGCGGCCACCGAGGCGGCGGCCGTGCGCGCGATCGTCGGCCCGGAGATGGCGCTGGTGACGCCGGGCATCCGTCCGGCCGGCGCCGCCCACGGCGACCAGAAGCGGGTGATGACTCCGGCCGATGGGCTGCGCGCCGGCGCCAGCCATCTCGTCGTCGCCCGTCCGGTCGTCGGCGCGCGCGACCGCCGCGCCGCCGCCCAGGCGATCATCACGGAAATGGAAACGGCCTGAACCAGAACCGTCCCGGGAGGAAAACATGCCGAAAGCCTATTGGATCGCCCATGTCGATGTCCGCGATCCCGAACGCTACAAGGATTATGTCGCGACCGCGAAGCCGGCCTTCGAACGATACGGCGCCAATTTCCTGGCCCGCGGCGGCGCCTACGAGGCGATGGAAGGCGCGGGGCGCGCGCGCAACGTCGTCATCGAGTTTCCATCCCTGCAGGCGGCGAAGGAATGCTACAATTCGCCCGAATACCAGGCGGCCAAGGCGATCCGCGTGACGGTCGCCGATGCCGAGATGGTGATCGTCGAGGGATATGACGCCTGAGCGGCATTCCCGCCCTGCCTGCCGGCTACGCCATCAGAGCCGCCCGACCTGACGAGGTCCCCCGGCTGATCGCCGTCGAGACGGCGGCCGCGCGCCTGTTCGCCGACCACGGCTATCCCGCGCTCGCCGACGAGCCTCCGCGCACGCCCAAGGCGTTCGCCCGCTTCACGGCCGGCACCAGCGTGCTCGTCGCCGAAAGCCGGGATGCCACGCCGGCCGGCTTCGTCGTGGGCGGCGATGTCGGCGGCTATTTTTACCTGATGGAGCTCTCCGTCGATCCCGCCCATGGCCGGCGCGGGCTTGGCACCGCCCTCGTGCTGGCCGCGCTCGGCGCGGCGCGGCGGCTCGCCTATCGCGATGCCGCGCTTTCCACCTTCCGCGCCGTGCCCTTCAACGCGCCCTTTTACGGCAAGCTCGGCTTTAGCGAACTGGAGCCGGCGCATGCGCCGCCGGCGCTTCTGGCCCGGTTCAAGCGCGAGATGCCGCCGGGCGTCGAGGCGTCGGCGCGCGTGCTGATGGTGCGGCGCACCGGGGCCTAGCCTGGTGCAGGGCGGAACAGCTCTATTGCAATGCAGCAAAAGCCTGTTACCGTCATCGGTCATAACCAATGACCCTTCGCGTCGCGATTCTGGGCGGCTATCGGAACGGAAGGCGGTACATTTCGATGTTTTATCAGGCCTATGAGTGGAATCATGCCGCGATCCAGCCCTATCGCGCGGTGGCGGATGCGACGCGGCTGTTCTACAGCAATCCGCTCAACCCGCTCTCCCACACCGCGTTCGGGCGCTCGGCGGCGGCAATGGCGGAGATGTTCGAGCGCACCACGCGGCGTTACGGCAAGCCGGATTTCGGCCTGACCTCCACCGTGGTCGACTGGAAGCCGGTTTCGGTCAGCGAGGACATCGTCTGGAAGCGGCCGTTCTGCAACCTGATCCGTTTCAAGCGCGACCTGCCGGCCGGCCGCAAGCCCGATCCCAAGCTCCTGATCGTGGCGCCGATGTCGGGGCACTACGCGACCTTGTTGCGCGGCACGGTCGAGGCGATGCTGCCGCATGCCGAGGTTCACATCACCGATTGGGTCGACGCCCGCATGGTGCCGCTCTCCAAGGGGCATTTCGACCTGGACGACTATATCGACTACGTCATCGAGATGCTGCACGCGCTCGGGCCGGACACGCATGTCATGGCCGTGTGCCAGCCCTCCGTGCCGGTCCTGGCCGCGGCCGCGGTGATGGAGGCGCGCGGCGACCAATTCGCGCCCTCGACCATGACGCTGATGGGCGGGCCGATCGACACGCGCATCAACCCGACCGCCGTCAACCAGCTCGCCGAGGAAAAGGATCTCGCCTGGTTCCGCGACAACGCCATCATGCAGGTTCCCTGGCCCAATCCCGGTTTCGCCCGCGAGGTCTATCCCGGTTTTCTGCAGCTTTCGGGCTTCATGAGCATGAATCTCGACCGCCACATCATCGCCCACAAGGATTTCTTCCTGCATCTGGTCAAGAATGACGGCGATTCGGCCGACAAGCATCGCGATTTTTACGACGAATATCTGGCTGTGATGGATCTGACGGCCGAGTTCTACCTGCAGACGGTCGACACGGTGTTCATCCGCCACGCTTTGCCCCAGGGCGAGATGACCCATCGCGGCGAACCGGTCGATCCGGCCGCGATCCGCTCGATCGCGCTGATGACGGTCGAGGGCGAAAACGACGACATTTCGGGCGTCGGCCAGACCAAGGCCGCGCAGACGCTGTGCACCAATATTCCCGACGACATGCGCGTGCACTACATGCAGCCGGCCGTCGGCCATTACGGCGTCTTCAACGGCTCGCGCTTCCGCGCCGAGATCGTGCCGCGCATCGTCGATTTCATCACCAGCTATGGCCGCGAGAACCGCGACGCGCTCGGCCGGCACCTGCCCGCCAAAAAACCCGCCGCCAAGTCGACGGGACGCACCAGGGCCTGACTCAAAACCTGCCTGACACCGCCGCGCACGGGTAATCTGGGCGCGTGGGCCCGCGCAACGAAAAACGGGCCGCGGCCTCCGTCCGGGAGGCGCGCGGCCCGATCGATTTTTCAGCCGTAAAAAGGTTGGCTCAGGCCTGATTCGGCGTCGCGGCGGCGCCGGCAGCCTGGGGGCGGGGTGCGCCCGGGCGCACGGGACGCGGCTTCTTCTTCGGTCCGGGCAACAGGCCTTCGCGCTGCGCCAGCTTGCGCGCGGCCTTGCGCGAGCGCCGAACGGCTTCGGCCTTTTCGCGCGCGCGGCGCTGCGACGGCTTCTCGTAGGACCGGCGCGCCTTCATCTCGCGAAACACGCCCTCGCGCTGCATCTTCTTCTTCAGCACCTTGAGCGCCTGCTCGACATTGTTGTCTCTGACAAGTACCTGCAATGGTCTTCCTTCGTCTGCGCGACAGCGTCGCTGGTTGCAAACAGCCTTGCGGCCGGTTTGGCCCGCGTCCTGAACTGGTCCGACACGGAACGGTTTCCCTTCCCGGGGGCGAAACGAAAGCCTTCGCCTCTCATCGGGCTGGCGTGGCACGGTCGCGGACCGTCTGCGCATACGCCGGGCAATCGGGATGTGGGCACGATGTAGTCCATCCGGCCGCGAAGTGCAAGGAAGGCCGTTCCCAAGCCGTTTGAGGCCCGTTCAGCCGGTTTCGGCTTCCACGAGCGGAGCGGGGATCGCGCTGGTCTTTTCGGCGGCCTTGCACAAATCGGCGATCACGCAGCGCTCGCATTCGGGTTTGCGCGCCTTGCACACGTAGCGCCCGTGCAGGATCAGCCAATGGTGGGCGTGGCGCAGATAGTCTTCGGGAATGATGTCCAAAAACCGCTTCTCGACCTCGTCCGGCGTCTTGCCGGGCGCCAGCCCCAGCCGGTTGCCGATCCGCAATATATGGGTGTCGACGGCGAATGTCGGCTGCCCGAACGCCATGTTTAGCACCACGTTGGCGGTCTTGCGGCCGACGCCCGGCAGTTTCGTCAACTGGTCGCGGTCGGCGGGCACCTGGCCGTCATGGTCGCGAATCAGCGCTTGCGACAGCGCGATCACGTTCTTGGCCTTGTTGCGCCACAGCCCGATCGTGCGGATATGGTCGCCGACCCTGTCTTCGCCGAGCGCCAGCATCTTTTGCGGCGTGTCGGCGACGGCGAACAGCCCGCGCGTCGCCTTGTTGACGCCGATATCGGTCGCCTGGGCCGACAGCACCACCGCGACCAGCAGCGTGAAGGCGTTGACGTGATCGAGCTCGCCCTTCGGCTCGGGGCGCTGCACCGCGAAACGGCGGAAAATCTCGCGCACCTCGTCCGGCGCATAGAGCGAGCGGCGCCTTTTGCGCGGCATCTTGGCACCGGCCGGCGCGCGTGCGGCCTTTTTGTCCTTTGGCTTCAGCATGAAGGCTCTATAATCCCTCTCATGAGCGAAACCTATGCCGCGGACGAACCTTTCTTCAAGGCGCTGCTGACGCCGCACCGCTCGCTCGGCCGGACCGGCTTCCTGCTGCTGATGGGGGCGCTGGTGGCGGGATGGGGGGCTGTCGGCCTGTTTTTCCTCGCCGCCGGGGCTTGGCCGGTCGTCGGCTTTTTCGGGCTCGATATTCTGGCGCTCTACATCGCCTTTCGCCTCAACTATCGTGCCGCCCGCGCCCGCGAGGAAGTGTCGGTGTCGCGCACGCGCGTCGCGATCCGCAAGACCGCGCCGTCCGGGCGCACGGAGGAACATCGGTTCAACCCGTTCTGGGCCCGGTTTTCGGTTGCCCGCCACGACGAGATCGGCATAACCGGGATGGCGGTCGAGGGGCAGGGACGGCGGGTATCGCTCGGCGGCTTTCTCAACCCGGACGACCGCGAAAGTTTCGCGACCGAATTCGGCCGCGCGCTGGCGAACGCCAAGATGCGCTGACGGCGGCGCCGCGACTTGTCAGGAATCGGGTGGAGATCGTGATGCGGCAGAACGATAGTGGCGCTCAAGGAGACCTGACCATGAACGCTCACACCGCGATCCTCGAACGCGACATCACCCCCGAAGGCGGCGACTACGAGATCGTGCGCCGCGTTATCGAAAAGATCAGCCTCGACTATCGCGACCAGCCGTCCCTCGACGCGCTGGCCGCCGAGGTCGGCGAGACGCCGACCGGGCTGCAGAAACTGTTCACCCGCTGGGCCGGGCTCTCGCCGAAGGCGTTTTTGCAGGCGGTCACACTCGACCATGCGCGCCGGCTTCTGGACGAGGGCGCGCCGCTTCTGGAAACCGCGCTCGAGCTCGGCATGTCGGGGCCCGGGCGGCTGCACGACCTGTTCGTCACCCACGAGGCGATGTCGCCGGGCAACTACAAGACGCGCGGCGCCGGCCTGACGATCCGCTACGGCTTCCACGTCTCGCCGTTCGGCATCGCGCTGGTCATGGCGACCGAGCGCGGCCTGGCCGGCCTTGCCTTTTGCGACGCCGGCGGCGAGCGCGCCGCCCTCGACGACATGGCGGGCCGCTGGCCGAACGCCACCTATGTCGAGGACATGGCCGCGACCGCGCCCTATGCCGGGCGCATCTTCGATCCGCAGCGCTGGCGGCAGGAAGAGCCGTTGCGGGTCGTGCTGATCGGCACCGATTTCCAGGTCCGGGTCTGGGAGGCGTTGCTGCGCATTCCGATGGGCCGGGCGAAACCCTATTCGGCGATCGCCACCGAAATCGGCGCGCCCAAGGCAAGCCGTGCCGTCGGCGCGGCCGTCGGCGCCAATCCGCTCTCCTTCGTCGTGCCCTGCCATCGCGCGCTCGGCAAGTCGGGGGCGCTGACCGGCTATCATTGGGGCCTGACGCGCAAGCGCGCCATCCTCGGCTGGGAGGCCGGCCAGACCGCCGCATAGGCTTGGCCGCGCGGTGCCGACGGCGCCGCGCGCATCGCAGGTCAGCTCTCGTTAAGCTACACGCCACGTAGGGCGATCGTGCCGATTCCTTTTTAGCGATTGATGCGCTAGCGTCGCCGCCGGTTTGCGGGAGACGTCTGTTGGTCATCGTCATCGGTTCCATCAATCTCGACCTGATCGCCTCGGTCGGGCGCCTGCCCGGTCCGGGCGAGACGGTCGCCGGGGACGGGTTCGCCACCGCGCCCGGCGGCAAGGGCGCCAATCAGGCGCTGGCGGCCGCGCGCGCCGGCGCGGCGGTGCGCATGGTCGGCGCGGTCGGCAAGGATGGCTTCGCCGCCGAAGCGCTGGCCCTTCTGGAGCGGGGCGGCGTCGACCTGACGGGTGTCGGCGAAACCCACGCCTCGACCGGCACCGCCCTCATCCTGGTCGGCGGCGACGGGGAAAACATGATCGCGGTCGTGGCCGGCGCCAACGCGGCGGTGCTGCCGGGCGACGTCTCCAAGGCCGCGCCCGGCGCGGGCGACGTGGTGCTGATGCAGCAGGAGATCCCGCTCGAGACGATCCGCGCCGGGCTCGAGGCCGCCCGCGCGGCCGGCGCGGTCTCCGTGCTCAACACCGCGCCCTACAACGACGAGGCCGCCGATCTGTTGGCGCTGGCCGATTATGTCGTGGCCAACGAAACCGAGTTCGACCTGTGCGCGCGCGCCCTCGACCTAAAGGGGCAAGACCGGGAGGCGCGCATGCGCGATTTCGCCGCCGGGACGGGGCGCACCGTCATCGTCACGCTCGGCGGCGAGGGCGTGCTTGCCGCCGCGCCGGACGGCTTTTTCCGCGTTGCCGCGCTTGCGGTCACGCCGGTCGATACGGTCGGCGCCGGCGACACGTTCTGCGGTTATCTGGGCGCGGCGCTGGAACGCGGCGAACCGCTCGAGGCCGCCTTGCGCCGCGCCGCGGTCGCCGGCTCTCTCGCCTGCCTGAAGCCGGGCGCGCAGCCCGCGATCCCGCTCGCCGGGGATGTCGAGGCGCGACTATGACTGCCGGCCGGAACGAGGCGCGCGGGTTTCGGGAGCCGATGCCGGACCGGCGCGGCGGGCGGTGGCGCCCCCGCCTGAGGATGCTCTTGCCGCTGGTGCTGATCGGCGTGCTTCTGGCCGGCCCCATCATCATCTGGCTGATGCAGGACAACAAGCCGATCTTCGAACAGATGGAAATGCTGGGCAGCGTGGTCGCCGTCGAGCCGGCCAAGGACGGCGCCGCCGGTGGCGCGCGCATCACCATTCGCATCGACAACAGCACCCAAACCGTCGTGGTCAGCGGATCGCCCGACATCGAGCCGGGAACGAAGGTGACGATCCTGCGCACGGTCAAGCCCGACGGCACGTCGCATTACGCGCTGAACTGACATCGAGGCGTGGCGCGCGCCACGCCAGTCGCTTGGCGCCGCCGCCGCGCGCTTCCAGCCAAGTCTAGCGACAGCGAACGGTGTTAAAGCCGCCCCAGCCTGTCGGTCAGCAGCTCGAAAAACCCGTCGGCGTCGATGTCGCGCATCACCATGGCGTTCTTCGGCCGATCGGTGACGTCCCACCAGTCGACGACGGTCATGCCCATCGTCAATTCCGAGGCGGTCTCGACCGTGACATTGCATGCCCGCCCGCCGAACAGGTCCGGCCTGAGAAGATAGGCGATCACGCAGGGGTCGTGCAGCGGCCCGCCATCGGTGCCGTATTTTTCCTCGTCGAACCGCTCGAAAAATTCCAGCAGCGCCGCGGCCGCGGCACCGACCGGCGTGGCCAGGTCGCGAAAGCGCGCCACGCGTTTGGCGGTCGTCAGCGCCTTGTGGGTGACGTCGAGCGGCATCATCACCACCGGAATGCCCGCGCCAAGTACGATGTCGGCGGCGTGCGGGTCGACATAGATGTTGAATTCGGCGGCCGGCGTGACGTTGCCGCCCTCGAAGAACCCGCCGCCCATCAGCACGATCTCGCGGATCCGCGGGGCGATCCGCGGTTCGCGGATCAGCGCCAGCGCGATATTGGTCAGCGGCCCGAGCGGGCACAGCGTCACCTGGCCGGCCTCCTCGGCCATCAGCGTGTCGACGATGAAGTCGACGGCGTAGCGATCCTGCAGCGCCATGGTCGGTTCGGGCAGGTCCGGCCCGTCGAGCCCGGTACGGCCGTGCACGTGTTCGGCCGTGACCAGCCCGCGCACCAGCGGCCGGATCGCGCCGGCGAACACCTTCGTGTCGGGCCTGCCGGCCAGTTCGCAGATCTTGCGCGTGTTCTTTTCCGTCAGCGCCAGCGGCACGTTGCCGGCGACCGCCGTGATGCCCAGCACGTCGAGTTCGGGGCTGGCGAGCGCCAGAAGGATGGCGATCGCGTCGTCCTGGCCCGGATCGGTATCGATAATGATCTTGCGTCCGCCGGCCATGCCCATCCTCCAAAACCCACTTGAACTCGTTGTGGCAGCGGACCATATCAGGTGCATGCGGGAAAACGCCATCTGGGTTTTCCCCTATCCACGTCGCTCTTTGAGGACATGATGATGACGCGAATGACGCCTTTTTCGAGCCCGCTGCTTCTGGGGTTCGAGGCGATGGAAAAGACCCTGGAACGGGCGGCCAAGGCCGCCGACGGGTATCCGCCCTACAATATCGAGCGCATACGCGGCCACGATGGCGGCGGCGATTGCCTCCGGATCACGCTCGCTGTGGCCGGGTTCTGCGAGAACGATCTCGAGGTCGCGACCGAGAACAATCAGTTGGTCATCCGTGGCAAGCAGGTAGACGAGGTCGAACGGGATTTTCTGCATCGCGGCATCGCGGCGCGTCAGTTCCAGCGCGCCTTCGTGCTGGCCGACGGCATGCGGGTGATCGGCGCGGAACTGAAGAACGGTCTGCTGTCGGTCGATCTCGACCGGCCCGAGCCCGAGCATCATGTACAAAAAATAAACATCTCGGTGAAAGACTGATCCTTGCACCGATAGCTCTGAAGAGGGCCGACCCGGGTGGGTGGTCCGACGGATGGAGGCTGCCATGACGCATAACGAGAATCACGACGTCAAATCGACCATGAGCCAGACGCAATTCGCGCATCTGGGCGAGGGCGCTGTCGCGTATCTGCGCAAAGTGTCCAGCGACGAGCTTCGCGGGCGTTATCCGGGCCTGCCGGACATGGCCCCTGGGCTCGAATTGTGGGCGCTGTTTGCCGCCAACGGCCAGCCGATCATGCTGACCGACGAGCGCGAGAGCGCGCTCGGCGCGGCGATCCAGAACGACCTGACGCCGCTCAGCATCCATTGATCGGGGTTCTTGGCCACGCATCGGGCGGCGTCGCCGCGCCGCCCTTCGGCCGATGATCGCGAAGGAACCCGCGCCCGGTTCCAAAAACCACGCCGATCGCGCCTGAACGCAAGGTCGACCGACTTGTCAAAAGCGCTTCCGGGCGAAGCGGATACCGGTCCGCGGCCCGAAAACGCGTGAAAGCAACGAGGCGGGGCCGGTCCGCGCCTGCGCGGAAAGCGGAACGGCCCTAGGCGGCGTGCGAGGCCGGTTTGGAGGCCAGGAAAGTGTGGATCGCCGTGGCGTCCTTGGTGCCGCGGATCTTGGCCACGGTGTCGCTGTCGCGCAGCACGCGGGCGATTCGCGACAAGGCCTTGAGATGGTCGGCCCCGGCGCCCTCCGGCGCGATCAGCAGAAACACCAGATCGACCGGCTGGTCGTCCAGCGCCTCGAAATCGACCGGTGTTTCGAGCCGGGCAAAGACGCCGGTGATCGCGTCGACGCCGGGCAGCTTGCCGTGCGGGATCGCGATCCCGTTGCCGACGCCGGTCGAGCCCAGCCGTTCACGCTGCAAGATCGTGTCGAAAATCTCGCGCTCCGAAAGACCGGTAATGGCGCTGGCCTTTTCGGCCAGAAGCTGCAGCACCTGCTTTTTGGAGTTCGCCTTCAAGGCCGGCAGTACCGCCGGAACCTCGATCAGATCGCTGAGATCCATTTTCGCGCGTTCCTTTCTCTGCATACCGCGCCGAGGCTCCCTGACATGGGAGCGCCGCGGCTGTCAGATCGTGGATCCAGGGTCACGGCCCGTTTGAATCATGTCAACGGGGTCGTGGCCCTAGGCACTGTTGCCGGAAACCGATGACGGGTCGATCCAGCCAATATTGCCGTCCTCTCGCCGGTAGACGATGTTGACGGCGTCGGTCCCGGCATTACGAAAAACGTAGACGGGACTGTCCTTGGTATCGAGTTCGATGACGGCGGAAGCCACCGACATCGTTTTGAGCGCCATCGACGATTCGGCGACGACGGCGGGCGCGAAGTCCTCGGGAACTTCCTCGTCCTCATCGGCGACCGGCGCCATGATCGTGTAGGAAATGTCGGTCCAGGCCGCTTCTTCGGGCGCTCCCTGGTGCGATTTCAGGCGCCGCTTGTAGCGGCGCAGCCGCTTTTCCACCCGGTCGGCCGCGGCGTCGAAGGCGGCCTGCGGGTCCTGCGCCCTGCCTTCGGCCTGCAGCGTCATGCCGGTGTCGAGGTGCAGCATGCAGTCCGCGGCGAAGCGCGAGCCGGTCTTTTCGACCGTCACCCGACCCGAGAACCCCCCGTCGAAATATTTGTCGACCGCTTCGGCTATCCGACCGTCGATGCGGGCGCGGAACGCATCGCCGATTTCCATTTGCTTGCCAGAAATGCGCAGGCTCATTTGAAAGCCGACCTTTCCTTGCCACACACGACGCTATCGCCCGAGTTTATACCCGTGGCCGCCGCTTACAAGGCTCAGCGGCGACACCAATGCTGGCTTCAGTGAAAAATTCCGGAATACCGTTCCGCCATCGTCCTGCTGCGGCCGCCTCATGGCGTGCCGCCCATCGGGTGGCGGGCTTCTAGTCACTCCATTGGGCTTTGTCAACGCGGGTCCCGCGCCCGGCCGCGCGGCGCCGCCGTCACGGACCGGCCGCCGCCAGCGCCCGCTTTTCGCGGCGCCTCTGAACGGAAGAGGGAATGCTCATGCTTTCCCGATACTTGGCGACCGTGCGCCGGGCGATGTCGACCCCGGTTTTCCTCAGGATATCCACAATCGCGTCGTCGGACAGAACTTTGGCGGGATTTTCCCGCGCGATCATCTCGCGGATGTGGTGCCGGACGGCCTCGGCCGAATGGGCCTCGCCGCCTTCGGCCGAGGCGATGGCGGCGGTGAAGAAGAACCGCAGTTCGAACATGCCGCGCGGGGTCAGCATGTATTTGTTGGTGGTCACCCGGCTGACGGTCGATTCGTGCATGCCGATCGCGTCGGCCACCGTGCGCAGGTTGAGCGGGCGCATATGGCCGATTCCGTAGGCCAGAAACGCGTCCTGCTGTTTCACGATCTCGGACGCGACCTTCAGGATCGTTCTGGCGCGCTGGTCCAGGCTGCGCGTCAGCCAGTTGGCGTCCTGCAGGCATTGCGAGACGAAGTCGCGGTCTTCCCTGGAGCTCGCCTGGCGCGAGACGCGGGCGAAATAGGTCTGATCGACCAGGACCCGCGGCAGGGCGTCGGGGTTGAGCTCCACCGTCCAGCCGCCATCCGGCGCGGCCGAGACCACGACGTCGGGCAGCACCGTCTCGATGCCGCTGTGCAGGAAGGCCGATCCCGGCTTGGGATCGAGGGCGCGGATTTCGGCCAGCATGTCGATCAGGTCGCTTTCGTCGACCCCGCACAATTTCCGCAGCGCGGCGAAATCGCGTCGTGCCAGCAGATCGAGATGGCCCAGAAGCGTGCGCATGGCCGGATCCAGCCTGTGCCGCCGTGCAAGCTGCAGGGCCAGGCATTCCGCGAGGTCGCGGGCGAAAAGCCCGGCCGGATCGCAGTTCTGGCACACGCGCAGAACCGCCTCCACCGTGTCGGTTTCCACGTTGAGCCGGCCGGCGACTTCCGCCACGTCGACTCGCAAATAGCCGCATTCGTCGAGTCCTTCGGCGAGATCGGCCGCGATCAGCCGTTCGGTCAAGTCGGAAAAGGCAAGCGCCAATTGCTCGCGCACATGGTCGCGCAGGCTCGGCGCGGCGGCCGTCACGTCCTCGAAGTCGAACCCGTCCGCGCTGCTTGCACCGAGCCCCGGCCCCGCGCCGGCGCCCGATTTCCAACTGGCAGACAAGGCCGGACCGAGCCGGTCGCCGCCGCCGGGATCGTCGGGAAAGACGTTTTCGAGCGTGGTGTCGAACTGGCCGGCCAGCGCTTCGGCATCGTTGCTGAGGCTGGTCTCGAACCAGTCGCCCTGCGGGGCGACGTCGCTCGCGTCGGCCTCCGGCAGGCTCGCCTCGGCCCCGGCCGTGTCGGCGTCCTGGCGCTCGAGCAGCGGATTGCGCTCGATCTCCTCGTCGATGAAGCGGTCCAGCTCGTGATGGGTCAACTGCAGCAGCCGGATCGACTGCATCAGTTGCGGCGTCATCACCAGCGACTGCGACTGGCGCAGCTGGAGCTTTGCTGTCAGCGCCATCAAGAATCCCGCGTTTCCGCCCGATCCGCCGGGCGGCATCCGAAAAAACCTGAGGCCATTAGAAACTGGCCCGGCTTTTGCTTGTCAAGCGCCGGTCGCCGCAACCGCGGCGCGCGCCCGACAGCGGGCAAGCTACAGGGAAAAGCCTTCGCCGAGGTAAAGACGGCGCACGTCGGGGTTGTTGACGATGTCGGCGGCACGACCGTGGGTAAGCACCTGGCCGGCGTGCAAAATATAGGCGCGGTCGATCAGTCCCAGCGTCTCGCGGACATTGTGGTCGGTAATCAGCACGCCGATGCCGCGCGCCGTCAGGTGGCGCACCAATTGCTGGATGTCGGACACCGCAATCGGGTCGACGCCGGCAAACGGCTCGTCGAGCAGCATGAAATTGGGGTTGGAGGCGAGCGCGCGCGCGATCTCCAGCCGGCGGCGTTCGCCGCCCGACAGCGACAGCGCCGGCGCCTTGCGCAGGTGGGGAATGTGAAATTCCTCGAGAAGCTCGTCGAGTTTTTCGTCGCGTCGCTTGCGGTCCTTTTCGACCACTTCCAGCACCGCGCGAATATTGCCCTCCACCGTCAGGCCGCGGAAGATCGAAGCCTCCTGGGGCAGATAGCCGATGCCGAGCCGCGCGCGCCGATACATCGGCATGGTCGTGACGTCGAAACCGTCGATCTCGATCATGCCCTCGTCGACCGGCACCAGCCCGGTCACCATGTAGAAGCAGGTGGTCTTGCCGGCGCCGTTCGGCCCCAGCAGGCCGACGGCCTCGCCGGCGCGCAGCCCGATCGACACGCCGCTGACCACGGTGCGCCCGCGATAGCTCTTGGAAAGCCCGCGCGCGATCAAGGTGCCCTTGTATTTTTCGCGGTCAGGACGAACGCCGCTCGTCTCGCCGCCGGTCTTGTTGCCGCCAAGAAATCTCGAAAACACGGTCAAGACACGGCCTATTGGCTCTGGGACTTGGGCTGAAGCAGCATTTTCACGCGCCCGGTCGCGCCCTCCGACTGGCCGCAGCCGTCAAGCAGCGCGTGGCCACTCGCCATCTGGACCGTGAGCTTGCAGCCGACGAGCACGTTGCCGTCGTCGGACAGCACCACCTCCTTGCCCGTCATGACCAGAATCTCGGTTTTCATGTCGAAGGACGCCTTGTCGGCCGTCGCGACCTGCGTTTCGGTTTTGACATAAACGTTCTCGTCGACTTCCAGCCTCTCGATGCGGCTGGCATCCGGCCCGGCCGTCGCGGCCGGTTCGGCGGCTCCGTCGGTCGCGTAGTAGACCGTCATGCGGCCCGATTTGAGCAGGGTCGGCCCCTGGACCACGTTCACATTGCCGGTAAAGATCGCGATCCCTTCGGCGTCACGCACCTCCAGCCGGTCGCTTTCGATCTGAATCGGTTCGTCGCCCGACAGTTTCAGTCCGGTCATGCGGGGTTCTGACTGGGCCATCGCCGCTCCCGCCAGAAGCACGCTCAGGCCGAAACCGGACAGGGCAGTTGCGATTCTTTTCATTTCAGTCCCCGGCCTTGGCTTCTTCGCGCGGGGCTTGGTCCGCCCGCTTCTGCGGCTCGATCATGACCCGGACCCGCTTTTCGAAAACGAACACCTTGCCCTTGTCCAGCACTTTGAATGTGTCGGCCGTCACCCTCGAACCATCCTGCAGGATGTCGACCGGCTCGGCCGTGCTGAGCTCGCCCGCATCGATATTGATGAATGCCGACTTCAAATTGGCGATCATGCCGTCGGTGGTCTTGAAAGTGACGGGGCTGGTAATGTCAAGCGTGTTGCCGGTGTCGTCATAGGTACCGGTCCGCGCCACGACACGGGCCCAATTGTTCTCGTCGACGGGAAATTTCGCGTCGATTTCCTCAAGCTCGATCGCACCGGTCTGCGACAGGTCCTGGATCGCGCGCAGCGCCGTCAGCGTGTAGGGCAGGTTTTCCTGGGTGTAGCCGCTCACCTTCGGGTTCGCCATCACCAGCTTGCCGTCGCGCACCGCCGCGCCTTCGACGCCGATCGACACCGAACTCGGCGACAACAGGTAGGAATAGCCGAAAAAGCCGATGGCGAGCGCCGCGCCGACCAGCGGCAGGGCGAGCTTGACCACGCGCACCCTTTTCGAATAGCGCCTGGCCTTGAGAAATGCGGCTTCCTCGCGTCCGGTTGCCTCGGGTGCCGAGCCGTGAGCGCTATGCAAAGGCTCGCTCCTTTTTGGGGGCTTTCGAAAACATGCGTCTGTCGGTTTCGCGTTGGAGTGGACCATCCATGAAATGCCGGCTTTCGCGCATCGATCAAACCGACCCTTTTCAGGATAACGTCTTCTTTTCTCGATTTTCAGCCCAATATGGTTATTTTTGGGTGACATGCGAGGATTTTGCCTGAGTTGCGGGTCTTACGAGCCGCGGGCTGAAGCCGCGCAGCGCTGAAATGTCCGCTCCGGGCGTTTCATTGCATGGCCGATCCGGTCTAAGAGACCGGCACCAAAGACGATTCTTGCGAGGCACCTATGGCATTGCGCGCCGACGACCTCATAGACCGCCGCCGGCTGCGGCGAAAACTCACCTTCTGGCGCGTGGCCGCGCTGCTGGTGGCCGCGGTGGCCATCGCCGCCTACGGGTTTCGCCTGTTCGGCGACAGCCTGCCCGGCAGCGGCGCCGACCAGATCGCCAAGGTCCGCATCGAAGGCACGATCACCGAGGACGAGGAGCTTCTCGACCGCTTGGAGCGGATCGCCGAGACGGACAGGGTCAAGGGCGTGATTCTGGCGGTGGATTCGCCCGGCGGCACCACCGCCGGCGGCGAGGCGATCTTCGAGGCCGTGCGCCGCCTGGCCGAGAAAAAGCCGGTCGTGGCCCAGGTCGGCACCCTCGCCGCCTCGGCGGGCTACATGATCGCCAGCGCGAGCGACCATATCGTGGCCCGCAAATCCTCGATCGTCGGCTCGATCGGCGTCCTCGTGCAGTTTCCCGACGTCACCGGGCTGATGGACAAGGTCGGCATCAAGCTGGAGGAGATCAAATCCTCCCCGCTCAAGGCCGAACCCTCGCCGTTCAACCCGACCACGGACGAGGAGCGGGCGATGATCCGCGCGATGATCCTCGATTCCTACGACTGGTTCGTCGGGCTGGTCACCGAACGGCGGCCGCTGTCGCGCGCCGAGACCGAGCGTCTCGCCGACGGCTCCGTGTTCACCGGGCGCCAGGCGCTCGACCGCAAGCTGGTCGACGCCCTCGGCGGCGAGGAGACGGCACTTGCCTGGCTGAAGTCGAAGGGCGTCGACACAGAACTCGACGTGATCGAGTGGAAACCGAAACGCACCACCTCGCCCTATCTGTTGGTCGATGCGCTCTTGGGAGACGCGGGCGCGGGCCTGGGTCTTGAAAAAGGCGGAGCCGCCCTGTTGCGTGCCCTTGGCGCCGAACGGCTCTTGCTTGACGGTCTGGTATCGCTCTGGCAACCTGCCGAGGGCGTGGCAGGGGAACAATAAAGCTCGGACAATCAAGGATTTCGGGCAAAACAGGATCGGCGCAAACATGATCAAATCCGAACTCGTACAGACGATTGCAAATCGCAATCCGCATCTGTTTCTGCGCGATGTCGAAAACATCGTGAACGCCATTTTCGAGGAAATCAGCGAGGCCCTGGCCGAAGGCAACAGGGTCGAATTGCGCGGCTTCGGCGCCTTTTCGGTCAAGAACAGGCCGGCGCGTATCGGGCGCAACCCGCGCACCGGCGACGCCGTCGAGGTCGAGGAGAAATGGATCCCGTTTTTCAAGACCGGCAAGGAATTGCGCGAGCGCCTGAACGCAAAATGAGACGGCCGTGCTTGCGCGGCGCTCCGGCGCGGGGTACGCGAGCGGTGTGCAGCGTGACCCGTAAGCCGGGAGGCCGGGTTTCGGAAAGAGTGGCGGCCATGGGGTCCGTGGACGGATAATCGGAGTGAAGATGCTGAACCGCGTCGTGCTCATTGTTGTGGTGGTACCGGTGGCCGTGGCGCTGATCGCGCTCGCCGTGGCCAATCGCGCGCCGGTCGCCTTCACGCTCGATCCTTTCAATCCCGGCAATCCGGCGCTGACGACGGCCCTGCCGCTGTTCGTGCTGCTGTTTGTGGCGCTGGTCTGCGGCATGATCATCGGCAGCCTGGCGACCTGGCTGCGCCAGGGGCGCTATCGGCGCGAGGCGCGCGCCAAGGGCAAGGAAGTGCAAAACCTGCTGCGCCAGACCAGCCAGGCCGCGCCGGCACCCGCCGGGGAAGCAGGCGCCGGCGTGCCGGCCGCGCGCACCTGACGCCGGATGCGGCGTCGCGGCGGGTTCTCCCGTCGGGATTTCGGGTTTTCACGGATCGCTGTGAGGAGGAGCGCGGCGTGATGCGCATGATCGATCGCGACCAGGTTGACCGTTCGCTGACCTTTGCCGGGCTGGTGGAGGCCTTGCGGACGCGTTTTCGCGACGGCGCGGTGCAGCCGGTGCGTCACCACCACACGGTCGAGCGGCCGGACGGCGCCGCCTCCACCCTGCTGCTGATGCCGGCCTGGGGCGATTTCGAAAAGGCGGGCACCTCCGACGGCGGATATATCGGGGTCAAGATCGTCACCGTCACCCCGGACAACAACGCGGTCGGCCTGCCGGCGGTGAACGGGCTCTACCTGCTGCTCGACGGCAAGACCGGCGAGCCGCGCGCGCTGATCGACGGCCAGCGCCTCACGCAATGGCGCACCGCTTGCGCCTCGGCCCTGGCGGCAAGCTATCTCGCGCGCGCCGATGCCGCGCGCCTGCTCGTGCTGGGCGCCGGCGCGCTGTGCCCGTTTCTTGTCCAGGCACATGCCGCCGTGCGTCCGATCACCGAAATCAGGATCTGGAACCGCACGGCCGAAAACGCCGAAAAGGCGGCGGCGGGACTGCGCGATCTCGGCTTTGCCGCAACGGTCGCCGGCGATCTCGACACCGCGCTCGGCTGGGCCGACATCGTTTCGGCGGCGACGATCTCGACCGAACCGCTGATACAAGGCGCCGCGTTGCGGCCCGGCGTCCATGTCGATCTCGTCGGCGGCTTCACGCCGACCATGCGTGAGGCCGACGACGAGGCGGTTCGCCGCGCGCGGGTCTATGTCGACACCCGCGCCGGCGCCACCAAGGAGGCCGGCGACATCGTCCAGCCGCTGCAGTCGGGCGTCTTGACGCCGGACCACATCCTTGCCGATCTCTACGAACTGGCGCGCGGCGAGCGGGCCGGCAGGCGCGGCGGCGACGAGATCACGCTGTTCAAGTCGGTCGGCGCCGCTCTGGAGGACCTGGCCGCGGGCGTCGCCGTCTACGAGGCGACGGCGCGCTAGACGTGCGGGGCCGTTAGAGACGCCGCGTTGCGCGCCGGTCGACGCTGTGCCAAAAGCCGGCGATGTTCAAAGGAACCGACAGGCCGTGAAACCGTCCCGCGACAAGCGCCGCGCCGCGCGGCCGTCCGCTGCCGGCAATCGGCCGCCGCGACGCCCGGCAGCGCCGCAGAAGGCCGCGTCCGGCCGGGACCGGAACCGCCCGGACGCCATCGGGCCGGGCTCGGCGCCGACGGCGCGTCCCGACGGTCCCCTGCCGGCGCAGACGGTGCCGCTGATCCTCGAGGTCGGCCCGAACGAAGACTATGCGCTGCTCGACAGCGGCGACGGCGAAAAGCTCGAGCAATACGGCCCCTATCGCATCCGCAGGCCGGAGGGGCAGGCGATCTGGGCGCGCGCCCTGCCGGCAGCCGAGTGGGAGGCGGCCGACGCCGTCTTCACCGGCGACACCGACGAGGAGGGCATGGGACGCTGGCGCTTTCCCGCCGCCGCGCTCGGCGAAACCTGGCCGATGCGCCATGACGGCATCGACTATCTCGGCCGCTTCACCTCCTTCCGCCATGTCGGCGTCTTTCCCGAACAGGCGTCGCACTGGGCCGACATGGAAACCCGCATCAAGGCGGCCAACCGTCCGGTCAGGGTGCTCAACCTGTTCGGTTATACTGGACTTGCCTCGCTGGTGGCCGCGCGCGCCGGCGCCGAGGTCACCCATGTCGACGCGTCCAAGAAAGCCATCACCTGGGCGCGCGAGAATCAGGAAGTCGCCCGCCTCGCCGACCGGCCGATCCGCTGGATCTGCGAGGACGCGGCCAAGTTCGTCGAGCGCGAGGTCCGGCGCGGCAAGCGCTACGACATCATCCTGCTCGACCCGCCCGCCTATGGGCGCGGCCCGAAGGGCGAGGTCTGGCAGCTTTTCGAACATCTGCCGTCGATGGTCGCCAATTGCCGCGCCATCCTGTCCGACAAGCCGATCGCGCTCGTGCTCACCGCCTATTCGATCCGCGCCTCGTTCTTCGCCATCCACGCATTGATGCGCGACGCCTGCGCCGGGCTCGGCGGCAGGGTCGAATCGGGCGAACTCGTGATCCGCGAAAAGGCGGCCGGGCGCGCGCTGTCGACCTCGCTTTTCTCCCGCTGGGTGCGCGCATGACGCCGCCCTTGCAAACCGGCCGCCGCGTCGGCCAGGTCAAGGAAGTGACCAGCCTCGCCAATCCGGCGGTCAAGGACATCCGCGCCCTGTCGATGAAGAAGCATCGCGACCAGCAGGGCGCGTTCCTGGCCGAAGGGTTGAAGCTGGTCATCGACGCCCTCGATCTCGGCTGGCGGCTCGACACGCTTCTGTTTTCCAAATCCGCGCTGGGCAACGCCCTGGTCGAAAAGACCGCCGCGCGCGTCGTGGCCGCCGGCGGCCTCGTCTTGGAAGTCAACGACAAGGTGATGGCGGCGATCTCGCGGCGCGACAATCCGCAGGCCGTGGCCGGCGTGTTCGCGCAGCGTTGGATGCCGCTCGCCGACATCGCGCCCGCCGGCGACGATGTCTGGGTCGCGCTCGACCGGGTTCGCGATCCGGGCAATCTCGGCACCATCATCCGCACCGTCGACGCGGTCGGCGCCCGCGGCGTCATCCTGGTCGGCGAGTGCACAGATCCCTTCGCCACGGAAACGGTGCGCGCGACCATGGGGTCGATCTTCGCCGTGCCGGTGGCGCGGGCCTCGGCCGATGCGTTCCTGGCCTGGCGGGCGGGTTTTTCGGGACTTGTCGCCGGCACTCATCTCGAGGGCGCGGTCGACTATCGCAGCCTCGACTATGCCGGCCGGCCGGTCGTGCTTGTGATGGGCAACGAGCAGCAGGGCCTGCCCGACAGCCTGGCGTCGGCCTGCGACCGGTTGCTGCGCATTCCTCAGGCCGGCCGCGCCGATTCGCTCAATCTCGCCGTCGCCACCGGCGTCATGCTTTACGAAATCAGGCGCTCGGCCCTTGCTTTGGACGGACCATCGGCATGATGCGATTGGGTTATCTGGCGATCGTGGTGGGCGGGGTCGTGCTCGATCAATGGATCAAGCGCCTGGTGGAAAGCGGCATGGCGCTCTACGAGCGGATCGAGTTGCTGCCTTTTCTGGCGCTTTTTCACACGCGCAATTTCGGCATCGCCTTTTCGTTGTTTGCGGATCTCGGCGACACCGCCCTGGTGGTCGTGACCTCGGCGGTGATCCTGTTCGTGCTGTGGCTTGCCGCGCGCAGCGACGCCGATCAGCTCGCCGCCCGGTTCGGTTTCGCCCTGATCGTCGCCGGCGCGCTCGGCAATCTGATCGATCGCGTCTGGCTCGGTTACGTGGTCGATTACGTGCTGTTTCACACGCCGGTCTGGTCGTTCGCCGTGTTCAACCTCGCCGACGTGATGATCACGCTCGGCGCCGGGCTCGTCATCCTGCAGGAAATCCTGCTGTGGCGGCGACAGCGGCGCTCCGGCGACAGTTGACCTGGCCGTGCCGAGCCAGCACAGTCGGCTCAGTCGTGCAACCAGACCGTGGGGAGCCCTATGTCCGAAACCTTCCGAGCCATCCTCGTCTCGCGCAACGACGACAAAACCCAAACCGTGCGCGTCGAGGAGATGTCCGAGGCGGATCTGATGGAAGGCGACGTGACGGTCGCCGTCGAGGCGACGACGGTGAACTACAAGGACGGTCTCGCCATCACCGGCAAGGCGCCGGTGATCCGCCGCTTTCCGCTGATCCCGGGGATCGACTTCGCCGGCACGGTGCTGTCGTCCGGCCACGCCCGCTGGAAGGAGGGCGACAAGGTCGTCCTCAATGGCTGGGGCGTGGGCGAGACCCATTACGGCGCCTTCGCCGGGCGGGCCCGCGTCAGCGGCGACTGGCTGGTGCCGCTGCCCGAGACGATGTCTCCGCTCGATGCCATGGCGATCGGCACGGCCGGCTATACCGCCATGTTGTGCGTCATGGCGCTGGAGCGTCACGGCATTTCTCCCGATCGCGGCCCGGTCGTCGTCACCGGCGCGGCCGGCGGCGTCGGGTCGGTCGCGGTGTCGATCCTGTCCCGGCTGGGCTATCACGTCGTCGCCTCGACCGGGCGGACCAGCGAGGCGGACTATCTGAAGGGATTGGGCGCGGCCGAGATCCTCGATCGCGCCGAGCTCTCCGGCCCGGCCCGGCCGCTCGGCAAGGAACGCTGGGCCGGCGGCGTCGATGCGGTCGGCAGCCACACGCTGGCCAACGTCCTGTCGATGACGTCCTACGGCGGCGCGGTCGCGGCGTGCGGCCTCGCCCAGGGCATGGACCTGCCGTCGAGCGTCGCGCCCTTCATTCTGCGGGGCGTTTCGCTGCTTGGCATCGATTCGGTGATGGCGCCGCTCGCCCTGCGCGAGGAGGCCTGGCACAGGCTGTCGGAGGACCTCGACCGCAACAAGCTCGCGGCGCTGTCGACCACGATCGGCTTCGACGGCATCATCGAGGCGGCGCGGGCGATCGTGGACGGTGGCATTCGCGGCCGGGTCGTGGTCGACATGAGCGCCTAAGGCCGATCCGTTTTTTCACGGATTCGCAGATCGGCTCCACCTTATTGTTTTGACGCGTTTGCGAACGGCGAACCGGCTGCCGGTTCGCCTGCAAACGCCGCAAGCGTTTGGCGGGGCGGGAAAATCCTCTCGTTTCGCTAAAATTTTAGCGGGTAGCCAAAATCTTCCCTAATCAGTGTCGGGCTAGGGTCCGGCGATGGACGCACGGAAGATTTTTTCCCGGAAGGCTAATCCGTCACGGCGCATCGCGGCCGCCGTGCCGCAGCGGCTCGAGCGCGCGTCGTCGATGGTTTCCCGCGCGCATGACCGCCATGTTCTGGGCAGTCTGGCCATTATCGTCGCCGTGCTGGTGTTGGCCGGGGTGGCCTTGCTGTCCGGCGCGCCGCAATTGCTGAGTGCCGGCCTTGTCGCCACCGGCCTTGCCGGGCTCGCCGTTCTCGGTCGCATGATCGCGCAGGACCGGCGGGTCGAGGCGCTGGCGCGCTCGGATGCCGAACGCACCCGTGCGGAGATCGAGGAACTCGCCGACCGCATGTGGGAGCTGCGCGAAAGCGAGGAGCGCTTCCGCGGGCTGATCGACGCGCTCGGCGATATCGTCGTGCACCGGGACCGGGAGGGCCGGATCGTCTATGCCAACCGCGTCTTCGCCGGGATTTTCGGCCGCGAGCCACGCGATTTGTGCGGCCGCACGCTGGACGAGCTCGGCGTCGATGTCGGCATGGTGTCCGATGCCGCCTTCGCCGACGGCGAATATCTCAGCTCCGCCGACGTGCCGATCGAGACGCCGGAGGGGCTGCGCTGGTTTTCCTGGATCGAGCTGTCGGTGCGCGACGAGGAAACCGGCACCGTGTCGCATCGCACCATCGCGCGCGACATCACCGCGCGCAAGCGCGCCGAGACCGCGCTGATCGCCGCGCGCGAACGCGCCGAGTTCGCAAGCCAGGCCAAGTCGCGCTTCCTGGCCACGGTCAGCCATGAGATCCGCACGCCGATGAACGGCATCATGGGCATGGCCAAGCTGATCGCCGATACCGACCTGTCGCCGGAGCAGCGCACCTATGTCGGCGCCATCTCGACCTCGGCCAACGCGCTGTTGGCGCTGATCGAGGATCTGCTCGACTTTTCCAAGATCGAGGCCGGCCGGCTCGAACTCGAGCCGCAGCAAATATCGCCGCACGAACTGGTCGAAAACGTCGTGGAGCTGATGGCCGCGCGCGCCTTCGCCAAGACCATCGGGCTGGGGTGCCATATCGCGCAGGGCGTGCCGGCGGCCATCGAGGCCGACCCCGGACGCCTGCGGCAGATTCTGCTCAACCTGATCGGCAATGCCGTCAAGTTCACACAGGAAGGCGGTGTCCTGGTTCGCGTCGACATCAGCGGCGACGGCGAGGCGCCGGCCTTGCGCTTTTCGGTGATCGACAGCGGCCCCGGCCTGACGACGGCCGAGATCGGCCGGATCTTCCGCGAGTTCGAGCAGGTCGACGGCACGCCGACGCGCAAGCATGGCGGCGCCGGGCTTGGCCTGGCGATCTCAAAACGCATCGTCGACGCCATGGGCGGGCGCATCGTGGTCGAAAGCGAGGTCGGCAAGGGCTCGGAATTCTCCTTCGACCTGCCGTTGCCGGCCGACACCGTGTTCGCGCCCGACAACCCGGCCGTCCTGCACGGCAAGTCGATCCTGATCGTGTCGGCGAACGCGGTCGAGGCCGACGCCATGCTGGCGACGGCGAGCGCCCATGGCGGCAGCACCGCGGTGGCGCGCAGCCCGTCCGACGCGGAAAAACTGATTCGCACCCGCAAGCAGCCCTTCGAGATCGTTTTGATCGATGCCGCCTTCGAATCGGGCGACGGCGCGACCCTGGCGCGGCTTCGCGACGTCTCCGACCGCGCGCTCGAAGGGGTGATCCTGATCGCGCCGGGCGACCGGGGGCGCCTGTTCCAATACCGCTCGGTCGGCTATTCGACCTTCCTGGCACGGCCGGTACGCGGGCGCACATTGCTGCGCATCCTCACCCACGGCGCCGGCGACGCGCCGGCTCACGGCACCGTTCATCGCCTCGAAGTCAAGCGCCGCAAGCCGTCTGCCAAGAGCGCCTCGAGCCTGCAGGTTCTGATCGCCGAGGACAACGAGATCAACGCGCTGATGGCCCGTTCGGTGCTCGAAAAGGCCGGCCATGTCGTGCATCACGTCCGTGACGGCAAGGCCGCCGTGGAAGCCGTGCGCAGCGCGCGCGGCCTCCGTCCCTTCGATATCGTGCTGATGGACCTGCACATGCCGGTCATGGACGGGCTCGACGCCATCGCCCTGATTCGCAAGCACGAGGAAGAAAAGGGGCTGACGGCTGTGCCGATCATGGTGCTGTCGGCCGACAGCCAGGAAAAGACCCGTCACGACGTGCTGTCGCACGGCGCCAACGGTTTCGTGACCAAGCCGCTCGACCCGCACGAACTGGTGGAGGCCGTGCGCCATCAGGTTGCCGCCTGAGGCTATGCTTGCGGCGAGTCGGCTGTCATCCTATTGTAGTCATGGCTTCGTATCTGCGCGAGCAGTCTCGCGACGAGGGAGAATCGACCATGCCGATGCGCGCGATCGGGAAGGACATGCCTTCACCAGCCGCCCGCGGCTTGGAGACGGTCGCGGCGCCGGGCGAGGTGCTGGGCCGAATCGGCACGCTCGACGTGCGCCTTGCCCGCGACGAGACCGAAATCGCGGCGGCGCAGGAGGTGCGCTACCGGGTTTTTTATGACGAACTCGGCGCCCGCGGCGACCTGCAGCAGCAGCGCGACGCGGATCATTTCGATTCGATCTGCGATCATCTGCTCGTCTTCGACACCACGCTGCCCGGCCCCGATCCGCGTCGCATCGTCGGCACTTACCGGCTGTTGCGCCAGGAAATCGCGGCCTCTGCCGGCGGGTTCTATTCCACCGACGAATTCGAGCTCGAATCGCTGGTTGCCCGGCATTCCGAGCGCCGTTTCCTCGAACTGGGGCGCTCCTGCGTGCTGCCGGACTATCGCTCCAAGCGCACGGTCGAGCTCCTGTGGCAGGGCATCTGGGCCTATTGCCGGCGCCATCGCATCGACGTGATGACGGGGTGCGCGTCCTTCCCGGGCGTCTTTCCGGCCGCCCATGCGCGGGCTCTTTCGTATCTCGCCCATAATTTCCGTGCCGAAGGCGCCTGGTGCGTGCGCGCCGTGCCGGCGCGCTATCAGACGATGGACCTGATGCCGGCCGAGGCGATCGACACCCGCACCGCGATGGCCGAGCTGCCGCCGCTGATCAAGGGATATTTGCGGGTAGGCGCCCGGTTCGGCGAGGGCTGCGTGGTGGATGCCGATTTCCGTACCACCGACGTGTTCGTGGTCCTGCCCGTCGAGTGGATCGCCGGCCGCTACATCAATTATTACGGCGCCGACGCCCAGCGTTTCGCGGCCTGACCCGTCGCAATCGCGGCGAGGCCGCGACGGCGGCCTACGCAGCGGCCGCATGTCCGGATTGCGCGCATCGCTCACATTATCGTCAATTGCGACCGACGCCGAATGTGGGAGAGTCCCTCTCACTAGCGTGCATGCAAAAGCTTCTCCAGCGAACGGAGGCAGGAATGATCTTCACACGACGCGATACACTCAAGTTCGGCGCGGCAGGCCTTGTCGGGCTCGGCGCGACCACATTGGTGCCGTTCCACGCCCGTGCCCAGGACGGCGGCGACAGCTACGAAACCGACAGCGGAAAAATCACCGTCCACCCGATCGCCCACGCGTCCTTCGTCATGACCGTGCCGGGCCTGGTGATCTACAACGACCCGGTCGGCGGGGCCGAGGCCTATCAGGGCCGGCCGGCGCCCGACCTGATCCTGATCACCCACGAGCACGGCGACCACTACAATGTCGAGACGTTGGCGGCACTGGTCGCAGACGGCACCCGGCTGATCACCAATCCGGCCGTGTTCGACATGTTGCCCGACGATCTCAAGGCCAGGGCCACCGCGATCGGCAACGGCCAGAGCACCGATGTCGGCACGCTCACGGTCGACGCCATTCCGGCCTACAACACCACCGAGGAGCGGCTGAAATACCATCCCAAGGGCCGCGACAACGGGTATGTGCTGACCGTCGACGGCCGCCGCATCTATATCGCCGGCGACACCGAGGACATTCCCGAAATGCGGGCGCTGGAAGAAATCCACATCGCCTTCGTGCCGATGAACCTGCCCTTCACGATGGATGTCGATCAGGCGAGCTCGGCCGTTGCCGAATTCGAGCCGGCCTATGTCTATCCGTACCATTACAAGGGCAGCGATCCGCAGGCCTTCGCCGACAAGGTCGCGGATGCGGGTGTTGACACCGAAATCGTGCAGGGACCCTGGTACGGCTGATCCGCCGCCGTCAGGTCTCCCAGTCGCCGCCGATCGGCTTTTCGTCGCGTGCGCGGGCGGCCCCGACGAGGTCGCGGGCGCGTGCGACGTCGTCGCCATCGGCCGGCTCAAGTCGGCTTTCCGTCTCCGGCTGCGAACACAGCACCAGATCGAAGGCGACCGGGAAGTGGTCGGACCCGCACGGCGCCAGCCGTCGCATGCCGGCGAGCCGGAACTGGGCGGAATGGAACAGATGGTCGAGAGGCCAGCGCAGCAGCGGGATGCGGGCGTCGAAGGTGGAGAAGACGGACCGGCCGATGCGCGGATCGAGCAGGCGGCTGACCCGGCGAAACCGGCGGGTGGTCTTCGACCAGGCAACGTCGTTGAGGTCGCCGGTGACGATCACCGGCAATGTCTCCTCCCGCACCCTGAGCGCGACCAGCGCGGTTTCCCCGTCGCGCCCCGTGGTGCCGCGGTGCGGCACCGGCGGTTCGGGATGGAGGGCATAGAGCCGGAAACGCCGGCCAGCCTTCGTTCGGACCGTCGCCACCACCGAGGGTACGTCCTCGGTCAGCAGGCATTCGACCACAATCTCGGTAAGTTCCAGCCGGCTTGCCACGATCATGCCGTAGCTGTTGTCTTGCGGGCGCGACACAACATGTCGATAGCGGCCGGTAAGCGGCGACAGGGCGGCCGCCCACCCCTCGTCCACTTCCATCAGCACCAGGATGTCGGGATCGGCGCGCTCCAGCTCGGCCAGCATGGCCTGGCGTTGCCGGTTCGACATCTTGACGTTGGCGGCGACGAGACGCAAAGCGTCGCCGTCGTGCCTGTGCGGGTCGAAGCCGGCGGATTGTTTGCGCGCCAGCGGCGTGAACGCCGCGATCAGCGCGGCCTGAACGGCGGCGATCGCCGCCAGCAAGGTCAAAATCCCGAGCCAGATTGCCGTCCGGTCGGCGAAGAACGGCGCGGCCGCGATCAGCGCGAGCGCCAGGGCGAGATATTGCTGGCGCGGAAAGTCGCCGACGCGCACAAGCCCGTGCGCGACCGGCAGGAATGGAAGCACCGTGCCGGCGAAAAGCATCGTCGCAAGCACGCTGTAGATCGCGAGCACCATGGTCGCCTCGTGCCCTCCCGCGCCAGAGCCGGCATCTTGCGCGGTCCGCGCGCCGCTGCCAAGCCTGATGGCAACGGTGCCGGCGCCGATCCGTTCCCGCTTTTTTGCCACGGCCCCAAAACCGGGATCGGTGCCGGGTCGGCGGCGCGGCCTCGAGCCGGCCGCGCGCCGATTTTCCCGGTGGGAGCGCCCGCGGGGACGTTAGCCGGCCGGCGGCGGCAGGAAGTCGACCTCGTGCTCGGCGGCGATGCGCACCACCTCGGCCGGATCGGGAACGTTGTGGATGCGCGCGAACAGCTCCTGCAGGGACCGCCGCGGCGTCACCCAGAACAGGCTGGTGGCGGTCTCGTCGCCCTTGTTGAAAATGCCGTGCGCGATGCCCCTGGGCATGCGCACGAGATCGCCGGGCCGAGCCTGCTCTTCCTTGCCGTCGAGCCAGATCGTATAGACGCCGCCAAGCACGTAGACGAATTCGTCCTGCGTCGGGTGCACGTGCGGCGGCACGAAGGTTCCGGACGGAAACACGGCATGCCAGGCCATCGAATCCGCCGCGGTCTGCTTAAGCGTGTAGGTCTGTCCGAGAATGCTCCACACCAGGCCGTCGGTGGCCTCGTCCTTGGTGGTGATGCCGGCGGGCATGGTGTCGGTGGGAAAGCTCATGTGCTGCTTGCTCCGCTGTGTGTCGTGATTCTGGAAAAGGCTCAGTCGCCCAGGAAATCGGTGACGACCCGCGCCGCTTCGGGGGTTTCCTCGAAAACCAGATGGCCGGTCTCGGCGACCAGGTGCGTTCGGGCGTCGGGCAGCCGGTCGGCCCAGCTTTGCGCCTGCGCCGTCGGGCGCAGCCGGTCCTCGGCGCCCCACAGCAACAGGACCGGCATGGTCAGGCGGTGCAGCCAGCGCGACAGCAACGGATTGCCCTGGATATCGTCGCCGACAATCCGCTGCGCCGCGCCCATCTCGCGTCCCAGCGCCGCCTCGAACGCCGGGTCCGGCCCGGCCGGCAGATATGGCAGGATCCGCGCCGGATCATGGGCGAGATAGGCCGGCATTTCCTGCGGATCCAGCGCAAACAGGTTCGGGGCCGGCGCTTGCGGGTCGACCAGTCCCGCCGGCGCCACCAGAACCAGTCTGGAAACGCGCGCGGGCTGGCGCAGGGCGAGCTCGGCCGCGATCCAGCCGCCGAGCGAAAAGCCGACCAGATCGACCGCTCCGAGCCCGAGGCGGTCGAACAGGTCGAGATAGTGCAGCACGTAGTCCTCGATGCCGTCATAGTCGGGACTGTCGCCCGACAGTCCGAAATTCGGATGGAACGGGATGATCACCCGATGCGAGGCGGCCCATTGCCTGGCCATCTCGAAGCCGGTGAAGGTGCCGGTTCCGTGCAGGAAGACCAGCGGCGGACCGTCGCCGATCTCCAGCAATTCGGTCCGGATGCCGTTGATCGTCTGGCTCGTGCGGGCAAAACCCTGCAAATGGGTGTCTTTCATGGCGGCTGGTTTTCCTGTTGTCATGCGGCCGAAGCCCTGCGGTGGTCGAATTGCCTGGCGAACTGCTCGGCGGCGATGCCGATCCGCGTCGTCAGCGGCACCGGCAGCGGGCGACCGGGCTCGAGTTCGGCCGCGCAGGCATAGACGGCGGTCGGCACGGTACGGGCCTCGAAGAAGCCGAACAGCGGGCGAAGCTGATGCTCCACCATCAGCGAATGGCGCATGCCGCCGCCAACCGCCGTCAAGAGCACCGGCCGGTCGCGCAACGCACCCGGCGCGACCATGTCGAAGACGTGTTTGAACAGGCCCGGGAAGGAGCCCTGGAAGACCGGGCAGCCGATGATGATGCCGTCGGCGGCCTGCAACTCGGCCAGGAGCGCGCGGGCGCGAGGCCCCATCGCCTCGGGCCGGGTCGAGCACAGATCGGGCACCGCGTCGACCAGGTCGTGGACGACCGGGTGCAAGCCGTGCGCGCGCCGCAATTCGCCGCCGACGGCCTCGACCAGCGCGTAGGCGCGGGCCGGACGCCAGGTCGTGCCGCAAAAGCCGACGATTCGCGGGGCGCGCTGGGCGGGCTCGGCATTCATCGGCCTTCTCCCGGCAAACGTCTCTCGGCCATGCGGCGGGCGATCGAGGTCGGGCGTCATCCCTTGATGCCGAAGACGGTCCACTCGGCGTTCTCGCCGGTTAAGCCGAGCAAGGCGCGCCCGCATTCCTCGACGATCTGGTCGGCCATCAGAATATGTTGGGTGCCGGCGTGGATGTCGCGATAGACGCGCTGCATCGGGGTGGCGTGCAGGGAGGCGCCGCGCGCGGCGCGGTGGGCGAAAGTGGCGACGTCGGAGATCACGTCGTGCAGGTGGCGCAGGCACAATTTGGCCATCGTCACCGCTTCCAGCGGCTGGGCTTCGCCTTTCATGGCGCGCGCGTCGATGGCGAGCCATGTCTCGTAGGCCAGCGCGCGTGCGGCGCGGTAGCGCGCCTCTGCCTGCGCGAATTGGAACCGGAAGCTCGGGCTGTCGGCCGATTTGCCGAACGGATCGGTGCGCTCGACGATCACCTTGGCCAGTTCGTCGAGGACGCGCCGGCCGACGCCGAGCGCCCAGCTCGTATGGCCGAAGGCGCTGAGCCCGGCCAGGCCCAGACCGCATTGCGGGCCGCCGCGCAGCGGTACCGTGTCGTCGAAACGGTAGGTCATGGTGGCGGGCACGAACAGCTCCTCCTGTCCGTCCGGCAAGGTGTAGTCGTAGCTGCCGGTGGCGCGCAGGCCGAGCACGTCCCAATTGCCGAGCAGCTTGATCGTGTCGCGGGGATGGTGGGTGATGATGATCTTCGGGCCATCCTCGCCCATCACCATGTTGCCCTCCTGGTCGGTGATGAAGCAGCCCGTGTGGATCCATTCGGCGTGATGGATGCCGCTGCCATAGGCCCAGCGGCCGCGGATCATGTATCCGCCGTCCACCGGCCGCGCGAAACCGCGCGGCACGCCGTTGCCGGCGATCGTGATGTCCGGCCCGTTGGCGAACACGGTGGCGATGCCTTCGTCGGCGATGAAGGCCGCCATCATCATGCCTTCCATGTTGTTGACCATCGTGCACCAGCCGACCGAGGCGTGGGCGTGGGACAGGCGTTCGACGACGCGCATCATCTCGACCAGCGTCGCGTCGCCGCCGCCGACGGCGGCGGGATACATCATCGTGTAGAGCCCGGAGCTGCGCATCGCGGCCACGACGTCGTCGGTCAGGTGTCCCTGCGCCTCGGCCGCGCCGGCGCGTTCCTCCACGAGCGGCAGGATCTCGTCGACGCGTTCGAGATATTCACGTTGCTTGGGGTGGACGTTCATCGATCTGCGCTCCCTGTGGACTGCGTAACGCGGAGACCCGATCGTCGCCGCGCGATTGGCGTCGGGATGGTCCGGCGGATCGCTCTAGACGCGGTCGGCTCGGCGCCCGATGTGGCAACCATGCTGGCGGCCTGCTCAAGGCGACAACCCCCGCGCCCGGGGGGGTAGGTGCCGGCGCCGCGACGCGATATGATCCCGTGTTCGACTGGTCGAAGCCTGCGCGCGACCGGCCGCAGGAGAGGCGGTTCGGGCGATCGGATCGGATCGGAGGGGAGGTCGATGTCGGGAGGACGGGAGGAATGCATGCTCCGCGCGTAACGGAGGCGGTGCTGGCCGACTGCGTGGCCTCGATCGCCTGCAGCGGCTCCATGAGCGAACTCGGGCTTGCCTGCCAGCGCGCCGTCAGCCGGCTCGTCGGCACGCCGACGCTCGGGTTCTACCTGCTCGACGGCTCGATGCCGGTGCTGAAATACAGCCACCAAGTCGATCCGGGCATGCTCGACGATTATACCGACCGGCTGGGCGCCAACGATCCGCTGATCGAGAGCCTGCATCAACGGCCCGTGGCGACCACCGGCATGTCGATCTACGGCGACCGCGACTGGCGCCACAGCGAGATGTTCAGGCTGCTTCGGCGCTGGGGTTACGACGGCAATCTCTGCGGCCCGCTATGTCTCGACGGCGCGCTGGCGGGGATCCTCTATACGGCCGGTCTCGGTCACGGCGGCCGCTCCGACGAACTCGTTCGCGCGCGCATGGACATCATCTGCCGCGCGAGTTCGATGGCGCTGGACCGGATCGCCGAAAGCGGGTTCGTCGCGCACGCGCCGTCGGGCGGCTGTGCCGAAGCCGCCCTGCCGCCCCGTTCGGCCGAGGTGGCGCGCCTGGTGCGCCTGGGACGCAGCAACAAGGAGATCGCGCGCGCCATGGCGATCTCCGAAAACACGGTGAAGGAGCACGTGGCCAATCTCCGCCACCGTTTCGGCGTCCGCAACCGGACCGAACTGGCTGCGCGGCTTTCGGCTCAGGCCGGCCGCGCCGCGTCCGCCTGAGGCGTCGTGCCGTTTGCCGTCCCGCCCGCGCGTGCCGGTTCTACCCTATTGTTCGACGCAGTTGAAACGGCGGGCCGGCGGCCACTTCGCCTGCAAACGCCTTATAGGGCGCCGGTGATCAGGTAGCGCAGCGCGCGCGCCACTTCGTCGGGGGTCCGCGCGACCGCGTTGGCGGCGGCGTCGACCTCCTTCAGCGCGTGGTCGAATTCGGGCGGGTGCAGCACGATGAACGGTTTGCCGAGCGCTGCCGCATAGCCGGCGTCGAAGGCCGCGTTCCATTGCCGGTATTTTTCGCCGAAACACACCACCAGCACGTCGGCGCGCTCGATGCCGGTGCGGATGCGCACGGCGTTGAGCAGCGCCCCCTTGCGGTCGTGCCAGAACTTGTCGCTTTCGGCGCCGAAGATCTCCACGCCGCAATCGTCGGAGGCGCTGTGGTCGGTCACGGGGCCGTACCAGTCGATGTCGAGCCCTTCGCAGGCCGACACGATCGTCTCGCGCCAGTCGGTATGGATTTCACCGGACAGATAGACATTGAGCTGCATGGGGAAACTCCCGTTCGGTTTCGCTGGATGATGCGCGCGTGTGGCGAACGGCTACCACGAACCGACCATGTTCGGCAGCATGCGGTCTCGAAAATTTTCCCGCTGCGTTCGGCGAACGGCTGTCACACATGCCGACGCCGGGCCCGGCGCGGAAAGCTGCGGGCTTTGATCACCGACGATTTTTCCGTAATGACGGGCAATGTCAGCCCCATCCGACACTGCCGCACGCAACGCCACCAAAATCGCCCGCGCCTGCGCTGTCATCGAGCGCGATCTGAGCGCCCGCCACCGGATCGCCGACCTTGCCCGGGATAGCGGCATGGCCGAGCATCATTTCCAGCGCCGCTTCGCGGCGGCCACGGGCGAAACGGTTGCCGGCTATCTCCGAAGCAGGCGGCTCGAACGCGCGGCGATCGCGCTTTCGCAAACCGACGCGCGCATTCTCGACATCGCACTCGATTGCGGGTTCGAGACCCACGCGGCGCTGACGCGTGCCTTCAAGGCGCATTTCGGCATCACGCCCGATGCCTTTCGCCGGGATGGGCTCGATCCGGCCCTGTGCGGCGCGCCGCCGCGGCCTTTCCTGAGACCTGTCGAGGCCCAATCGTTTGCCTTGGCCTGCGATCTGATGGAACTGCCGGGGCAATGGCTGTGCTGGCGGCGGGCGACCGGCATGATCGACGGGCGCTACTTCCCCGACCTGGCTTCGACACAAGCCGCGTTCGACGATCTGGCGCGCGTCTTGGGCAAGGACGAGGCGGCTTTCGCCGCCGGTTATGCCCAGGGTCCCGCCGCTTTCGAGGATCAGAGCGCCGTCGCCCATTTCGGTGCGCTTTTCGACACCGAGCGCGGCCTGGCCTGGGCGGAGGGGCGGACGCGGATAGAGGCCGGGCTCTACGCAATCTTTCCCCATCGCGGCCCGCTGAACACGCTGCACCTGACATGGCATCGCGCCGCGCGCGTCGGCCTGGGCCGGTTGAACCTGAGGCTGCGGCCCGGATGGATGGTGGAAACCTATCTGACGTCGCGGATCGAGGCGCCGGGCGCAGCGCTGAGTGCGCTTATCCACCTTCCGGTCCACAAAAGCACGATCGGGAAAGCCTAGGCCGGTCGGCGGGACTTATCCAACGGGGCGAACGCAGCGTTGGGGAAGACCATGACCATCGACATACCCGAAATCCTGACCCGTCCTTTGCGCGAGACCGTCGCCGGGCTCGCAAACGAAGCGACGCGCGAAGCCCTCTATGGCGCCTTGCGCGCCCGACGCGAAGACGTCGAACCGGTCGTCAACGCGTTCGAGGCCCGTCGCGAACAGTCGCCCCGCACGGCGAAAGGGCCGCTGAACGGCCTGCCCGTCACGGTCAAGGACCAGATCGCGGCCGGGGGGTGGCCGCGGACATTCGGGCTCGAGCGTCCCAGCCGGCGCGCGGACCGGGCGAGCGCGACGATCGTGGCCAGGCTGGTCGAGCTGGGCGCGGAGGTGACCGGCAAGACCGCGTTGCCGCCCAACGCGCTCGACTTCCAGACGTTCAACCGACGGCGCGGCCGCACCAACAACCCGCACGATCCCCGCTTCACCGCCGGCGGCAGCTCGGGCGGCGGCGCGGCGGCGGTGGCGAGCGGCATGAGCCTTCTCGATATCGGCGCCGATCTTGCCGGCTCGCTGCGCCTGCCGGCGGCATGGTGCGGCGTGACCTCGCTTACCCCGACGGAGGACGCCTGGCCTGCTGACGGCATGTTGCCCGGCGGGCAGCGCCTGCAACACTTCGCGCGGATAGGGCCGATCGCGCGGCGGGTCGACGATCTCGCCTTTCTCTGGGACTGTCTTGCCGGAGCCGAAGCCGGAAAAGAAACGTCGGGATCGTACCGGATCGGCCTGTGGACGCCGGATGGGCCCGCGCCGATGGAGGCAGCGGCCCGCGCGGTCTGGGACGGGTTTTCCACCCGGCTCGCCGCCACGGGCATCGCCGTCGAGACCGACCCGATGCGTCTCCTGTTTAAACCCGAGAGCTACAGGCTTTTCGGCGAGATCATGGGCTACGAGACCGGTGCGCTGATCCCAGCGCCGATTCGCTGGCTGCTACGGCGTGACCGGAGCCCGGCGCGGCGCTCGCCAGGTTTCCTCGCCCACGTTCATGCCGGATATCGCAGGGACGGTGCGCGCCATGCCGACAATCTGGCGCGCATGGCCGCAGCGCGGCGCGAGGCCGCCGCGCGTTTTGACGGCCTCGACGCGCTGGCTTTGCCGGTCACCGGCTTGTGCGCGTTCCGGCACCTCGCCCCGAGCTCGGACAGGGCCGGGGTGCGCGACTACGCACAGCGCTTCGACACCGCCGCCGGTCCGCTCTTCTATTTCGACGCGCTGACCCGTTTCACCGTCCCGGTTACCTTGCTGGGATGGCCGGTGGTCACCCTGCCGATCGGGCGCGATGCGAACGGAATTCCGCTCGGCGTCCAGGTTGTCGGCAAGCCGGGCAGGGAGCGGGTGCTGCTCGATCTCTGCGCCACGATCGAGACGCGCCTCCCGGCCTATTCGGGCACGGAACGATGAGCGAGAACTTTCCGATGGACCACGCCGGAGTTCTCCGCGTATGCGCTTGACAAGCTTTTGCTGATATCTCTAGGGTCGCGCTCGGATCTGGTTCCGCCCTCGGGTGGATGAAAAGGGAACACGGTGAGGTCGCATGCCGGCCAAATCCGTGGCTGCCCCCGCAACTGTAACCGTTGAGCCCGCTTCCATGATGCCACTGGCCGTTCGCGGCCGGGAAGGCGGAGCCGGGCGACGAGACGGAAGTCAGGAGACCTGCCAGGACCGGTCACCCATGCCAGGACACGGGGTGTGTTCAGGCGCGGCCGTCCGTTGCGGTGACATTCGATGAAGTGTTGCCGCAGCCGGGAACGGCCGAGGGGTGAGAACGTCTATGTCTGCCAATCTGCCCCTGACCGATCTCCGCCTGCGGTTTTGTCATGCCGCGCAACGCCCTGTCGGGTTGCGCGACCAGCCGCAAGAGGGGCAGCTATGCACAGAAAACATATCCTAGCGGGCGCGTTGGCGCTTGCCGGTGTGACGACCGCGCAGGCCGAGGACACGGGCGACGCCGATACCGAAATCACCAAGCTCGACCGGTTGTTGATCAGCGAGGGGCGCACGCCGGTGGAGGCTGAAAAGTCCGGCCGCGCGCACACGGTGATCCCGGGCGAGACCTTGCAGCAGAACCGGGTGCGCTATGTCGCCGACGCCCTGCGCATGGTGCCGGGCGTGGCCGTGTCGCGCACCGGCGCCTATGGCGGCCTGACGCAGCTGCGCATGCGCGGCGCGGAAGGCAACCACGTGCTGGTGATGATCGACGGCATCGAAATGAACGAGACCTCCTCGGGCGAGTTCGATTTCGGCAGCCTTCTGGTCGACGACATCGAGCGCATCGAGGTGCTGCGCGGCCCGCAAAGCGCGTTTTGGGGCTCCAACGCCACCGCCGGCGTGATCAACATCATCACCAAGCGCGGCGAGCGCAACGGATTTTCGACCTCGATCCGCTCCGAGGCCGGCACAGACGGCACCTGGCTCGGCGGCCTGTCGATGCGCGGCGGCGGCGAGAACTACGACGTGGCGCTGTCGGGCCTGTTGCGCAACACAGGCGGTTTCAACGTCTCCGACTACGGGACCGAACGCGACGGCGACCGCAACGCCACGATGAACGGTCGTTTCACGGTCGACCTGACGCCCGCGCTCAGCGTCGACGGCACGCTGCGTTACGTGGACCGCAAGAGCGACCTCGACGCGCAGGATTATGGCTGGGGCAGCCCGACCTACGGCCAGGTGCTCGACACGGACGACCAGGTCGCGAGCCGCGAACTGTTCGGCTCGCTCGGCGCGACCCATGTCGCCTTCGACGGCGCGCTGACCCAGCGGCTGCGCTTTACCGGCAGCGATACGTTCCGCGAAAACTTTGCCGGCGGGGCGCTGACTTCGTCCAATTCCGGTGCTCGCTATAACGGTCTTTACCAGGCGACGTGGGAATTCGACACGCCGAGCCTGCTGGAGGCCCGCCACCGTCTCACCGGCGGATATGAGTGGGAGCGGGAAACCTTCCTGCCGTCGCACCTGACGAACAAGCTTGCCCGCAACACCAATTCCTTCGTGGGCGAATATCGCGGCGAGTTCCTCGATCAGGTCTCCCTGAACGCCGCGCTGCGGCGCGACGACAACGACGCCTTCAGCGACGTCACCACCTACAGCCTCAGCGCTGCCTGGCGCATTCCCGGCACCGACACCCGCCTGCACGCCTCGCTGGGCACCGGGGTCACCAACCCGACCTTCTTCGAGCAGTTCGGGTATCTGCCGACCCAGTTCGTCGGCAATCCGGGCCTGTTGCCTGAAGAGAGTTTCGGCTGGGATGTCGGCGTCGAGCAGGGCTTTTTCGGCGGCATGCTGGTCGTCGACCTGACCTATTTCAACCAGGATCTCACCAACGAGATCGCCACCTCCTATGCCGGGCCTTTGCCGACGCCGGTCAATCTCGGCGGCCGCAGCGAGCGCCAGGGCGTCGAGGTCGCCGCGACGGTCGATCTGTTCAACGGGTTCACGGCCACGGCGACCTATACCTATACCGACGCCACCGAGCAGACGGTGGCCGGCGGGCCGCGCCTGGTGGAAGTGCGCCGGCCGAAGCATTCGGGATCGCTGAACACGGCCTATAATTTCTACGACAACCGTGCCCGCGTCTTCGGCGAAGTCGTCTTCAACGGCGAAATGCTCGATCTCGACTTCTCGACCTTTCCATCCTCCCGTGTGAGGCTGAAGCCCTATACGGTGGTCAATGTCGGCGGCAGCTTCCGCTTCAACGAGACAGTCGAGGGGTTCGCCCGCATCGAAAACCTGTTCGACGAGGAGTACGAGGACGTGCTCGGCTACAACACCCAGGGCCTGGTCGCCTTTTTCGGCCTCAAGGGCAGTTTCTGATCGCGATGACGCAACGACGCGTCCTTCGCCGATGGCTCGGGGCGGCGTGCGCCGCCGCCCTGGCGGTCTGCGCGCCGGCGCTGGCGCGCGCCGAAACCGCACCTGCCCGCGTCGTGTCGATGAATCTGTGCACCGACCAGCTCGCCATGCTGATCGCGGACAAGGACCAGCTCCATTCGGTCTCGTATCTGGCCGCCGATCCGGGCGCATCGGTGCTTGCCGCACGCGCTCGCGCCTATGTCGCCAATCACGGCTTGGCGGAGGAAATCTTCCTGATGCGGCCGGATCTGGTAATTGCCGGCACCTACACGACGCGCACAACGGTGGCGTTGCTGCGCCGGCTCGGCTTCCGCGTCGAGGAGTTCGCGCCGGAAACCGGTTTCGACGACGTCCGGCAAAACATTGCCCGCATGGGCGCGATCCTCAACCGGCAGGAGCGGGCGGCCATGCTGCTTGCCGATCTTAACGCCGGGCTTGTCGCGCTGGCCGCATCGCCGGCTCAGGGCTCGGTGGCCGTCTATTCCTCCAACAGCTATACGGTCGGGCCGGGCTCGCTCGCCGACGCCGTCATCGCCGAAACCGGGCTCGACAACATCGCCGCTTCGCTGGGCATCTTCGGAGCCGGTCGGCTGCCGCTGGAAAGCCTGATCGCCGCCGATCCCGACCTGGTCGTGACCGGCGCACGGCGCTTCGACAGTCCCGCGCTCGCCCAGGAAAATTTTCGTCATCCGGCCTTCCGCGCCTTTGCGCACCAGGTCGCGGAGGTCGAAATCCCGGACAAATACTGGCTGTGCGGCGCCCCTTTCACGCTGATTGCCGCTCGCATCCTCAAACAGGCCATGGACGACCGGCAGCGGGCGGCCCGGAATGAGTGAGGTGGCACGCTACCGCCTGTTGCTGGCACTGCTCGGCGGCGCGACAACGGTGTTGTTCGTCCTGTCGCTGACGGTCGGGCCCGCGGCGATCGGTTTTGCCGATTCGCTTGCCGCGCTCGTCTCCGGCGATGGCGGCGCGATCGTTCTGATCATGCGCGAAATACGCCTGCCGCGCGCGCTGCTTGGCCTGATGATCGGCGCCACGCTCGGCCTTTCGGGCGCCGCGCTGCAGGGTTATCTGCGCAATCCGCTGGCAGAGCCGGGGTTGATCGGGGTCAGCGCCTCGGCCTCGCTCGGCGCCGTGCTGGCGATCTATACCGGCCTGTCGGCCGCCTTTCCGCTCGCCCTGCCGCTGTCGGCGCTGGCGGCCGCGGTTGTCGGTGTGCTCGTCGTCCAGGCATTGGCCGGCATGCATGGCGGCACGCTGACCGTCATTCTGGCCGGCGTCGCGGTGTCGAGCTTCGCCGGGGCGATGACCTCGCTGGCGCTCAACCTGTCGCCCAACCCGTTCGCCGCGCTCGAAATCCTGTTCTGGATGCTGGGCTCGCTCACCGACCGCTCCATGGACCATGTCTGGCTGGCCGGCCCGTTCATCCTCCTCGGCTGGGCGATGCTGGCCATGCTCGCCCGCCCGCTCGATACGCTGACGCTGGGCGGCGACGCCGCCACGAGCCTCGGCGTCGACATGCGCCGGGTGCGGTTCCTCGCCGTTTTCGGCACCGCGGCCTGCGTCGGCGCGGCGACGGCGGTGGCCGGCGCGATCGGCTTTGTCGGCCTGGTCGTGCCGCATCTGCTCAGGCCCTTGGTCGGCGCGCGCCCGTCAAGGCTTTTGCCGGCATCGGCACTCGGCGGCGCCTGCGTCTTGCTGGCGGCCGACATCCTGGTGCGGCTGATCGCGCCCGGCCGCGACCTGAAGCTCGGCGTTCTGACGGCGATCGTCGGCGCGCCGTTCTTCCTCTGGCTGATCTGGCGCAGCCGCGGGAGGCTGACATGAGCCTGCTTGCCCTGTCCGGGATCGGTGTCGCGCTTGGCGGCCGCGAGGTTCTCGACGACGTGTCGCTGCGCGTCGGCGAAGGCGAATTCGTCGGACTGATCGGGCCGAACGGTGCCGGCAAGTCGACCCTGCTGCGCGCGGCGCTGGGATTGGTCGCGGCACGCGGCACGGCGGAGATCGGCGGCATGCCGGCGGCGCGGCTGTCGGCGCGGGAGCGCGCCCTGCGCATCGCCTACCTGCCGCAGGAGCGCGAGATCGCCTGGCCGGTCTCGGTCGAGATGCTGGTCGGGCTCGGCCGCGCCCCGCATCGCGGCCCGTTGACCGCTCCGGGGGTGCAGGATCGCGCGGCGGTCGACGCCGCGCTCGCGCGCATGGAGATCGCCGCCTTCCGCCACCGCCAGGCGACGGCGCTGTCGGGCGGCGAAAAGGCCAGGGTGCTGATCGCCCGCGCGCTGGCGCAGGAGGCGCCGCTGCTGCTTGCCGACGAGCCGACCGCCGGCCTCGATCCCGAGCACCAGATCGGCCTGATGCGCCTCTTCGCGGATCTCGCCCGCGAGGGTCGCGGCGTCGTCGCCTCCTTGCACGATCTCGGGCTTGCGGCGCGCTGGTGCACGCGGCTGGTGCTGCTCGACCGTGGCCGCATCGTCGCCGACGGTCCGCCCCGGCAGGTGCTGAGCCCGAAACGCCTGCGGGACATCTATGCCGTCGAAGCCTTTTTCGGCGAGGCGGCCGGCGGTCTCGTCGTGCAGCCGCTGGATCTGACGACACAGAACGCCAAGGACGAAAGGACGGTGCTCCGGTGAACGATCTTGAAAATCTGTTGCGACGCGCCCTGGCCGACTGGCAGTGCGGCTGGAGCATGGGCACTTTCGGCGCCATCGCCGAATTTCATCACGACGACGGCGAGACGACGGTCGTGGACGATCCCGCCACCCTGACGCGCGCCACCGCCCGCGGCGGCATCGCGCTCGACCGTGCCGCGCTGGCGGCGGTCGTTCCCGTCGCCTACGAGACGCTGAGCCCGAAACGGCATCGCTGGAGCCATGCGCTGGCGCTGTGCCTGCCGCAGACCGCGGCCCGCCGCGCCTGCCGCGCGACGCTCAGCGAACTCGGCCCCGACGACGGCGCCATTCGCGAGGCGGATCGCGGCGCGATCCTGTTCGACATGGGGCTGTCGCTGCCGCAATCGGATTTCTGCATCCGGACCCGAGACGCCGCGCTGCTTGCCGTTTTGCGGTCGTCGCTCGGTCGCTCGCTGCTGGAGCCGGGCAATCCGGCAATGGCGGCGATCCTTTCGGCCCATCCGCATCGCGTCGCCGTCACCGGGATCGGCCGGGTCGAGGTCTACCAGAAGATCGGCGGTCCCGACACGGGCGGCGTGTCGCCGCCGGGGCCGCATACCCACGTTCTGCCCAAGCTTCTCAAGTCGGGCCGCACCCATTCCGCCAACACGCCGATTCCCGACGGGCTGATGCCGCTCGCAGCGCTGCATCCGGGTCATCCGGTGATCGGCCCGTTGGGTGAGGACCGGGCCTTCGACGCCACGCTGGATGCCGGTTTCCAGGCCCTTTTGACGAAGTATGGCCTTCCCGAGGCGGTCGCGGAGAAGAACCGGTTGCTAACCGCCCTGTCGCGCGGCGAAGCGCCCGACGAGTTCACGCCGTCCGAAACCCGCCTCGCGCGCTCGGCCCTGCGGCTCGCCCTGCGCCAGGAGATGCACCGCTGCGGCCATCGCGGCGAGGACGCCCGCCTGCGATTGCTGACGCAATGGCAGGCGCGCTTCGAGCCGGCCGCCGACGACGAGGCCGAGGACGACAGGCCGGGACACTGATGGCGGCCTTGCCCGGCCCTTTTTAAGGGCCGGGCGGAACGGTCATGCCCCGGCATTGTAGGCCGCGATCGCGGCCATGTTGACGATGTCGCTGTCCTTGGCGTTGAGCGAGACGATCTGCACCGGCTTGTTCAGCCCGACCAGCAACGGGCCGATCACCATCGAGCCCCCCAGTTCCTGCAGCATCTTGGTGGCGATCGAGGCCGAGTGGAAGGCCGGCATGACCAGCACATTGGCCGGCCCCGACAGCCGGCAGAACGGATATTGCGCCATCAGCTTCGGGTTGAGCGCGACGTCGGCGGCCATCTCGCCGTCATACTCGAAATCGACCCGGCGCTTGTCGAGGATCTTGACGGCCTCCTGCACGCGCTCTGAGCGCTCGCCCGGCGGGTGTCCGAAGGTCGAATAGGCGAGCATGGCCACGCGCGGCTCGTAGCCCATGCGCCGCGAAAAGCCGGCCACCTCCTCGGCGATGTCGGCGATCTGCTCCGAATTGGGCATGTCGTGCACGGCGGTGTCGGCGACGATGACGGTGCGTCCGCGGCACAGCGCGATCGACACGCCGATCACCCGATGGCCGGGTTTGGCGTCGATCACCCGGCGCACGTCGTCGAGCACGGTGGAATAGTTGCGGGTCACGCCGGTCACCATCGCGTCTGCATCGCCGAGCGCGACCATGGCGCCGGCGAAATGGTTGCGGTCGTTGTTGATCAGCCGCTGACAGTCGCGAAACAGGAAGCCTTTGCGCTGCAGGCGTTCGTACAGATAGTCGGCATAAATGCCGTTGCGGCGCGACAGGCGCGCATTGATGATCTCGATCCCGGGCTTGTTGAGATCGACGCCGGCCTGTTTGGCGGTTTCCCGGATCTGCTCGTCGCGGCCGAGCAGGATCGCGGTGCCCAGGCGCTGGTTGGCATAGGAGACGGCGGCGCGCATGACCTGTTCCTCCTCGCCCTCGGCGAACACCACGCGCTTGGGCTGGCGGCGCACGCGCTCGTAGATGCGCTGCAAGGTGGAGGCGATCGGATCGCGCCGGGCCGACAGTTCCCGCGCATAGTTGGAAAGGTCGAGGATCGGCCGGCGGGCCACGCCCGAATCCATCGCCGCCTTGGCCACGGCGACCGGCACCGCCGAGATCAATCGCGGGTCGAAGGGCACCGGGATGATGTAGTTGGCGCCGAATTTCGGTCGGTTGCCCTGATAGGCGGCGGCCACGTCGTCGGGCACGTCCTGGCGCGCGAGCGCGGCCAGCGCCTCGGCGGCGGCAAGTTTCATGTCGTCATTGATGGTCGTCGCGCGCACGTCGAGCGCTCCGCGAAAAATATAGGGAAAGCCGAGCACGTTGTTGACCTGGTTCGGATAGTCCGAACGGCCGGTCGCCATGATGGCGTCGGTGCGGATTTCGGCCACTTCCTCCGGCGTGATCTCGGGATCGGGATTGGCCATCGCGAAAATGATGGGGTTCTTGGCCATCGACTGGACCATGGCAGGCGTCAGCGCGCCCTTGGCCGAGAGGCCGAAAAAGATGTCGGCCCCGTCGAGCGCCTCGGCCAGGGTCCTGTGCTTGGTGTTGACGGCATGGGCGGACTTCCACTGGTTCATGCCCTCCTTACGCCCCTGGTAGACGACGCCCTTGGTGTCGCACAGGATGACGTTTTCGGGCGGAAAGCCCATCGCCTTGATCAATTCGATACAGGCGATGCCGGCCGAGCCGGCGCCGTTGCACACCAGCCGGGTCGTCTTGATGTCGCGCCCGGTGATCTCCAGCGCGTTGATCAGCCCCGCCGCGGCGATGATCGCGGTGCCGTGCTGGTCGTCGTGGAAGACGGGGATGTCCATTATTTCGCGCAGCCGGCTTTCGATGATGAAGCAGTCGGGCGCCTTGATGTCTTCCAGGTTGATGCCGCCGAAGGACGGGCCGAGAAAACGCACGCAGTTGATGAACTCGTCGACGTCGTCGGTGTCGACCTCGAGGTCGATCGAATCGACGTCGGCGAAGCGCTTGAACAGCACCGCCTTGCCCTCCATCACCGGCTTCGAGGCCAGCGCGCCGAGATTGCCCAGGCCGAGGATCGCCGTGCCGTTGGAGATCACCGCCACCATATTGCCGCGGGTCGTGTAGTCGAAGGCGCGGCTGGGATCCTCGTGGATGGCCTTGACCGGCGCGGCCACGCCCGGCGAATAGGCCAGCGACAGGTCGCGCTGGGTCGCCATCGGCTTGGTGGGGTTGATTTCAAGCTTGCCGGGCCGTCCGGCGGCGTGAAAATCGAGTGCTTCCGCCGCCGAGACAGAGGGACCTTGTTGATCGTTCTTGCTTTTTTCGGCCATGATGGGTCTGCGCTTCCTGCCCGGTTTTGCGCCTTTTCGGCGCTTCTTTTGTGGAGCGTTTCGATTAAGGCTACACTTCGGGCCTGTAAATCGCCAAGCAGGAAACAGTTTCAGGATTTACGCGAAAACGGACCTTTGGCCGCGGCTCGAGAGTGAACCAGCATCGCCCCGTCAAGAACGCTTCCCCGGCGGCCACGCCGATGATGGAGCAATATATCGAGATCAAGGCTGCGAACCCGGATTCGCTGCTGTTTTACCGCATGGGCGATTTCTACGAACTGTTCTTCGACGACGCGCTGGTGGCCTCGCGCGCGCTCGGCATCACGCTGACCAAGCGCGGCAAACATCTCGGCGAGGATATTCCGATGTGCGGCGTGCCGGTTCATGCCGCCGACGATTATCTGCAAAAGCTGATCGCCCTCGGTCATCGCGTGGCGGTGTGCGAGCAGACCGAGGACCCCGCCGAGGCCAAGAAGCGCGGCTCCAAATCGGTGGTGCGCCGCGACGTGGTTCGGCTGGTCACGCCCGGCACCATCACCGAGGAAAAGCTTCTGGCCCCGTCGGAGGCCAACCATTTGATGGCGCTGGGGCGGGTGCGCGGCGAGGACGGGCTGGGGCTCGCCTGGATCGACATCTCGACCGGTACCTTCCTGGTCGCCGCCACCGCGCCCGACCGGCTTCTGGCCGACATTCTGCGGATCGATCCACGCGAGCTGATCGTCGCCGATCCGGTGTTCCACGATCCGGAGTTCAGGCCGGTCTTCGATGTGCTCGGCCGCATCGTCACGCCCTTGCCGCCGAGCCTGTTCGAATCGACCGCCGCCGCCGAACGCGCGGCACGGTTCTTCGGCCTCGCCACGCTTGACGGGATCGGCGATTTCGCGCGTGCGGAACTCTCCGCCATCGGCGGCGCGATCGCCTATGTGGAGCGCACGCAGAAGGCGGAGCGGCCGCCGCTGATGCGCCCCGCGCGCCAGGATGCCGGCACGACGATGTTCATCGATCCGGCCACGCGCGCCCATCTCGAGCTGACCCGCACCCTGTCTGGAAAGCGCGAGGGGTCGCTGTTCAACGTCATCGACCGGACGCTGACGGGTGGCGGCGCGCGCCTGCTCGCCGAGCGGCTGATGTCGCCGCTGACGGATCCTGACGCCATTAACGAGCGGCTCGATTCGGTCTCCTATTTCCGTGCCGAACGGGCTCTGGCCGATGCCGTGCGTGCGAGCCTGAAGGGCGTGGCCGACATGCCGCGTGCCCTGGCCCGCCTGGCGCTCAATCGCGGCGGGCCGCGCGATCTGGGCGCGCTCGCTTCGGGGATGGCGGCGGCCGCCGAGGCGGCGGCACTGTTTGAAGACGCCTCCCCGCCGGCCGAGATCGCCGGCGCGCTGGAGGCGATCGCCGCTTTGCCGGCGGCGCTGCGCGGTCATTTCAAGGCCGCACTCGCCGACGAACTGCCCTTGCTGAAGCGCGACGGCGGTTTCGTGCGGCGCGGCTATCATGCCGAACTCGACGAGATGCGGGCTCTGCGCGACGAGGCGCGCCGGGTGATCGCGGCGATGGAGACGAGCCTGATCGAGGAGACGGGCATCCGCTCGCTCAAGATCCGCCACAACAACATTCTGGGCTACTACATCGAGGTCACCGCCAACCATCATGCGGCGCTGACGGGGACGGACGCGGCCAAGGCGCGCTTCATCCACCGCCAGACCATGGCCAACGCCATGCGTTTCACGACCACCGAACTGGCCGGGCTCGAAACCAAGATCGCCAACGCGGCCGACCGCGCGCTGACGATCGAGCTGGAGATCTTCGCCACGCTTGTCGCCGAGGCGGTGGCGTGTGCGGATGCGATCCGGGCCGGCGCGCGTGCGCTCGCCGTGCTCGACCTGTCGACGGCGCTCGCCGTGCTCGCCGAGGACGAGGGCTACGCGCGCCCGGTGGTCGACACCAGCCTGGACTTTCAGATCGTAGCCGGCAGGCACCCAGTGGTGGAAAAGGCGTTGCGCGCCCAGGACGGCGAGCCGTTCGTGGCAAACGACTGCGACCTGTCGCCGGCGGACGCCGGCCGGCCCGGCGCGATCTGGCTCCTGACCGGCCCCAATATGGGCGGCAAGTCGACCTTTTTGCGCCAGAACGCGCTGATTGCCATTCTCGCCCAGATGGGCGGCCACGTGCCGGCCGCCGAGGCGCGCATCGGCGTCGTCGACCGGCTGTTTTCGCGCGTCGGCGCCTCCGACGATCTGGCCCGGGGGCGCTCGACCTTCATGGTCGAGATGGTCGAGACGGCGGCGATCCTCAACCAGGCCGGCGAACGCGCGCTGGTCATTCTCGACGAGATCGGCCGCGGTACCTCGACCTTCGACGGCCTGTCGATCGCCTGGGCGGCGGTGGAATATCTGCACGAAAACAATCGCTGCCGTGCCATCTTCGCCACCCATTTCCACGAGATGACGGCGCTCGCCGACAAGCTCGAGCGCCTGTCCAACGTCACCATGCGGGTGAAGGAGTGGGAAGGCGACGTGGTCTTCCTGCACGAGGTCGGTCGCGGCGCGGCCGATCGCTCCTACGGCGTTCAGGTCGCCCGTCTCGCCGGCCTGCCCGATGCGGTGGTGGCGCGTGCCCGCGCGGTGCTTTCCCAGCTCGAGGCGAGCGAGATGTCGGGCAAGGCCGGACGCCTGGTCGACGATCTGCCGTTGTTTTCGGCCGTCGCCGACCGCCCGCCGCAGCCCGCCGCTCCTCTGGAACCCCTGACCGGCGCGCTCGAGGCGCTCGACCCCGACGACATGACGCCCAAGGAAGCGCTCGAGGCGCTTTACCGGCTGAAGGGGATGGCGCGCAAAACGCCCTGAGAGCGACGTCTCCCAGGGTCTTTCCCTCCTGCTCAATGCAAATTTAAGGACTGCCAACTATTTTCGTGCGGTGTATGGGCGAGCCCCGGACGAAGAGGCCAGTTGGACAGTATGAAGTCAGTCCTTGCCCGGATCGGGAACGGAATTTTCCGGGTCACCAACATTCCCGTTGCGATCGTTTTCGTCGTGGTCGTCGCCGCGGGCTTGTTCGCCGAAAACCAGCATCGCGAGGCGTTCCGGCGTGATCTGCGCGCCGAGGTGCTCGGCGATATCAGCCTGATCCGCGCCAAGCTGGAAGGGAACATCAAGGGCAATATCGAGCTCGCCCGCGGCCTGGTCAGCGTGCTGGAGGCACAACCGGATACCGATCAGGCCGGCTTCGCCGCGCTGGCGCGCCGCCTGCTGGCCGGAGAATCCCAGATCCGCCACCTCGCGGCAGCCCCCGGCCTGGTCGTTTCGATGGTCTATCCGCTCGAAGGCAACGAAAAGGCGATCGGCCTCGACTACCGCAGCAACGACACCCAGCGCGCGGCGGCCGTCCGCGTGCGCGATTCGGGCAAGATCGTGCTGGCGGGGCCGCTCGATCTCGTCCAGGGCGGCAAGGCGCTGATCGGCCGGTTCCCGGTCTTCACCGGGCCGGAGAGCGGGCAATTCTGGGGCATCGTGTCGGCGGTGATCGACATCGAGCGGCTTTACGCCGCCAGCGGCCTGAATGCGGTCTCCGACAGGCTCGATATCGCAATCCGCGGCAAGGACGGCACAGGTGCCGCCGGCGGGCCGTTTTACGGCACCGCAACCGTCCTGGCGCAAGACCCCGTCGTCGTCGATGTCGGTCTTCCGATCGGCTCCTGGCAGGTCGCGGCGGTGCCGAGAGGCGGCTGGGATTCCATTGCCCCGAACGCCTGGCCGTTGCGGCTGTTGGTTTTCGCCGCGGGCGCGCTGATCCTGATTCCCACCTTCTTCACCGGCAGGCTGATCGAAGAGCGGCAACGCCATATCGGCGAACTGCGCAACCGCCAGAAGCTGCTGGCGCGCCTGTCGCGCCGCCTCGGCCTGGCGCTGGCCACGTCACGGATCGGCGTTTGGGAAATGGACATCGACAACAACGAGCTGTTCTGGGACGATCGCATGAACGAGCTCTACGGCTATCCGCGCGATGACGGCGCGCGCGCCTACGACCACTGGGCGCAGCGGCTGCACCCCGACGATCTCGCGCAGGCGCAAGAGGAGTTCCGCGTCGCCGTGGACACGCGCGGGCGTTATGATTCGCAATACCGGCTGTGCCTGCCGGACGGATCCGTCCGGCACATTCGCGCCATCGGTGCGGTATATCGCGACGAGGGCGAGCCGACCCGGATCGTCGGCGTCAATTGGGACGTTTCCAGCGACATCCTGCTGACCGAGGACCTGAAGCGGGCCAAGCAGCTCACCGAGGCCCGCAACACGGAACTGGAGGCGACCAGGGCGCGTATCGAGCACAATGCGCTGCATGATTCGCTGACCGGGCTCGCCAACCGCCGCTACCTGGACGAGATGCTCCGCGAAAGCGCCGGGGCACATGACAGCGCCCGAAAGGTCACCGCGCTTTTGCATATCGACCTCGACCGCTTCAAGCAGATCAACGACACGCTCGGCCATGCCGCCGGCGACGCGATCTTGACCCACGCGGCGTCGGCTTTGGCCGATACGGTCGAGGCGGGCGATTTCGTCGCGCGCGTGGGCGGCGACGAATTCGTGGTGCTGTGCCGCCGTCCCGTCGGTGCGGGCGCCGGGCCGGCCGAGGCGCTGGCGCGGCTGGCCGAGCGCATCATCGCCCGCATCCAGCGTCCGGTGGTCTACGAAGGTCATGAATGCCGGGTCGGCGGCAGTATCGGGATCGCGTTCGCGGCCGATGACGGGGCCGATCCGAAAAAGCTCCTGGTCAATGCCGACATCGCGCTCTACCGGGCCAAGGGCCGCGGTCGCAACCGCTACCAATTCTTCACCGAGGCCCTGCAGGCCGAGATCGTCACCACCAAGCGCGTGGCCGACGAGATCCTGACCGGCATCGAGCGCGGCGAGTTCATACCCTATTACCAGCCGCAGTTCGACGCCGACACGCTCGCCCTGACCGGCGTCGAGGCGCTGGCACGCTGGCGGCACCCGCGCGAGGGCATCCTGGCGCCGGATCGGTTCATGAAAATCGCCGAGGAACTCAACGTCGTCGACATGATCGACCGCATGATCCTGGAAAAGACGCTGGCCGATATGCAGACCTGGCAGCGTGCGGGCCTGGCGATCCCCAAAGCCTCGGTCAACGTATCCGCGCGCCGGCTGCGCGACGAGGACCTGGTCCGCAGCCTGCGCGACCTGGAGATCGCGCCGGGCACGATCTCCTTCGAACTGGTCGAGTCGATCTTCCTCGACGAGCAGGACGAGATCGTGGCGTGGAATGTCGATCACATCAAGGAACTCGGCATCGACGTGGAGATCGACGATTTCGGCACCGGTTACGCCTCGATCGTCAGCCTGCTCAAACTGAAGCCGCGCCGCCTGAAGATCGACCGCCAGTTCATCCTGCCGATCGTCGACGACGACCAGCGGCGGCAATTGGTTGGTTCCATCATCGATATTGGGTCGTCGCTCGGCATCGAGGTGCTGGCCGAGGGCGTGGAGACGATGGCGCATGCCCGCATCCTGCGCCAGATCGGCTGTCATGCGCTGCAGGGTTATGCCTTCGCACGGCCGATGCGCGCCGGCGACCTGGCCGATTTCGTGCAGTCCAGGCGCTGGCGGGCGGCGTCCTGACGTTCCGCGCCGGCCTGCCCCGTATCGCCGGAGCGCGTTTCACGCTATAGACGCCGTCGCGGCGATCCCGAACGGCTCCGAGACATGGCCAAGGTACCCCTCAAGCTCGGCGAAATCATCAATGGTACGCTCCTGCGCGAGCGGCTGTCGGCGTTTGCGTCGGAGGCCGGCGGGGACGGCTCGGGCCACGCGGTGCGCGCGGCGGTGCTGAAGGCGCTGCGCGAGGAGTTCGCGGCCGGCCGTGCCAAGGCCGAGGCGATGCTGATGAAGGACGGGGGCGGCACCGCCTGCGCGGCACGGCTGTCGCACCTGATGGACGAGATCATCCGCGCGCTGCACGATTTCGCCGTCTCGCACGTCTACGCCTCGAAGAACCCGTCCGCGGCCGAGAAGATGGCGATCGTGGCGGTCGGCGGCTATGGCCGCGGCACGCTGGCGCCCGGATCCGACATCGATCTGCTGTTCCTGCTGCCCTACAAGCAGACGCCCTGGGGCGAGCAGGTCACCGAATATGTGTTGTACATGTTGTGGGACATGGGCCTGAAGGTCGGTCATGCCACCCGCAATGTCGACGAATGCGTGCGCCTGTCGCGCACCGACATGACGATCCGCACCGCGGTCCTGGAAGCCCGTTTCCTGTGCGGCGAGACCGCGCTTTACGACGAGCTTCTGCATCGCTTCGACACCGAGCTGATGCGTCAGTCGGGCGGCGAATTCGTGCAGGCCAAGCTCGCCGAGCGCGATGCCCGCCATGCCAAGGCCGGCGAAAGCCGCTATCTGGTCGAGCCCAATGTCAAGGATGGCAAAGGCGGTCTGCGCGACCTGCACACGCTGTTTTGGATCGGAAAATATTATTATCGCGTGCGCAGCGGCGAGGAGCTGGTCGAGCGCGGCGTCTTCACCCGCAAGGAATATCTTGTCTTCCGCAAGGCGGAGGATTTTTTGTGGGCCGTGCGCTGCCACATGCATTTCCATGCCGGCAAGGCCGAAGAGCGCCTGCATTTCGACATTCAGCGCGATATCGCCGACCGGCTGGGTTATACCAGCCACCCCGGCCTGTCGGCGGTCGAACGGTTCATGAAGCACTATTTCCTGGTCGCCAAGGATGTTGGCGACCTGACCCGGATTTTGTGCGCGGCCCTGGAAGAGGAGCAGGCCAAGCACGTGCCGGGCTTCAACCGGCTGATCCAGTCCTTTTCGCGCCGCCGCCGCAAGGTGCCCGGGACGAGCGATTTCATCATCGACAACGATCGTATCAACGTGGCCGACCCGCAGGCCTTCGAGCGCGACCCCGTCAACATGCTGCGCCTGTTCTGGTTCGCCGACCGGCACGGGCTGGAATATCATCCCGAGGCGCTGAAATTGCTGCGCCGTTCGTTGAAGCTGATCGACCGCAATCTGCGCCGCGACGCCGAGGCCAACCGGCTGTTCCTCGACGTGCTGACCTCGGACCGCAATCCCGAGCTCAACCTGCGCCGCATGAACGAGGCCGGCGTTTTGAGCAAGCTCATCCCCGATTTCGGCAAGATCGTCGCGATGATGCAGTTCAACATGTATCACCACTACACGGTGGACGAGCATCTCGTGCGCTGTGTCGGCGTCTTGTCGGAGATCGAGCACGGCGACGACGCCCGCGTGCACCCGCTTTCGCACAAGCTGATGCCAGGCTTGCGGCCGCAGCGCGAAGTGCTCTACACGGCCGTTCTGCTGCACGATATCGCCAAGGGCCGGCCCGAGGACCATTCGATCGCCGGCGCGCGCATCGCACGGCGCATGTGCCCGCATATGGGATTCTCCGCCGCGGATACGGAAACCATCGCCTGGCTGGTGGAAAACCATCTGGTGATGTCGAACACGGCACAGATGCGCGACCTCAACGACCGCAAGACGATTGAGGATTTCGCCGCCGTCGTGCAGTCGGTGGAGCGGCTGAAACTGCTTCTGGTGCTGACCGTGTGCGACATACGCGGTGTCGGACCGGGCGTATGGAACGGCTGGAAGGGGCAGTTGCTGCGCACGCTCTACTACGAGACCGAGCTGCTGTTGACCGGCGGCTTTTCCGAGGTCGCCCGCGACAAGCGCGCGGCCCATGCACGCGCGCAGCTCGCTAGCGCCCTCGACGACTGGCCCGAGGCCGAAAGCCGGCGCTATGTCGACCTGCACTACGAAAACTATCTTTTGACCGTCGATCTGGACGACCAGCTTCGCCACGCCGCCTTTGTGCGCGAGGCCGACGCGGCCGGCCGCCGCTTGGCGACCATGATCAGGACGCATGAATTCGAGGCGGTGACCGAGATCGCCGTGCTCGCGCCCGACCACCCCCGCCTGTTGTCGGTGATCGCGGGAGCCTGCGCGGCCGCCGGCGCCAACATCGTCGACGCCCAGGTCTTCACCACCTCGGACGGGCGCGCCCTGGACACGATCCTGATCAACCGCGAGTTCGACCGCGACGAGGACGAGCGCCGGCGTGCCGAGCGGGTCGGAAAGCTGATCGAGGAGGCGCTGGCGGGCAGGTCCTGGCTGCCGGAGATCATCGAAAAACGCGCCAAGCGCCGGCGCGGTGCGGGCGCCTTCCGCATCACGCCGCAGGCCGAAATCCGCAACACGCTGTCGAACCGCTTTTCGGTGATCGAAGTGTCGGGCCTCGACCGGCCGGGCCTGTTGTCGGAAATCACCGGCGCGCTGTCGGACCTCTCCCTCGACATCGCCTCGGCCCATATCACCACGTTCGGCGAAAAGGTGATCGACACGTTCTACGTCACCGACCTGACCGGGCAGAAGATCGAAAATCCGACCCGTCAGGCCGCGATCCGCGAGCGCCTGGTCGCCACGCTGGCGGGGCCTGCGCCCTCCAGGCCGGCGCGCGGCGGCCGCGCCGCGGCGGCGCAATAGGCAAAAGGTGGGTACCCGATGATCCGGCCAGTCCGTCCACGCGGCTTTTGCCGCTTCGCCACGACCGCAAGGTGCCTGCCCGCATGAGCCTGATCAGAAAATTCGCCAGCGTCGCCTCGGGCACGATGGCAAGCCGCGTCTTCGGCTTCGCGCGCGAGGCGCTGATCGGCGCTACGCTGGGTGCGGGGCCGGTCGCCGACGCGTTTTATGCCGCCTTCCGCTTTCCCAACCTGTTTCGGCGGCTGTTCGCCGAGGGCGCCTTCAACACCGCCTTCATTCCGCTGTTCGCCAAGGAACTCGAAGGCGGCGGCATCGACGGCGCGCGCCGCTTCGGCGAGGAGGTGCTGGCGGTGCTGGTCATGAGCCTGGCGGTGCTGTCGGTCGCGGCGATCGTGTTCATGCCGTCTCTGGTCGGCACGATCATCGCGCCCAAATTCGCCGACACGCCGGACAAGTTCGACCTGACCGTCGTGCTGACGCGGATCATGTTCCCCTATCTGTTCTGCATGTCGCTGGTGGCGATGCTGTCGGGCATCCTCAACTCCATGCGCCGCTATTTCCTCGCCGCCGCGGTGCCGGTGCTGCTCAACATCATCCTGATCGCGGTGCTGGTCACGGCGCTCATCATGGGGGCGGAACAGCGTGTCGTCGGGCTGGGACTGGCCTGGGGCGTGCTGGTTTCGGGTATCGCGCAGCTCGCCATCCTGGTGTGGGCGGCGGCCCGCGAGGGCTATGCCATGCGCCTGCGCTGGCCGCGTCTGTCGCCATCGGTCAAGCGCCTGCTCGTTCTGATGGGGCCGGCGCTTCTGACCGGCGGCGTCACCCAGATCAATTTGCTCGTCGGCCAGATCATCGCCTCGGCCCAGGACGGGGCGATCGCGCTTTTGAACTATGCCGACCGCATCAACCAGCTTCCGCTCGGCGTTATCGGCATCGCGGTCGGCGTGGTGCTGTTGCCGGAACTGTCGCGCGCGCTGAAGGCCGGCGACGCGGCCGACGTGCAGCACCTGCAAAACCGCTCGCTGGAATTCGCGCTGGCGCTGACCCTGCCGGCCGCGGTCGGCTTCGCCGTCATGCCCGCACCGATCGTAGCTCTGCTCTACGAACGCGGCGCCTTCACCGCGGAGACCACCGCACTGACCGCCGCCGCCCTTGCCGCCTTCGCCGTCGGCCTGCCGGCCTTCGTGCTGAGAAAGGTGTTCCAGCCGGCATTTTTCGCGCATGAGGACATGAAGACGCCGATGTGGTTCACCGGCGTCGAGGTCGCGCTCAACATTTCCCTCAGCCTCGCCCTGTTCCCGGTCTACGGCCATGTCGGCATCGCCGCGGCCACCTCGATCGCGGCCTGGGCCAACGTCGCGCTGCTGGTCGTGACGCTCTGGCGTCGCGACCTGTTCCGGCCCTCGCCGGCGACGCTGCGCCGCGTCGCGCTGATCGTTTTGGCGAGCGCGATGATGGGCGGCGTGGTCTGGTGGCTGCAGGAGACGTTTTCGTCCAGCCTCACGGGCGCGCCGCTGCTGATCCGCCTCGTCGCCGTCGCCGGGGTGATCGGCGCCGGCGCGGCGGTCTATTTCAGCCTCGCGATCGTCACCGGTGCGCTCGACCGCAGGGAACTGGCCGGGCTTGTCCGTCGCCGTCGCGCCAGGGCGCCCGCCGCTCCGGCCGAAACGGACTGAGCCGTCCACGACGGGCCTGGGTGCCATATCCGGCTTGAAAGCGTGCCCGGCCTCGTTCATAAGCCCCTCGCACTCGCGATGCCCTCGCCATACACGAGGCCCTCCACAAGCCCCGGAGACCAACAGCCATGTCGTCCTTCAAGCAGCTCGTCTTTTCCGGCGTCCAGCCGACCGGGAATCTGCACCTTGGCAACTATCTCGGCGCGCTGCAGAAATTCGTGGCGCTGCAGGATAGCCACGACTGCATCTATTGCGTCGTCGACCTGCACTCGATCACCGCCCAGCTCGTGCACGACGACCTCGTGGGGCAGACCCGGGCCATCACCGCGGCCTTCCTGGCCTCGGGCATCGATCCGAAGAAACACATCGTCTTCAACCAGAGCCGGGTGCCGCAGCACGCCGAACTGGCCTGGATCTTCAACTGCGTCGCCCGCATCGGCTGGATGAACCGCATGACGCAGTTCAAGGACAAGGCCGGCAAGGACCGCGAAAACGCCTCGCTCGGCCTGCTCGCCTATCCCAGCCTGATGGCGGCCGACATCCTGGTCTATCGCGCCACGCACGTGCCGGTCGGCGACGACCAGAAACAGCATCTGGAACTGACGCGCGACATCGCCACCAAATTCAACAACGATTTTTCCAAGCGGATCGCCGAGCGCGGTCTCGGCGTCGAGATGGCGATGGGCGAGGAGACGGTCAACGGCTTCTTCCCGCTCACCGAACCGCTGATCGAGGGGCCGGCCACCCGGGTGATGAGCCTGCGCGACGGCACCAAGAAGATGTCGAAGTCCGACCCGTCGGACCTGTCGCGCATCAATCTGACCGACGACGCCGACCAGATCGCCAAGAAGATCAAGAAGGCCAAGACCGATCCCGAGCCGCTGCCCTCCGACGTCGAGGGCCTGGCCGGCCGCCCGGAGGCGGAAAACCTGGTCGGCATCTACGCGGCGCTATCCGGCATGACGCGCGCCGCCGTGATCGGCGAATTCGGCGGCAAGCAGTTTTCCGTCTTCAAGCCGGCCCTGGCCGAGCTGGCGGTCGACAAATTGGCGCCGATTTCCGGCGAAATGCGCCGGATTTCGGCCGATCCGGGCTTTGTCGACGGGGTTTTGCGCGACGGCGGCGCGCGCGCCGGCGCACGCGCCGAAAAGACGATGAAGGACGTGCGCGCGATCGTCGGACTGCTGGGCGATTGAGCCGGCGGCGGCGCGGCCGGCCGTCGATCGGGGTCCGCGAAGCCATGCCTTGCCGTGCCCGGCGCCGGATGGCAAATTGCGCCCGGGCATGATGCCCCAGGATGACTGAATGGTTTCGAAACGACTGAGCCGCGAAGCCGGACACCGGCGCAAATTCCTCGCGATCGTGGACGAAACGCCGGAATGCGAGCGCGCCGTGGCGTATGCCTCGCGGCGGGCCCAGAGCACGGGCGGGGTTCTGGTGCTTCTGTTCGTGATCGAGCCGACCGATTTTCAGCAATGGTTCGGCGTCGAGAAGATCATGCGCGAGGAGGCCAACGCCGCCGCGACGGCCGCGCTCGACGCCGCGGCGCGGCGGGTGCGCGAGCAAATCGGCATCGAACCGGAACTGGTGGTCCGCGAAGGCGAGCCCGCCGAGGAAATCCACAGGCTGATCGAGGAGGACCAGGACATCGCCATCCTGGTGCTTGCCGCCGGCGCGGCCAAGGAGGGCCCCGGCCCGCTGGTGTCGTCGATCGCGGGCAAGGGCGCGGCCTTTCCCATCCCGGTCACCGTCGTGCCGCTGAACCTCAGCGACGAGGATATTGAAAGCCTGGCCTGAGAAAACTATTTCGCCACAGCCGGCACGGCGGCCCCGTCATCGCTTGATCAAACCGGCCGCAGCCATTATTTAGAATAATTCAAAACTGGAAAGGCTGGAGTCCCGCCATGTTCATTCAGACCGAGGCGACCCCCAATCCCGCGACGTTGAAATTTCTGCCCGGCGTGGTGGTCATGAACGAAGGCACCGCCGATTTCCGCGATGCCGCCCAGGCGCGCGAGGCCTCGCCGCTCGCCGGCCGCCTGTTCGACGTTCCCGGCGTGACCGGCGTGTTTTTCGGCTACGATTTCGTCACCATCACCAAGGACGGGCCCGACTGGCAGCATCTCAAGCCGGCCATTCTCGGTGCGATCATGGAACATTTCATGTCCGGCCAGCCGGCCATGGCGATGCCGACGGCCGGTTCCGAACCGGTCGAGGAAGGCGAGTTCTACGATCAGGCCGACGAGGAAATCGTCTCCACGATCAAGGAGCTGCTCGATACGCGGGTGCGCCCCGCCGTGGCGCAGGATGGCGGCGACATTACTTTTCGCGGTTTCGAGAACGGCACCGTTTTCCTGCACATGAAGGGCGCCTGCGCCGGCTGCCCGTCCTCGACCGCCACGCTCAAGCACGGGATTCAGAACCTGCTTCGCCATTTCGTGCCCGAGGTGCAGCAGGTCGAGCAGGTCGTCTGAGCGCGCCGCCGGCGCCGTTTCCGTTCCCTTTCACGACAAAAGGCCGGGTTGCGAAAACCCGGCCTTTTTTGGGACGTCCGTGTTGCCTGGACGGTCCGCGGATTATTTCACGATCACCTTGGCGCCGATCTCGGCGCGGTCATAGAGATCAATCACGTCCTGATTGATCAACCGGATGCAGCCCGACGACATCGCCCGGCCGATCGAGGCCCATTCCGGCGTGCCGTGCAGGCGGTAGCCGGTATCGCCACGCTTGTTGTGCAAATAGAGCGCGCGCGCGCCGAGCGCATTGTTAAGCCCGGGGGGCATTCCGCCGGCATATTTGGCCAGTTCCGGCTGCCGCTTGATCATTGCCGGCGGCGGCGTCCACACCGGCCATTCCCGCTTGGCGGCGATGCGTGCGGTGCCGCTCCATTCGAAGCCCTCGCGCCCGACGCCGATGCCGTAGCGCATCGCCTTGCCTTCGGGCATGACGAAATAGAGGAATTTCTCCGACGTATCGACGATGATCGTCCCCGGCTTTTCCTTGCTGTCGTAGCGCACGATCTGGCGATGATATTTGCGCGGAACCTTGCTGATCGGGATCGACGGCAGCCGATACCCCGCATCCCGCTTCGATCCGTATTCCGACGTAAACACCCGGAAGGACGTACTCGTGCACCCGGCCAGGGCCACGACCAATGCCAGCCCGGCGGCAGTTACCAATGATCTGATTGTCATGCTCACGATCCGCGCGTTCCCCACCCTGCGCAATTGCGCCCGATTCAAGCCATGTTTATGCCACGTTCGTTAAACTGCGATAAACCAGTTTTGCCAAGTCGGGAAGTGGGCCCGACGGGCGCGGAGAAGCATTTGCGGCGTTCATCATTGCATTTCAGCAACATTTTCACGCATTTGTGATAGATAATTGCCGAACACCTTGTCCTGTCAGGAGTGAATGCGTTCGCTCGCCGGGCCGGTTTGCGGGCCGGCGCGATCATGGCATGGTGGCGCCATGCCGATCGTGAGTCCCGTTTCCGCCAACCCGCTGGCCGATGGCCGCCAATCGCAGAACGCGCTTCTGGTCAGGCGCGGCGTGCAGCGCATGCTGGTCCAGATGAACGCGCACGTGCTGCCCGAACTGTCGCTGGCCGGCGGCCGCCGGGCCGACCTGGTGGCGATCATGCGCAACGGCGAGTTCTGGATCATCGAGATCAAATCGTCGGTGGAGGATTTTCGCGTCGATCGCAAATGGCCTGACTACCGGGCGCATTCCGACCGGTTCTTCTTCGCCACCCATCCCGATGTGCCCGCATCGATCTTCCCGCCCGAATGCGGCTTCATCCTTGCCGACGGCTACGGTGCCGAAATCCTGCGCGAGGCGCCCGAGCACCGGCTGGCGCCGGCGACGCGGCGCGCGTTGATGCTGCGTTTCGCGCGCGCCGGGGCGGCGCGGCTGACCAATGCCGAATTGGCCGGGCTGAGCGTGCCCGTGCTCGACGGCGAAAGTGATTAGCCGGCGTCGGCCGGGCCGGCGCGCGGCCCGGTTCGCGTCATGACGTCTTGCCGGCGCGTTTGTTTGCGCCCGCGGACGCGTTTTTCTTCAAGCTGGTCCGGTTGTGGTCGATCGCTGCGCGCACCAGCGCGGTCAGGGCGCGCGCATCGACACGATCGCCCTCGAAGAGATCGATCGCCCGCCGCGCATTGCCGTCCAGCCCCGCATTGAACAGGCCGTCGGGGTCCGGCAGGCTGGCCCCGTGGGCGAAGGTCAGCTTGACCTTGTTCTTGTGAGCATTGCCGACCGCGATCAGCCCGTCGCGCGACCAGGTCGGACTGCCCATCCACTTCCATTCCTCGACGATCCCGGGGTCGGCCCGAAGAACGGCCTTGCGCAGGTCGGCCAACGCCTTGCCGCGCCAGTCGGCTAACTCGGCGATCATCTGGTCGATGCGTTGCGATGCGGTCATGGGACGGTTGTGCCTTCGATGTCTGTCGGTGCGTTCACGCCGCGCCGCGCCCGCCGCGCCGCCTGGCCGCATAGGGCAGTACGAACAGGTACAGCCCGCTGGGCAACAGCAGGAACAGCGGGATCAGCACCAGCAGATAGACCCAGAAGGCCGGGTCTTGCCCGGTGCTGATGGCGACGATGTTGACGAGGAAGCCTGCTGTGAAGGCGATCGACAACCAGCGGTGACACTGTCTGATCCACGTGCTCCAGCTCCATCTGCTCCGGGTCAAGGAAACCTCCTTTTCGGTGATTGGCGTCGGCGGATCGGCGGGCCGGCCGGGCGCTTTTCAGTCCAGCCCTTCCAGAACCCGCTCGAGATCGGCCATAAAGCGCGGCCAACCCGCCATGGCGCCTCGGTAATAGGACGACTGGTCGGGCCGGAAGCCGGTTTGCTCCAGGCGCAGCCTTGTGCCCTGCGGGGTGGGGGTGAGCCTCCAGGTGACGACGCTTCTAAGGTCCTTGGTGTCCCAGGTGTAGGACAGCGTCCGGTTGGGCTCGATGGCCTGAACCTGGCAGGCGACGGCGCCCCAATCCGCGCGAAGGCCGAAACGGTGGCCCAAAACGGGCGAAAAATCGTTTTTCATCAGCCACTCGGCGATCAGGTGCGGTTGGGTCAGCGCGCGCCAGACCTTTTCGGGTGGATGCGGCAGCTCGCGCTCTACGACGATGGTTTTCGTCTCGCTCGCGGCCTCGTTCATTGGTCCATCCTTTCGAGCAGGTCTTCCAAATCGTCGAACCGGCTCTGCCAGAAACCGGCCATCTGCTGCGTCCAGTCGACGAGCGGAGCCAGCGCGCCCGGTCGTGCGCTATAATGGGTCTGCCGGCCTTGGTGACGGTCGCGCACCAGTCCGGCCTGCCGCAACAGAGCGAGATGTTTGGAAACGGCCGGTTGCGAAATGCCTGCCTGGGCCGTCAGCGCCTTGACCGTCTGCTCCCCGTCCCGGCACAGGCGCTCGAAGATCGCCCGGCGGGTCGGGTCGGAAAGCGTCTTGAAAAGCGTGTCTTGAGGCTGTGGCATCGCGATTGATAACTTTCCGGCTATTGAATAATCAATAACCATCCAGCTATGGTTTCGTCAAGCCGCGCGGCGCAAAGCGCAAAGCCAAGAGACCCGATCCCGGCCGGCAAGTTCGAGATGGCGTGAGGTCTGTGCGGCGCGTATCGGCCGGCAAGGCGCGAATGGCCACCGGCGACACGTCGCGCCCGCCGCTACCGGCGGTGTGGAACGGTGATCGTGACCGAAAACCCGGTCTCGCCATAGCTGCGTTCGACACGGCCGCCCAATTCGCCGATGATGTTGGCGTCGATCAGGCGGCTGCCGAAGCCGCGTGTTTCCGGTTCGCGGATGGCCTCTTCGGTCTGTTCGGTCCAGATCAGGCGCAGCATCCGCTTGCGCGGCGGCCCCTCAAGGCGCCATGTCACCTTCAGCCGTCCCTGCGGTTCGGCGCCCGAGCCGTATTTCAGCGTGTTGGTCGCCAGCTCGTGGAAGGTGAGCGCAAAAGCCTGGCTCTGTTTTTCGTCGAGTTCCACGCGGGGTCCCGCGACACGGTCCCCGCCCAGCGCTTCGCCGAAGACCTGATCGAGTTCCGTGCACAGCAATTCGCGCAGATCGGCCTTTTGCCAACGCGACCGCGTCAGCATGTCCTGCGCGTTGGCCATCGCCTGCAGGCGGGCGGTGAAGGAGTCCGAAAACTCCTCAACCGAGGCCGCCCGCGCCCCGGTCTGGCGCGCCATGGCCAGAATGCGCGCGATCGCGTTCTTCAGCCGGTGCTTCATCTCCTGGAGGATCAGTTCCTTCTCCTTGACCGTTCTCTCGGAGATAGCGTGAAGCGCATGCGCGCTTTCGACCGCCTTGATCTGCCAGCGGGCCGAGGCGGCGATCGCGGCGGCCAGAAGCAGCGAGATCGCGCCGACGATGAACGTGTAGAAATTTGTGCGGCCGCGCAGGAAGCCGGGACTCTCGTGCATTCTCAGCGTCCATTGCCGGCCGGCGACCTCGATCGAGCGACTGACCACGTAGCGCGCCGTCGTCTCCTCGTCGTCGAAAGCCTCGGAGCGATAGAGCACCCGGGCGTCGTCGCCGGTCGTATCGAGCGTCTCCACCTCGACCGGCAATTGGTAGCTCGTGTTGAGCGCGGCCGCGTGCAGGTCGCCGGCCCGGAACGGCGCGTAGACGAACCCGGCATGCTCTCTAAGACCCGCGCCGCGCGCATCCCGCAAAGGCAACGGCAGATAGACCAGGAACCCGGCCTGTTTTTCGTTGGTGATTTCCTGAACCAGTTCCACCGGCGCGCTGGCACGCGGCTTGCCGCTGGCCATGGCGCGCTCCATCGCGTCGCGCCGCGTTGTCTCGGCATACATGTCGTAGCCAAGGGCCTCGCGGTTGCGCGCGTCCTGCGGTTCCAGCATGACGATCGGCGCGCGCAGCGCCTGGTCCGTTGCCGGTCTCACGGCGCGCTCGATACCGTAATTGCGCGCGATTTCGCGGACGATTTCAGCATCGTCGGCCGGCGTGGACAGGCGCGCGAAGCCCAGACCGTGGATGCCGTCGAACTCACCGTCGAGATCCAACCCGTCGACGAACCGGGTCAACGCCCGCCGCGTGACCCTGCCGTCGTTCGCCTCGAAGAACGACATCGTCGCCACCAGCAAAGCGATATGCTGGTTGACCCGGTTGCTGATGCGATCGACGGCCTCGTTGGCGATCACCTCGAAACGGGCGCGATTGGCCGCCTCCTCGGTCCGGTAGACCACGGAGGCGACGCCGGCCCCGACCAGGGCGACGAGCAGGAAGGCGATCAGGGGCAGATATCGTTTCACGTCCTGTGTCCGCATTTGGCAGCCGGCGAGTGTTAGCATCGTTGCCGGCGGCTGCAACGACTTGTTTCGCGCCGGTGCCCGTCCAAATCCGTCCGACGCGCCGATGGCGGCGCTTTTCGGCCAAGCCTGCCCATTTCGACGTTTACGGTGGAACTCCGCCGCCTGCCGGACGTTTTGAACACGACGATCGCAGCATCGATTGTCTGACAAGAAAAGGAGAATGGCATGAACTGGAATCAGGTTGAAGGAAACTGGGAGCAATTCAAGGGCAAGGTGCAGGAGCAGTGGGGCAAGCTGACCGGCGACGACCTCGACGTGGTGGCGGGCAATCGCAAACAGCTCGCCGGCAAGCTGCAGGAACGGTACGGCAAGGCCGAGGCCGACGCCGAACGCGAGATCGACGATTGGCTGAGCCGCCACTGACGTGCCTGGGGCGGGCGCGTATGCCGGCCGCGCAGAAGCGGGCCCTGACGGGTCCGCTTTTTTGTGCGTGCCTTGCCGACCCCGCCATGGTTGCGCGCCGCGCTCTACCGGTTCGCATGCAGCGGAAAGGTCAGATCGTAGGAAATCACCCCTTCGACGTCGCCATAGCGCGCCGTCCCCTCGAGCGCGGAAGGTGTGATCCGGTTGAGAACGGCGCTGCCGAAAGCGTCTTCGGTCTCTTCGCCGTGAGGTTCGAGATCAGTCGGCGTTCGATGTTCCCGCCATTGGATCGACGCCGTTTCGATGCCGGCCTTTTCGACGACCGTGCAATCGAGTTCGATATGCGGCGCGCCGCCATTCAACCGCGACGCCGCAAGCGCGTTGACGATCAACTCATGCAGCGCCAGCCCGACATGAACCGTCTCGTTCGGCGACAGGGTCGGGTCGTCGCCGCTCAGCCGCATTGCCTTCGCCACGTCGCGAAAATATTTGGCGCCCTGCTGCTGGGCCAGGGTGCGGAAGCTGGCGCCGCGCCAGCTCGAATCGGTGATCAGATCCTGCGACCGCGATAGCGAGTGCAGCCGGCCGTAGAAATTGGGCAGGAAACTGGCGAGCGACCCGGACGAGCGCGCCGTCTGCGACGCGATGCTTTGGATGATGGCCATCAGGTTCTTCGATCGATGGCTGACCTCGCGCAACAGGCTTTTGAGTACCTTCTCGCGCCGACGCTCTTCGGTCAGCTCCGTCACCGTCGTCAAAATCGCGACGTCGAAACCGTCCGGATAGGATTCGATGAAAAACTCGAAATAGCGACCGTCCGCCTGTTCGGTATGAACGCGCTCGGGATTGCCGCTGTTGCAGACCCTGGTCTTGGCCAAGTCGAGGCGGCCCGAGAGTTCGGCGCCGTAAATCTCCGCGTCGCGCGGCTCGGCCCCGTCGGGCAAGGCCCAGCTGTCGGGAAGATTGATGATGAAGACGTAGCGGCCGCGTCCGTCCTGCAGCGTCAGGCAAATGCCCGAGCGCAACAAGGCGGTGACCAGATGATGCCGAAATTTCTGCGTATCCTGGTCTGGCCGTTCCCAATTCCGTCCGGTTTCGTCGGTTGTTTTTCTACTCAACGCTATTCCCCGCCAGCGACCCGGCCGCCTGTGTCGCGGCCGGACCGGTTTCGGATCGGATCTATCTCATGTTCGCCTTATAAAACCCGCCACCAGCGAGATGACCAGCAATATCAGAAAGAGATAGAACAGAATTTGTGCGATCCCCGTCGCCGCTCCCGCGATGCCTCCGAAACCGAGGACGCCGGCGATGATGGCAATCACGAGAAAGACCAGAGCATAATAGAGCATTGCCGTTCTCCTTTGGATAGGTAGGAGAACAAACGGTTGCGCTCGCCTTATGTTCCGCTGAACGTGTTGAAATCATTGTCCGCCCGGCGCCCAGGCCACATTTACGCGGCCGCTTCTGCGTTTTCGTTGAAAAACAGCGCCTGGCTGATCAACGCCTTCAGCATTTGCGGATTGAAGGGTTTCGTCATCAGGAAGGCCGGCTCCGGCCGCTCGCCGGTCAGCAGGCGCTCCGGGAAGGCGGTGATGAAGATCACCGGCACGCTCGCTGTCTTCAAGATATCGTTGACCGCGTCGATGCCCGAGCTGCCGTCGGCGAGCTGGATGTCGGCGAGCACCATTTTCGGATTCGTGCCGCGATAAAGCGCGACCGCCTCCTCGTGCGTGCGCGCGATTCCCGTCACCGTGTGGCCGAGCTCTTCGACGATCTGCTCGATATCCATCGCGATCAGCGGTTCGTCCTCGATGATCATAATGTCGGTCGCGACCTGGCGCGAAATCTCCGTGGCAGCCGCCTCGAGCAGGACGCCGATCTCGGCTTCTTCGAGATCGAGGATCTCGGCCGTCTCGGATTGGCTGAATTCCTCGACCGCCACCAGCAGGTAGGCCTGGCGCGCGACCGGAGGAATAGCGGCCAGATTGGACACGGCGCGCTGCTCCCAGGCGAAGGGCGACTGCGGCGGCTCGATCTTGACGGCGGTGGAACCGAACACGGTCGAAAAGAGTTTGTAGATCGCAACCCGGTCGCTCGAGGTGTCGGGAAAGGCCGACACATCAGCGATCAGAGCTTCGAGCACGGCGGCGACGTAGGCGTCGCCCGAGGTCTGCGAACCCGTGACCGCGCGCGCATATCGCCGCAGCAGAGGCAGATGAGGGGCGATGCGGGTGGAAAGCGACATCGTGACGGGTCTCCCTTGTCATGACAGTGGTTGGGCGTTCAAAGTGCTGGTCAACGCATCATGAACAAAAAAGTTCCTGGAAATGGAACTTTTTGTCGGCTTTCGCATTTTGGTTCGAACCAGGGCTCGGGAATCCGTCGAAAAATGAAGGAAAGTAAGAAAATGCCGGCAATCGATCCAGCGCAAGCCGACTTTGCCGGATCGTCTGAAACGGGCGGTCGCATCTCGATGAAATTGCGTGAACTCTACGATTCCATCAAGGAGGAGGCGATCCCCGATCGGTTCCTCGATCTGCTTGAAAAACTGGACGAGGCCGAAAAATCGGCGTCCGCCCCCAAGGGCAGAAAGGACCGGGCATGAGTTGCGCTTCCGCCGGCGACAAGTTGGCGTTCAAACGCGAACTTCTGGCGTCGCTGCCCAATTTGCGCGCCTTCGCGGTCTCACTGATCGGCCGGCACGACCGGGCCGACGATCTGGTCCAGGATACGATCATGAAGGCCTGGGCCAAGCAGGACAGTTTCGAGCCTGGCACCAATTTGAAGGCGTGGCTGTTCACCATCCTGCGCAACGAGTTCTACAGCCAGATGCGCAAGCGCGGTCGCGAGATCCAGGACAGCGACGGCATCTTCACCGAAAGATTGTCCACCCATCCCGCGCAGTACGGGTCGCTCGACCTGGCCGATTTCCGCAAGGCGCTGGGTGAACTGCCCGACGATCAGCGTGAAGCGATCATCCTGGTCGGCGCGTCCGGGTTTGCCTACGAGGAGGCGGCGGCGATCTGCGGCTGCGCGGTCGGCACGATCAAGAGCCGAGTCAGCCGGGCCCGCCAGCGCCTGCAGGAACTGCTGGCGGTTTCGGGCGAAGCCGATTACGGGCCGGATCGCGATTCGGCCTCGATCGTCTCGCGCGCCTTCGCCGGCTAACGGGCCGTGGGGCGTCTGGCGTGCAGAATGGCCGTCACCGACCGGGCGATCTCGCCGGAAGGAAACGGTTTTAAGACGACGGGCCATTGGCAAAACCCGTCGACGCCGTCGCGGTCCTCCTCGGAGGTGGAGGTGAAGACCACCGCGCCGCCGGCCGCGCACGCGGCGGCAGCCAGAGCCTCGGTCATGGCCCGATCGTCCTGGACCTCGATCACGACAATGTCGAAGCGGCGTGTGCGCAGCACCTCGCGGCCCGCCTCCGGTGTGGCCGTCTCCACCTCGCAGCCCAGTTCCTCGGACAGGATCTGCGCGGTGTCGAAGGCGATCAGATATTCCGAATCGATCACCAGGATGTCGGGTTTGTGGTCGGGCAAGGCATGTGTCCAGTCTGTGCTGTCGGCCTGGCCCCGATCGGGGGGCGGCCTGTTCTTGAGGGCTTCAAGTGCCGTTTGCGGCGCGCGCTGTCATTTAAAAAAGACACGACCCCGCACCGGCGCCGTTGGCGGCGTGGATAGGCGTGCATCAGGGGGAGTGCGATGGCAAAAAACGGCAAGCTGATCGCTCCGCGCACGAAATGTTCGGCCTGTCCGCTGCGCAAGCGCGAGCATTTTCGCGATTTCGAGGCGGACGAGCTCGATTTCGTATCCACCTTCAAGACGGGGGAACTGACGGCCGATGCCGGTGCGACCATCCTGGTGGAAGGCACCCACAGCGCCCATTTGTTCACCGTCCTCGACGGCTGGGCCTTCCGTTACAAGATCCTCGACGACGGACGCCGCCAGATCCTGAACTTCATCCTGCCCGGCGATCTCGTCGGCCTGCAGGGGTCGCTGATGGGGGAGATGCAGCATTCGGTGGAGGCGCTGACGCCGCTGACCCTGTGCGTGTTCGAGCGCGCACGGCTGGCATCCTTGTTTTCAGGCTATCCCGATCTCGGCTTCGACCTGACATGGATCGCGGCGCGCGAGGAGCGTATTCTGGACGAACACCTGTTGAGCCTCGGCCGCCGGTCGGCGCTCGAGCGCGCGGCCTATCTGCTGGCTTTCCTCAACCGGCGCGCGCGCCTCGCCGGCCTGTTCGACAGCGGCCGCAAGAAGATGCTGCCGGTTTCCCAGCAACATCTGGCCGACACGCTCGGCCTGTCGATCGTGCACACCAACAAGACCCTGCGCAAGATCGCCGCGCGCGGGCTTGTGCGCTGGCTCGACCGCGGCTGCGCGGTCTTGGACGAGGACGGACTGTGCAAGATCGCGGGCTGGAGCGATCCGGTTGGCGGCAAGCGCCCGTTCATCTAGCCCCGGCTGGCTTTCCGCGAAATCGCAGACCGGCCCTAACTCATTGTTCTAACGCGTTTGCGAACGGCGAACCGGCTTCCACTTCGCCTGCAAACGCCAAGCCTGGCCGTTTGCAGCGGCCAGGACAGACGAATGCCCGGCGGCCGTCCGGTCGCCGCCGGGGCGTTGATGGGCGTCGACAGGCATCGATCACGGCAAACGTCAGAGCGTCGCCGCGCCCTTGTCCTCGCGCGAAACCGTCTTGACCCCGAGCCGCTGCAGGGCGAGCTCGATTTCGTGCAGATCGTCGTTCAGGCCGTCATCGGCGATCATATCGGCCTCGGTCGCCGCGCGCTGCCTGTCGCGGGCCTCGCGGCGCAGCGCCTCCAGGCGTGAAATCCGCTCGTCCCGGCCCAGGCTCTCGTCGGCCAGGATGGCGCGCATTTCGGTTTGCATCGCTGTCTCGCTCATGAGTTGCCTCGCTGCTTCCCGTGGATCGGCGCCCGCGCCGCGCAGGGTGCGGGCGCGGGCGGTGTGGTTTTGACCGGCGCGCACCGAGCGCGGCCCGGTGCCTCAGTCGGCGACGGTCGCCCGCAGCATCCAGATCGCCTTCTCGTGGAAGGTGAGGCGCTCGGTCAGCATGTCTTCGGTCACCACGTCGTCGGCGTCGCCGGCCTTGGACGCCGCCTTGCGCAATTCGCGCGCCGCCGCCTCGTGATCCTTGATCAGATCCTTTATCATGGCGATCGCGGAGGTGTGATCCACATCGCCCGACGCGGGTGCGAAGCCCGCCGCCTTGCCGAGCCCGGCCGGGGCCAGGTGACCGAGCGCCCTGATCCGCTCGGCGATGACGTCGGTGGCCGAAAACAGCGCGTTATAGTGCTCCTCGGTCAGGTCGTGCAGCGGCTTGAACAGCGGCCCGACGACGTTCCAGTGATAAAGATGGCTCTTGACGGTGAGCTGGTATGTCGATGCCAGGATCGACGTCAGCGCTTCGGCCATGTCGGCGCGATAGGCGTCGTCGAGGCCGGTATTGATCTGTTCCTGATGGGCTTCCGGTTTCAAAACCGTGGCGACCTGGGCCATGTCTGTCTCCTTTCATCTTTCATCGAGCACGCAGACCGCGCGGATGCGGCCTGCCGACGGGATTTCGAAAACTATGCGGCCGAATGCGCCGTCGGCGCGGCCGCGCGCCTGCTACGACCGCTTGGCAGCGAGGGCGAGCAGGAAACCGGCGCCGGCCGCCAGGCCGAGCGCGCGCCAGGGGCTGCGCTTGACGCCCGCCTTCAGCTTGCGCTCAAGCAACTCGATGTCGGTGCGCAGCATATTGACGGCTTCATGGGGCAGCGCGGCGACCGCGTCGCCCGTGCGAGCCACACGGCTTTTCGCCGTGCCGGCCGTGTGCGCCCCGAGCGCGCCGATCGTCTTGGCGAGTTCGGAAATGTCGGACTTCAGCTGCGCGATCTGCTCCTCGAGCTGTTCGGCCGAGGGGGGAGCGGAGCCGTTGCCGGTTCTGCTGGCGGCGCTTCTGGATTGTGCCATGTCGTGCCTCCTTTCGCCCTTGAAAACGCCCGACCGGCACGAATGTTCCGACCGGACGCAACGGCGACGTTGGCGGTGACGCGTGGTCAAAACCCGGCGCCGTCGCCGAAATCGATCTCGGCCGTCATGAATGTCACGGCCTGGCCGGCAATCAACACCCGCTCGCCGTCGAGCAGGCAGGCAAGGCGGCCGCCGCGCCGCGACGCCTGGAAGGCCGCCAGCCGCGGCTTGCCGAGGCGTTCGGCCCAGTAGGGCACAAGCGTGGCGTGGATCGAGCCGGTCACCGGATCCTCGGGAATGCCGGCGCCGGGCGCGAAATAGCGCGACACGAAATCGTGCGCGCCGCCCTTGGCGGTGATCGCCAGGCCCATCGGGAACAGGCGCGCGATCCGGGCGAGGTCGGGAACGAAGCTGCGCACCGCCGTCTCGTCCTCGAGCTCGGCGAAAATGTTCTCGAAATTTCGGAAGACCGCGACGGGCGCCCGGTCGAAGACCCCGTCGAGTGCGTCCGGCAAGGCCGTCAGCGGTTGCGGGTCGAAGCGCGGCAGATCGAGCCGGTAGCCGTCCTCGCCGCGGGTCACGCGTAAGGTTCCCGCGCGCGTTGAAAAGCGCAGCGGCCCCGTCGTTGGGCGCCGGCTGAAAAGCACATGCGCGGTCGCCAGCGTGGCATGCCCGCAAAAATCCACTTCGTGAACCGGGCTGAACCAGCGCAGCTTCCAGCGCTCCGGCGACCCGTCCGGGCAGGCGAACGCCGTTTCGGCCAGATTGTTCTCGTCCGCGATCGCCTGCATGAGCGGGTCCGGCAGCCAGCGTTCCAAAACCAGGACCGCGGCCGGATTGCCGCCGAACACACGGTCGGAGAAGGCATCGACCTGATACATCAACATCGCCGGTGTTCTCCGTGGTCGCGGTCCAGCCATGCCAGGTCGGGGAGCGGTTTCATAGGCTCACGCCGCCCGCGACGTCGCGCCAGGGCCCGGGCCGGCGGCCCGTCTGCAGATCAGGATCAGCGACAGCGGATCGCCGCCATCCGCCCCCACCGGCTCGACGATCTCGACCACGGCCAGCCCGGCCGTGCCCAGTTCGCCGGTCCACGACGCAAGCGTGCGGAAGTACCAGGGCATCGCGTCCCAGGCCTCGCCGCCGAGAGCGGCGAAGGTCTCCGTTTGCCAGCCGTCGCGATAGCGCCCGCCGGGGCGGCTTTGCCAGGGATGCAGGGTCTGGATGACGATCGCCCCGCCGGGCGCCAGCGCGGACGTGAGCGCTGCAAGCAGCGGCGAGAGGGCCTGGCCGAAAAGCGCGAAATTGCAGGCGATCAGGTCGACCGCCTCCGGCAGGCGCGCGGGCTCGGCGATGATCGCCTCGTAGGACAGGTGGAGATAGGTCGAGCCGGGGTCGAGACGCCGCGCGGTCTCGACCAGATCGCGGCTTCCGTCGGCGCCGACGACCCGGCAGCCCAGGCGCTCGACGAGCGCCCGCGTCAGCCAGCCCTCGCCGCAACCCAGGTCGAGCACGCGCCGCGGCCGCAGCCGGGCGATCGTCTCCACCATCGCCCGGTCGGTGCCGGCGCGTCTGCTTGCGATCCGGTTTCGGCGATCGCCCGCGACCACGCGCCGGCATTGCGCTCCCAACTGCTCGCGATCTCCCTCTCCCGATCGTACGTCATCGGCAAATCCCGGTCTCGCCTCGGCGGGCGGCGGCTGAAAACCCGCCCCCTCGCGCGGGGAGCGGCCTGGCCGCGCAGCCTATCGCAGCATCATCCAGACCGCCACCGCGGCCAGAACGGTGGCGAAGATCAGGTTGATCGCCCTGGAACTCGATTCCCGGCGCAGGCGCGCCGCGATGCGCTCGCCGACCGCGGTCCAGACCAGGAAGGCGGCGAGATTGTTCAGGGTGAAGACGGTGGCGATCCACAGGACCAGCATGGTGCGATTGCCCTGCGCCTCGCTCAGGAACTGCGTGAACATCAGCGCGATGATCAGATAGGCCTTCGGATTGAGCGCCAGCAAAATGACGCCGTCGAGGAAGCCGGCAGGGCGGGCTTCCTGCACGCCCGCGATGAGGCCGGCCCGCAAAAAGGTCCACGCCAGAGAGAAAACGTAGGCCGCGCCGACCCATTTTATCGCCAAGAAAAGCCCGGGCGCGTGTCGGATGGCGACCGCGAACCCGAAACCGATCGCAACCGTCACCAGCCAGGTTGCGACATGGTAGCCGGTCGTGGCGGGCAGGGTGGCGCGCACCCCGTAGCGCGCGCCGTAGGCGGCAAAAAACATGTTGCCGGGGCCGGGACTGTAGGCGAGCGGGAAGAGAAAGACGACAAGCGCCACCGTCAATTCGATCATGCAGGAAGCCTCTTGAGACGCGAGCGACCCTGCGACGGCGGCGCGCACCCTGCCACCCGTTTCCTGCGAGCCGCCACAGCGGCGCGTCGCCACCGGCAACAAGCCGGGTGGGACCTTGCCGGAACTATTTGTTGGAAGTGATCGAAAGACGGAAACACTTCCCCTTGTCGATCGGCTCGGAATCGGGACCCTGGGCCGGCGTCCGAACGGGCCCCTTTTAGGCGCGAGGGTGAGCGCCCGACCGGAGGGATCTGGTCGGGGTAGCGCGGCCCGGAGCATTTCAGCGGAAGCCATGACCAGCTAACTGATGAGCGTCTCGAGAGATAGGTGACGAAACGTACCGGACACATGGGTAACACTTTTGGCTTTGCCGGAGGTGTTGATGCCGTGGAGAGAGAGTTCGGTTATGGAAAAACCTGTCCGCTTCGTTGGCCGTCTTCTGGACGGCGAGGGCATGAGCGCTGTGCGCCGGGCATTGGGCATTTCACGCGAGACCGGCGACGGCCGCTACTGTTAGCCCCCTGACGGTCACCGACCAGGTTTCGCGCATGACCCCGCCTGCGAAACCTTCGAAAGCACGAAGGAGTAGCCGGCACTCGAAACCTTCCTGCGCCTTGTTCCGGGAACGCGGCCTACCCCTTCCACGATAGGGACATCCTCGTCACCGCCTGCGGCCGCATCTGCATGGCAAGAAAGACGATCAACGTCTCGACCGTGCTCGCCGGCCAGAGGCTCGGCATCAAAGAAGTCGACGACGGCATTTGGCTCGTCAGCTTCATGCACTATGATGTGGGATATATGGACCTGGAACAGAGGACCTTGCAGACCATCGACAACCCGTTCGGCACGAGGTTGTCACCCATGTCTTAGGGACAATCTGTTACCCATGTCTCCGGGTCGTACCTGGCGGTACCTGGCGCACCCGACAGGATTCGAACCTGTGACCTCTGCCTTCGGAGGAAATATGTCTGTCTTTCCGAAAAACACGATAGAATGCGCTACGGTACGCTAAGCCTCTGACTTTCATTGCATTTTCAGATCATCCTGCCGCAAGCTTCTATCCTAACCTACGCTCTGATTTCCGTCCGAGTGCTTACGTGGTGCTTACGTGGCGCTTACGCGAAGTCCGAGCCCGGAAAGGAGACACGACATGGCACGGATCACGAAGCGCACGGTCGACGCCGCCAAAACCAAGGCCAAGGACTACGTCATTTGGGACGACGAGCTACCGGGGTTTGGACTGCGCGTGTTCGCGTCAGGGAAGCGCAGCTACGTCATCCAGTATCGCGCGGTCGGTCGGTCGCGACGTTACACGATCGGCTTGCATGGCATTTGGACGCCGGAAACAGCGCGACGGGAAGCAAGGATACAACTCGGCAAGGTCGCGCAAGGTGAAAACCCCGCCGAAGAGAAGCAGGTCAACCGAACCGCGATCACCGTCAAAGAGCTGTGCCAACGATACGTTGAGGACATGAATGCGGGGCTGGTACTCGGAAAGAGCGGTCAGCCCAAAAAGGCATCAACGATCGGCACCGACATCGGCCGCATTAACGGGCACATCATCCCTCTGTTGGGGAAACGGCGTGTCCAGGATTTGACCCGAGCCGACGTCGCGAAGGCGATGAATGACATTATTGCAGGGAAAACCCGCGCGGTTCGCAAGAGCAAGAAGCTACGCGGAAAGTCGATCTTGAGGGGCGGAACTGGCACTGCGGCCAAGGCGATATCGCTGCTCGGTGCTATCCTGACTTATGCAATCAACGCCGGGATCATAGAGCACAACGTAGCCCACGGGGTGCGCAAGCCGAAAGACAGAGTGCGCGACCGTCGTCTTACTGAAAACGAATACCGGACGCTGGGAGAGATGCTCCGCGAAGCCCAAATGAACGACAAATACAGCATGACCGTCGAGATCATTCGCCTGCTGGCCCTCACGGGCTGCAGGCGAAGTGAAATCATTGGGTTGCTGTGGGCTGAGGTGGACACTGACGGAAGCTGTCTGCGGCTCACTGATTCCAAGGAAGGCGCATCCACTCGTGCCATTGGCCTCCCGGTTGTGGATTATCTCGATCAACATCGGAAGGACGCGCTCTCCACTTACGTCTATCCAGGAACTCGCGGAGGCGAGGCTTTCGGCAGCTTTCCCAATCACTGGAAGCAGATTTTTGATGGCTCACCGCTCGCCGGGATAACACCGCACATTCTCCGGCACAGCTTTGCTAGCGTCGCGAATGATCTCGGCTTCACCGAGGTGACGATCGCGGCCTTGGTCGGCCACTCCAAGGGAACGGTCACGAGCAAGTACATCCACTCGCTCGACACAGCACTGATAATGGCCGCGGACACAATTGCCGGATATGTCGAAGCGCTTCTCGACGGCGTGGAATTCCGGGGAACGGTCCATGCACTCGACAGGAATTCCCGCCGCGCGGCCCTCGACCAGTTCCTGCAAAACGCGAGCGATCAGCATGCTGAACCCCCGGAAGCCAAGCTCCGCGCGGCATAACCTGGTGGTCGATAGCGCAGCCGACTTACCCGTAGCGTGAAGACAACCTACACCCGACCTACTTGGTAGTCGTCGCCTGAGGCAACCAATGGCGTTGTTCGCGCTCCCGAGCGAGCTTCGCCACCAGGCTTGGGTGCTTTCGCTCAATGCTCTCGTTGTAAATGTATTCAGCGTCGCGCCAGAACTCGGCGATCGCCTCTACGAATTCTTGCAGACTCTCGACGGGAATATCCATCATTGCGACACTGGGGGCGACTTCCGGCCCCGGTAAATGCATCTCAGTAGGCATCGGCGGAACCGGTGACCAGAAATCCGGACACCGCTTCGATAACTCGATTGCCGATGCACCATCTCCGTGACGACATGCATTGCCGAGATGCTGTAGCGTATCCAGTGTCTGGTAGCTTGGAAAATTGTCGAGCCCAATTCCTCGCAGATCGCGGAAATGTTTCTGCAGGTCTTTCCAGTCGGCCCGCGCAACTCGATTTTCAAGCGGTTCATCCGGTCGGAGTTCCTTCGCACAACCCCGCAGATATGCCCTGAACTGACGCTCCCAGATCGACTGGACAGACAGCCCGAATGCAAGCTTTGCCTCTCGAAGGACATCCTCCATATCGGCTTGCGCGAACACATCGCCGGGAGAGTGGCTTCGGCCAAGCGCGCTGATCTTTTCTTCGAGAGTTGCGATTGCCGGCACGATGACGTCCTCAAAATAGGAGCGGATTGTCATGTCATGCTTCGAGGCCTGCACGTCCGCGTAGCAGTTCGTCCAGCGGAATGGCGTCATCTCGAAAGCCTGACGCGCAATCGTCTGGCCCTCTCCTGGAATGCGTTTTCACCGCCTTCGAGAATGTCGCAGACCAGCTTGCGTATCGCGGCGTTTTCCAGCCCACCGGATGTATAGGTAATCGGAGGCAGCGAGCCATGCGGATGTGGTCCCGCTTCGGCGATGATGATCTGGTCGGCGTCAGTGTTGATCACCAGGTTCGCATTGTGGGTCACCATAATGACCTGACGATGCGACTTCGCTTCGATGAAGAGATGCACCAGTTCGTCAAAGACCGATTTCGGGTCGAGATTTTCTTCAGGCTGGTCGATCACCAGCGGCCGATCGTCATTGTCGTCGAGGCCGAGATAGAGAAGCAGGAGGACAATGCCGCGCGTACCCGGAGAGAGCTTCCGGATATCAACGCCATCATAGTCAATTCCGTAGCGGATCTCGATGTGGTCGGTGCCAAAGAGCCATTGGGCAAACCGTTTTGACCATGCCCGAAATTCGGCCTGCTCCGTGCGCGGAACCGGAGAATGGTCGAGGAGATCGCTCTGGTAGAGCCGTCGGAATTCCGCCATCGCTGCGATCACGCCAGCCGAATCTCCAGTCTCCCAGGCTTCCTTCAGCACTTCGTTGGCTTTCTGCACCAAAGTGCCCTTGCCGCGGAACGACCCGACCTTTCTCAGGTCGATAAGCCCTTCCTCGGCTTCTGTCGCCCATTGTTCGACATCCGCGACTCGAGCGACGGAAAAGGACAGCTTCCGCAAAGTCCCGGACGACGATGCGAGCCGCGCCATCAAGGGGGCATAGAGGTCCTCGAGAACCTCCTGTTCTGCGACCAGCGCGTCGAATGCCCTGCCATAGGCTGCTTCACGATCAGCCTGCAACTGACGGGCGCGTTCCTTCGCGCCCTTCGCATCGTTCAACTTCTCGGTCAGCGTCTGCAGTGCCGCCGTTTCTGTCGCGATATTGGTAGACAGGGTGGCATACCGGCGCTGTGCCTCCTTGTCGGCATTCACCAGCTTTTCGAGGCGCGCCATCTCCGCATTCAAAACAGCCTGTGTCAGCGTGGTGAGATCAATATCGTCCGCAAAGTATGGCGTGTCTGGGTCGCCAGGTGGGGGCGGTGTTCCTTTCAGTTCACCGATCTTGCCGTCGACCCACTTCACGTAACCAGAGAGATTGTCATCCACCGGTCCGGTATAGTCCAGCAGGAAGGCAGCCCATTGTTCATCGGACATGCCGCTATGCTTATGACGCGCCTGAGTCTGGCGAAGTGTCTCAGGCGCCTGGTTACGACGTAGGTTTGCGACTTCGTCCTGCATGGCGAGAAAAGTCTGTCGCTGGCCCGTATACTGCCTCAGCTTAGTGCGGATCTCGTTTGCCGCTCCTGCCAGTTCGGTGTGCCGCTGCGCCCGCTTCTCACTCCCCTTCGACACGAGCTTTGCGCGATCCGCCGTATATGCATCCACCAGCTTCTTTTTCTTGGCGACCTCCGCCTCGTAGGACGCGACGAGCTTTTCTTTTTCAAGTTCGGTGGCGATGCGATCCGAAATTTGCGCGACCGCTTCCGCTTCCCTTTCACGCGCGAGCCGATGACGTGATGCGCGCTGTTCCAGAAGTTCCCCGAAATCCAATGCGCCATCACGACTCTCTTCCGGATGTGCCTCAAAGATGACGCGTTCAATTTCCCGAAGGAGCTCGTCAGTGAGGCCACTTGAGGAGCATAGGTCCTCCACGAATTGCTGTGAGAGGTAGCGCACGCGCTCATAGGCAAAGGGGCCGTTGGCATCGGAACCGTCAAGCGCGCGTGTTTCCGGATCTCCCGCCGCCCAGTTGACTGTCACCTTGCCGGAACCAACGAGGGGTCGTGCCCGTACGAGGAACGAGGGATTTGCCCATTCATCCGCGTTCCAAGCCTCATCGGGAATCGAGTCGCAGCCGGCCGCGATCATGTCCGCCAGGGCTGTCTTGCCGGAGCCACGCGCACCGATGATTGCGACGAGCCCGGGATTGAGCGGAATCACCGGCGTCGTCATCCATGGCGCATCGGCAACCTCGATGCCTGAGATTACCTGCGACGGTGTTGCCGACGCCGGCGGCTCAGCGCCGACATAGGACCGACCGCCGGGGTCGATGCAGGCCTGGCGCAATGAATCAAATTCGAGACCGCCTTTGATCCATGAAAACCGATCGCCGAACGGCGAGGCAACATTATCGAGATCGTGAGCATCACTCCCGTGCAGGCAGGGTTTGAGGCCGCCATATGTCGCGCGGATCTCATCCGGAGACATCGATGGCTTGCGCCCAAGCCAGAATTCCCGTTGCGCCTCGCTGCTTGCGAAAATGACATGGGCGAACCCCTCAATCTCGCGCCGGAGTGTCTGGTCGGCAGCTTCACGCACGCCTGATGTGCCATCGTTCGATCCGCCGGCCACGCCGATCAGGATGTTCTTCTTTGCCCATCCGCTCTCGGCGTATACTTCGCGAAGCTGCTGGAAATTGACCTTGAATTGGCTTGCGCCGTATTCGAGCGCAGCGCCATCATCCGTAATCGCCGGATCAGCCTTCTTTCCCAGCCTGATGAGGTCGGCTCGCGTACAATCAAAGCGGTCCTCCATCACGTTGAACTGCAAACGCGACAAGAGCCGCTGGAGCTCTTCGATATGGCTCGGGTCTTCCGGGCTGACGAACAAATGCAGATTGACGAATCCACCTCTCGCCGTCGCGACGTCCAACCTGACTTCCACATTCGGAAATATGAGCTGGGCGTTCTGCAACCTGCCGGCAGCTTTCTGCCGGATCACTTCCTCATAGGTTTCGGTGACGTAGTAGTCGGTGACTGCGATCGCCTCGATGGTCGGCGTCGCGTCTTCGAGAGCCGTGAGATAATCCTCCCACGCATTCGGCCCCTTGAACTGATTGTTCATCACCGTTCCGGGCGCGTGTATATGCGGCTCCCATCTCCGCCATTCCGATCCGCGATTTAGCATCCTCGCTCCCCCGTCTCATTCTTCTTGAGCGTCCACCGCCTCATTCGCCCGCACGGTCAGTATTTCGCATTGCTCCATCAGAGCCTCGAACGGTTCTGCGTCGTCCAGCAGCAATCCGTCCTCCACCATCTGCTGGTAATCGTCTTCTAGCGCAGCGCGTGCTCTCCCGTTCGGGACAAGCTGGAGTCCGCCATTGACGGCAACGCCATAGTCGATGCCCCTCCCATCGTCCGCCTTTTCCGCGAAGAACATGCTCTTGTGCCGGGCAACGGCGTTCGCGAGCGCGCGATCTGCAACTGCTGACGCGGCAAAGCCTGCGTCGTCAAGTCTGGCTACATCATGCCAATGTCGCGAGAAGCGTTCGCCACGCAGCCGCTGCTGCAGACAGAAGACATGCATGGCGGTCGCCTTTTCCCAATAGGTCCGTTCCGCGTGCATGACCCATGGTCGCGCGATCGGAAACTCGACCCCTTCGAGAACACCGGCGGCGTCACAGATCACGTCGCGTAGGCTTGCAGGTTCGCCTGTCGCCCTAGCGCCGAATTCCAGCATCACATGAGGGGCGACATAGCCCGACCCCGTTTCCATGGCCTCGTATTCGACAAAGAGCTTTTCGCCGTCTTGTCGGGTTTTGGCTGGAAACCCGCTCCCGGCAAGGGCCGTGGCAAGGATCGGCTCGACATCTCCGGCGATCCATTCCGGTAGGCGATGACGAACCGCTTTCGACCAACGCTTCTCTTCGCTGCGCGTTCTCGGCAGCGCGTCCCCATCCGTACCCACCAGATCGGGTGCAATAGCGCGAATGTCATAGGTGAGATCGACGTCTTCCGAAAATCTCCGGATAACACCGTAACCCTTCGACAGAGATGTCCCGCCCTTGAAAACCAAGTGCTTGCCCAGCGGCGATCCGTAGAGTGTAGCCAACACCCAAACGACCCAGACGTCTTTCTCCAAGAGGTGGGCCGGGCGGACCAGCCGGTCTGCCGCGACACCAAGCGCATCGCGGCGGTCTTGAACAGACAGATCAAAGAAGCTGTCAGCCATGCGCTACCTTTCCCACGCTGCGCGCGAGCCAGGTTGGAAACTGAGGGGCCGCCGCCACCAACTCGCTGAAGACAGAGGGAGGGAGCTTGCGCTTCAGGGTGTGGAGAGCGGCCTCGGCCTTTTCCGGCCCGAGCCAGGCAAGCGCCCGCACCGCCTGACCCGCTGGCCGATGCGGCATGGCGAGCTGCCAGCGTGGCGCGTGCCGAAGCTCGACGGTCTGCTTACCAAGGCTCATTTTCCGGGTGCGCCCCGACGTCAGATAGACGGATCGCACCGGCACCTGCGTCGTAAGTCCAAGGCTATTGGCGGCGGCCACACCGCTCGAGACAATTACCTCGCCCCGCTGGGTGGCGAGGGCCTCGACCGCCTGCTCCACGGAAGGCGCCCTGGTCCCGAACCGGCTCGTGACCGGCAAGAGGTAAACACCGCGTCCTGCCCGGGTCAGTTGCCCTCGCTCGGCCAATCGTGACAGGGCTTGGTCCACCGCGGCGCGGTTACCAAGGTGAAGCAAACACTTAGCTGCGACGGGCGTACCCTCCGGCAGCCTTTTCGCATGCTCAAGGATCTGTTCGGTCAAGCGCGGCATGGCAGTTCTCCTGTCAGAAATATACGTGGTTTTCTGACAGTTTTCAAGGCATGCCTAATGCGGCGAAGATCCTTCCGCGATCTCAGCCTGCCACCCTCGGAGAGCTCCCCATTTGAAGACGAGGGGGCGCACGACGTGGAACTTATCTCTTCAGCTTCTGCTTGCCCTCTTCGCGAAAGCCCGACAGCAATGTCTCCATCGCCCCCATCATGTCATCTGGCTTTTCTTCGCGCAGCTTTTCGGCCTGTTCGACGAAACCCGAGAGCAGGCCCTTCATTTCATCGGGAGCCTTCTCCAGACGTCGCAGCATGTTCAGCCCGTTCTGGGCATAGCCGAGAAACTCGGCGTTTCGCTGAGTAATCTCGGCCAGCATCTCGTTGGTGATGCGATCGCTCGGTGCGGCGAATTCACCGTCGACCCAGTCCACATACAGCGAGGCGTTCTTGGCGCGGTTTGACGTCTCGTGAAACTCGTCCTGGGTATGCCTGAACGCCTCCATGGCAGCCTCCCAGTCGCCACGGGCCTTCGCATCTGTTTCCGCCTCAGAGCCCTTCAGCATGTACGCATTGGATTTGTTCTTAGCCGCGTGACGCCCGAAAGCGGCGAGCACCTTCTTCTGATCGACTTCGAACCCAAGAACCAGGCTAACCGCCCAGGCGCCGAGGTTGTTGACCTTCGAGCATTCCTCCAGGGAGATCTGGTGGAGGCAAAGGGCACGCGCCACCGCGCCAGCTTTCGCCAGAAGCTCCGCCTCGTAAAAAAGACGCTCAGCATTATCAAATGTCTTCTCGGCGCCGCGGACGAGAACCTCCAAAGGCGCCTGGTCGCGTTTCTCAGCCTTCTCTCCCCTGTATTCTTGCTTGGTATCGTTCATTGTTGTTCCGGCGTGTTGTAAGCAGAAATACTTCAGCCATTACAGGCCTAAGCCCGCCGAGACAGGAATAACACATGACTGCTGCCGATTGGACGCCGGTATTCGTCCTGCCAAATATTCCTCTGGACGCCGCGATCGGCTGCGACATCGCGGCGCTCGCGCCCGCGAATGACCACCGCGTTGCGGCCCTCAAACGAACGCATCCGACGCTCCAGCGTTTCCTCAACCGTTTTGCCGACAACTTCGGACAGAAGTTCGAGCCCTCAGTCCTGATCCTGGACGCGGCCGCACCGCCCATCTTTCGCGACGTGGCGGCGCTGGCAAGCTTCCGCGATCTCATCGCGCTCTCGGCAATCACCCACGGCCGGGTGCTGGAGCTCCGACATCCGCGCGGGCACCGCGTCCTCTTCGGCGAGGCCTTCGCGATCTACCCCTGGATGCTCGACCGACACTATGAGGATGTGATCGGCAGCACGCCGGCCATCCTCGGCACGCATGAACTCTCGCGCTTCAAGGGCCAATCCTCGCCAGCCCTGTTCCGCACCTCACTCGGCGAAAGCGACATTGACCAACCGCTCCTTGCCGCGCTCATGGCGCGCTGGCATCGACGCTACGAAGCGGCAGAGCCCGCCTGGGAGGACGTCGCGCTGATGCGTTCGCTCAACATGGCGTATCACGCCTCCCTTTTGCCGGCCGGGACGGACACGACGTTCTATGACGTCGGGCGGGTCATCTCCCTCTGGGTCAGCGCTTTCGAGATTCTCGTGCACCCCGGCGGAAATGGCCAGGCCAACCGGGACAAGGTGTTCGAGATGATCGAGCGGACATGCTGGGCAAAGGCCGAGAGCGGCCGGCTCGCGCATGACACGGGCGGGAAGACCAAGGTAAAGCGCACTCTGGCATCCTGGCTCTACCAGATGCTCTACGAATGTCGGAACGACTTCCTTCACGGCAATCCCGTCGAGCGCGACAATCTCATTCTTACCACGCCGCAGCGGATGATCTTCGAATATGCCGCACCGCTCTACCGCATCGCACTGACCGCGTTTCTTCCGCTCACATACGACGTTCCGATGCCATCGGCCGAAGACGCGCACGCACTAGGTGGCTATATCGCCGATCGCATGGACTTCATGGGACCGCAGAAATCCACCGAGGAGGCGCTCCTGACCGCGACACGCCCACCAGCAGGCCGTACCGCGCGCCGCACCCGCGTCATTCCGCCTGCTCGCTAATCATCAACGCTGACGTCCGGCTCCGCGATCAACTCCTCCGCCAGCTCTGAAAGCCACGACGAGACATCCTCGATCCTCACTGCGCCAGCGTGAACCGTGTAGTATTCCCCAACCGTTCGAAACGCACCGCCAAAACGGTCCGCGAACATCTTCTGCAGCTTGTCATTCCGGCCCAGCACGCTCGACAGGGCACGGCCGCCCCGCAGGTCACCATGGATTCTGGAGGGCAAAGCCTTGCCCTGCGGCCGAGGCAGTAGTCTCGGTTGCCCCCTTCGAGCGGGGGATCCCACCGCAACGCCCCCTTTGAGATGGAGAGTGCGGATGGGTTTGCCGTGACGGGATGAGGACCGGAGGAGAGGCCCCCGGCGCGGAGACCCGCGATGTCCAGACACAACAGCTAATCCGGCGCCCGGCACGACGGGACCAATTTCTATTCCGAAATCGCCGACAGGATCATCGCCGACCTTGAGGCCGGCCGTGTGCCCTGCGCTCAGCCCTGGGGGATGTCGATGGCGAAGGCACCCCTTGGCCATCGAACAATGCCTCCACCGATCGCCAGTAGCAGATTGAAGATGTCCGTGTGATGCGAAGTTATTCCGCCAACCACTCGCTATAGGCCTGAATATCGATCATCGGAACGGTGCCGCTGAATTGAAGCTGGGAAATCAGCTTAAAAAGAAAGGCAGTGGCGGGTTTGCCGCCAGTATGCATGACATACTCCGTCGGATCTTCGTCCGTGTGGAAATAGCCGTGCCCGGCTACGCAACCGAAGTCTATTTTCCCCTCTCCCTGATCCTGCTTCAACGCGTCAAGGAGACTATCTCCGAGCCCAGGCTTCCAATCGCTTTCAAAGGTCAGCAGTCCACCATAGATCGGGATGAGCGGCTTCGCGGGATACGTGCCTCCTGCGTGCGGTATCGGCAAACTCGTTCGATGAAGCGCTCGCACGCTCCGAACCTTTTCCTGGGCGTACTGGACATGTTTCAGATTGGCCGATTGTTTCGCCTCGAAAACCGCATAGACGCTTTCCGCAGGAACTATGACTTCGCCCTCGTAGTGAAAAATGAATGGCGAATATTGGCGATCATATATGACAACATCAATCTGCTGACTGATTGTGCCTTCGCTGTCCACGACATGTGCCTTGTCCGATTTGTAGCGCGCCGGAAGATAGGTGTTGAAAAGCTCATTCCAAACCCGTTCGCTCGCGTCTCCCTTGGACACTGGGTGCGGCATTGCTTTGCGAATTGTTTCTAGACGATTTTGAATATCGTCGTGCAAGCCCGAGAGCACATCCTTCAGCGACCATTCGCTCATCTCTCGTCCTCCTCATCGCTTGTTGCGGCGTTACCCTCGGCATCTTCAATCTCAATCTCGCAATTCAGCTTATGTCCCGAAGCAAGATAGGTCGTAGCGCAGATGTGAAACCGGGCATCTCCGCCAAGCTTCACGATGATCAACACAAGGAAATTAACCGCCTCGCCCTGATCAGCGAGGAGTTGATACATGGTGGTCTCGTCCCGCAGGCTTGGCAGAGCCGGTACATTCGGATGGGAATGCCATTCGCCCAAGTAGTTGAACCGTTCCGGATTGCCGCCGAATTTCTTGTGCAGCGCCAGGATTTCCCTGCGTGCGGTTCCACCGCGACGATTGAACGTCGCCGCCGTCCCACCGAAGAAGCGCTGGCGCGTTGCTTCAGCGACGCGGAAGTCCCCTTCCGAAACCTGCTCGCCAAAGAGCACGCCGCCTATTTCCTTGCGCCCCGCCTTCTTGAGATCGGAAACCCAGCGTTCAATCATGGTTTTCGGAATCCGCAGTTTCACCGCTTGCACCCTGAAATAAGGATTTGATGAAGTCCGATTCTACTGCGGCCCCGGAAACCGGGGACAATGAGCTTCGGACTGGAGCATCTACGATGATGGGGCGCGCATCAAACGGGCCGTCGAACAGCCATCCCCGCTTTAACCCCACGAGATAGGCATGCGCATCGTATTTCGATGGCTCGGTATCGCTCAGCGTGTCGAGTGCAAAGGCGCTGATATGTGCAGCGAAAACTGCTACATCGGCATCTGCCGCCTGCATGGGTGCAGCCTCGCCGATGGAACCATCATAACCGCTCCCTGTCGCAACCGGCGGCGTCTCATCGCTGATCTCGTAATACTGGTTGATCACTGTGCGGATGTCATAAGGCGAAGGGTCCTTGTTGACCCTCGCCCTCGCCATTTCTCCGCCGACACCGCCAGCGTAAACAGCTCCCCAGAGAAAAGAACGATTGTGTCGTAGACTCAGGCTGGCCAGATGATTGAATAGGTCTGGATTGGCGGTGGCATCGATAATGACGTCACAGGAAGCGAGCGCCTGGTTAACATTCGCGGCTTCCTGCGACGAAACCTGCGCGCCAATCGCACTTCGCCAAACATCGACCTCAATGTCGCGACGAATGAGGCGCAGCCGATGCGCCGTCAGTTCTACCTTGTGACGACCTACATCCCGCCAATCCCCATCATGGCGTTGCAGATTGCCGATGTGCAATATGTCGCCATCGACCAGCTCAAACTGGCGAACGCCTGACCTTGCAAGTGAGACAGCAATCTTCGAGCCGAGCGACCCGAGTCCGACAATCCCGACCTTCTTCTTCCCGATATCAGCTGATGTGAGGCCCGATCGATCACCGTCGAATGGGGCAAGGACGGTTGTAAACGTCATGAGGTCATCATCATTCGCAAAATGGCAGAGCAACGTGAGCCCGCCCTCCGACCCGCGAAGCACAACCGCCCAATGCGCATCTTCCGCCATGGAGAGCCGATCACCGAGCAGATCGACCAGATTCTTGAACGTCTTGATCTTCTTCAGCACCGTGGTCGGTGTATCCGTTGCGAAGACAACACCCTCCTTAACAACACAGGTTTTTCGAAGCGCATCGGGCGCAAGGTTTTGTTTTACACCATTCACTTGGTCGCATATCGAAAGAATATGCGCCATGAATGTCCGGCCGCTGTAGGAGTCGATCCCGATCTCCAGCGGCAGTCCATCAATGTTGTCATCCGCCAACAAGAGGCGCGCCAACGGACCGATATAGAAACGTGTCACCTCGGACCGTAGAGCCAATGTTGCCGGGAAATCATGCGCTGACGGCGCATGGACAGGAGCTCCTTCGTCATCCGGCGCCTCGGTTTCAAGGAGCCGCCTTGCGCTTTCGATCATCATTGCGCCGGTTACGTCCGGCGTCCAATTGTCGTTGCGGATTTCGAGGCAGAGATCTCCACCGGCACCGTATTGATGACCGGAGAGCCGGGCGTCGCCGTCGGCAGGAACAATGCTCGGTGGTGATGCGGGGAAGGTGTTGTGATAGGTTAACTGGAGCGGATAATTCCCGCGCACGATCACGATGTCGAAGCCGAGCGTCAATCGCAATTGCTCATCCACGGACCAAACCGGGTTTTGAAACCAATCGGCGTCAAGCGCTTCAATGGCTTCACGTTCAATTCGCAATCGCGCCTGGTCGGTCAGCCACCACATGAGCCTAAGCGAATTTCGCAGGCCGTGCTGACGGCGCCGCCTGCGCACCGGTGAAGCTCAAGGGAGACATCGCGGCAGCAGCGCTTTTCGTGGATAGCCCGGATATTTTCGGTTTGGGAAACCGGTCGCCGAAGATCCGGCGCCAATAGTCCGTTGCCTTGTCCTGATCTTCTGCGGCCAGCGCTTTGGCGGCATCGTCACGGTGTTTTTCGATCTTGTCGTAGTAAGCGCAGAACTCTTCGTTCGTCACTCCGGCAAGTATGTCGCCTCCCGGCACAGCCGGATCTTCGAGAAACGGACATGTCCCGAACAACCGATCGTTGGCATAGGCGTCAAGAAATGATTGACACCAATTATGAAAGAGCTGGCCGTAGTTTGTCTCGGTCTCACTGATGTGCGGCGCGATGAGAGTTTCGAGCGCAAAACTCTTTGGATGCCGGGACACGGTCTTGTTCTGGCGACGCGCCCACTTCACCATGCGCGTCATCGGATTAAACCGACCCGAGCAACGTTCGTTTTGCGCTGCGGACCAATCCGTGTGCTCTACCGGGTCCGTCTTGTACCATTCCCCGGTATCGCGATTACCGATCCGAAAAAGGTTATCGTCCTGCCGATCAAGCAGAATCGAGACGTCAAGGTCTGCCTTGTTCATCGATAGAGCGATCGAACATCTGTTCCGCTTGATCGACGTGATACCGAGCTCATCGCGAGCCCGATTCAATGCGGCATACAATTCGTCCATGAGCTCTGCCGGATCAGAATCCCATGGAGTGCCGTCTACGACGGCATAGAGGTCCACATCAGGTCGCTCGGTCGAGCCGTTCTTTGTTCGTGGCCGAATGGCGGTGTAACGCTTGTACGAACCCCCCAGAAAGATCCGCTTCACCCTTTCTTTGAACTTGCCATCCTTGAGCAGCGCCGTCCGCACCGAGGTGTGAGCGCTCTTACAGTTCGACACGGTTGTCTCACTCGGGGTGATGTCCGTGATGAACTCGGCAAATCTGGCATTCGGCGTCATGGCGGCCTCTTTGTTCAGCTTATGTTCTTAGCATTTAGCACTCTATGCGCCCGAGTGCCAAGCCCAAATTTCACTATGTCTAGTAGTATACCCCGCGATAACCCCCCAAATATATCGAGAGCCGCTCTTCCCACCGCGGCGGCAACGGCCAAGCGCTCGGTTGCTGGACGTACGTCCGATTTCCGGCGAGGGACCCTTGGGCGCCGCTCAGTCAATTTCCGCTGGGCGGCCGCGCCGTGCACATGCCAAGCGATCGTCACGCACGGTCGCCAATCCCTGCATCGGCTTCCGACCCTTTCAGCCTTAGACCAATTCCTGGATCATGCCATTTCGGCCGATTTCGATCGGCGTTGACGTGCTCCCCTGAATGTACCCATTCATAGGCTAGCGCTGTTCACGTTGTGGTCCATTCGTGACCGGGTTGCAAATTCGTTCGGTGTGAGGCCCTCAAGGCTCGTGTGCGGTCGAT
>NZ_PYBP01000010.1:0-206534 GCF_003015025.1 Nitratireductor sp. StC3 | reverse complement strand
CTGTCCAAGACGGTTGGAAGCACCGAGAAAGCCGGAAACGTGCGACTTTTGAAGGGCTAGTCCTCAAACACCCTTTGAAAGGGCTTCAAATGGGTTTTAAACGTCAGCCGCTCTTGAAACTTCGAAATACAGCCCACTCTCCGGTGTTCACAACTCTGTGATCGCCACCTGTCCAGCGCCTGACAGGACGTCTTCGGTAAGCGGACAAGGCCCAGAACGCTCTGCGTTTGGTCACCACCGGCGCCATGCGATTCGGCCCGCGTGGACATTAGCGATTTGCTTCTGTCACGAAGATAGACATCTGCGCGTCCTGGACCTCACAGAGATCTTGGCGTCGCAGCGCTGTTTTTGAACCAGGCTTTCAGGACGGGCGCGGGTGTTCAACCCTTCCGACCATCAGCTTCCATTCGCCAATCTCGTCAAACTGCGGCTTTCGTTTGGGAAACCGTAACCGATACCTTCGGTTCAGGCAGCCATGGCCTGTTCCAATCCGTGCTCGAAGCCGATACCGCGCCGTACGGTCGCCTAGAATGTCAATGACCATGGAAACGGGACCCCGTACTTTCGCGGAAAAGCCCCCCTGCCTGGGTTGTTGAAGGGCACGGCGGCGAGCGCCCGATCAGACGAAGCTGGTCGGGGTTGCACGGCCTGATCGGGTGCGGCTGATTGGCTTTCAGCTTAGCTTTGAGAGCGGCACTTGAAGCGCCAGGATTCGTTTCCGGTCTCGACGATCTCGCAGTGGTGCGTCAGGCGATCGAGCAACGCGCTGGTCATCTTGGTATCGCCGAAGGCGGAGAAGGCGATCACGTTGTCCGGGAATCGCAGGTACGCTGTGGCGAATTTATGAGTGTCTGGCTTCGGCCCAACCGTCGACCATGAAGTCTACGATTTTGCCGTTTTGACCGTGCATCATGTCAACGCCATCGATGGCAACGCATCCGTTCGCTCTCGCAAGGTTTAGAAGTTTGGTACCGCCTTCTTTGGCGACTGCATCGAAAACAACGATGTTTTTGGGAAAGCAATCAACCTCAATCGGCATGTGTGATGGATCACGCATGCCTATGGTTGAAGCGTTGATCAGAATGTCGATGTCGCTGAGCTGGATCGGCCTGTTGTGAGACATGAGCTTGACAGACGCATTGGTGCTGAGAACGGCCTGCATTAAAGCTTCTGCGCGTTCAATAATTGGATCAACCAGGTAGATTTCGGCAGGTTTTTCTTTTGCCAGCGCAATCGCCATGGAACTGCCAGCGCCGCCACACCCCAACAGCATTACACGCTTGTTGACCAGGTCAACGCTTCGATGGCGAAAGGCCTCGATGCAACCGATACCGTCGAACGCCTCGCCCCTCCATCGCCCATCCGCCAGACGCACCAAGGCGCTTGCAACTCCTGCATGACTGGCGTGAGGACCAAGGCTATCAGCAAATTCCACAACGCGCGGCTTGTGAGGGACGGTGATCAAAAACCCGGCAAGGTTTTCAATGCGCATCAGTGAAGGAAGGACGGTGGCAAAATCCCGTGGCTGCACATCGCATGGCACCAGAACCGCATTGATACCCCGGCGGTTGAATTCGTTGGTCACAAGCTCGGGGGCGCGCACTTGAGCGATCGGGTGCCCGATCATGCATAGCAGTTTTGTTGACCCGCCCAAACGCAACGACGGGGACTGAATTACACCGTGATCCATGCTCTTTTGTGAGGCATCGGTGTGCACACTATCGCGGTTCATTCTGGGAACTCGCCAGGCTTGCAGCTCTCAGAACTGCCGCCTCCAGGCTCCGCGGGTCGGCACGACCCGTGCCAGCGATATCGAAAGCCGTTCCGTGATCGACCGAGGTACGGATGATGGGAAGTCCCACCGTGACATTCACGCCCGCCTCAAGTCCCAACACTTTTACCGGACCATGTCCCTGATCGTGATACATCGCGACCACCAGATCATAGCTGCCTTTGCGCGCCAGATAGAACAATGTGTCCGCAGGTAGAGGGCCATCGACCCTATATCCCCTAGCCCGTAAAGCTTCAACGGCGGGGACAATTTTCTCCGTTTCCTCGTTTCGGCCAAACAAACCATTCTCACCTGCGTGGGGATTGATACCACATACTCCCACCCGTGGAGCCTTCACACCTGTTTGTTCCAGGGCCTCAATACCGCGCAGAATCGTCCGTTTCACCAAAGGCGCATCGATCCGTTCGATAGCATCGAGCAGGCCAATATGGGTAGTCACATGGATCACCAGCAGTCCTTCGGTAACCAACATCATTGAAACCTCAGGGGTGTTGGTCATGGCCGCCAGCGCCTCTGTATGGCCAGGAAACATGTGACCGGCACTATGCAGCGCCTCCTTGTTCAAGGGGGCAGTGCATATCGCGTCAATTTTGCCGCACTGAGCTAGCCGAACGGCTTTTTCCAAGCATTCGAATGCGGCATGCCCAGCCTCACTGGAAACCTGGCCCCATGCGAGTCCGTTGGACAGGTTGCAAGCCTGTAGACAATAGAGACCATTGCCCCCGACCTTGCTTGGCAAGGCATCGGCGCTCACTTCTTCAATCGGCAATTTCGTACCACAAAGCCTTGCGGCAGTGCGGAGCCTGTCGGGATGTCCGATCACGCAAAGCCGCACCTGATTGTGCAACTCGCCGTTTTCTGCGGCTTTCACAATGATCTCGGGGCCAATACCAGCAGGGTCTCCCATGCTGATTCCGATCAATGGGCGCATGAAAAGCCGTCCTTTCTGCGCATTGCGCGAAGTGAGTTGGCCACCGAAGCCCGGCTACCGAAGGCACCGGGTTTGAGGGCCACGGTCAGTTGACGACCGTTATGGTCCGTGGTCGCTATGGTGAAGCCTGGTTCGGTCTCTCCCAGAACGTCGAGCGCGCCAACATTCATCGCGTCCAGCAAGGCGCGGGCAGTAGCTCCGCCCACAAGGACCAATAGAGAAGTGTCTGTTGCTGCCACTGTTAATGCTTCGGCCAGATTCTCGACCAAGGATGGATCCGAAATTGTTTCTGCGTTGGTGGGTGCAGTCGTGATCAGAACGCTTTGGCCTGAATTTAAGAGTGCGCGGACTTCCCTTATGCGCGAGATCAGAAGCTTGAGGTCTTGCCCTGCTTCAATCCAGTGAACCAGGTTCTGCTTTACGAGCATAGCTGCCTGCGCTCGGGCTGATTGGGACAACGACCCGATGACGATCAATGCCGGGTCTTCATTTCCCAACACCAGAGGACACGGGTCATGCGGAAGATCCAGCAGTGGTGCGATTGAACGAATCAGCCCACCTGATCCGCACCAGTACTTTATGCCCAGCGCATCCCCTGCTTGGGCGATCGTATCAAGATCGGAGCGAGTGACAGCATCACAGACAACCACATCAGCTCGCTCAAGAATTGAGCCAACTGATTTTTTCACCGATGCAAGCCCGTCACGCACTATGTCGAGGGGGACCTCGTGAACCACTAATCCGAGATGGGATAAGGGAGCCGAGATTGACAGATCGTCCCGCATTTCACCATGGACTATCATGGTGGCACCCTGTGTCCCTCTTCCCAATTCAGGGTATGCCGGTGCAATTACCAGTGGCTGGCAAGCGTGTTTGGATCGTCTAACGACCGATGCGATTTCTGCCGACCAGTTCCCGCGCAGCAAAGTATCGATCTTGTGATAGATCACACCAGACCGCCCCCTGGCAAAGTCGTGGGCCTTGACGGCGCGCGCGACCGCGTCGGCTGAAGATGCATCGCGGCTGTTGATATCCAACACCACTACCTTCGTGGAATCATCAGTCCATGAGGCAGAAGCTAGCCAGATGACGGCTGGCAAGTTGGAATTTCGGCAAGAGGCTGCGCAGTCCGCGGCCCCAGTCAGATCGTCAGCAATACAGGTCAGCGTAGTGGTCATCGCATTGGAACTCCATCCGACTTCCAGCGAAAATGTCCGCGATCAATCACCAGGTTCTGCATCGCGGACCAGGGTAACTTCTTGCGTGTACAGATTGACGATCGACGTTTTTCCGAGCAGATCGGCTAGAGCCATCTTCAATGCGTTGAGCGAATCGAGACTTGACGCTTCGACCAGAAGAGTGGCCGCTGATTGATCGGCATCATTACGACGCGCTGCACTCTCGGCCGTCTTTTTCTGGCTTGCGGCACTGTCTGTCTTGTAAATATGCCAAGCCAGTATCTCGGGGTCATCAGTCCGGTAGCGGCTTAACAACTTACGCAGTGCGGTGCCTGTTGCGACTTCAATTTGTTCCCTGGTAAATCGTGCGGCCAAAACATACCCACCTTCACCATGACCTTCGGTCGCAACGCGCTCCGACAGCAGGCGAACGGTTTGGAGAAAATGCGGAACAACTCGAGAGGTCCATTCCGTTGGCGCGTTCAATCGAGTCTGATAAGCAACGGAATTGAGAACTTCGGTTCCGCTGAGATCATAGAGCGTGAGATATGTATCGTCGGAAACTTCACGCATGCGACGTCCGGTCATAAACCCTGGAATATCAACACGTTCCGGAATATGCTCGCGGTTATGCCAAGCGATGAATTCGTCCTTGGCCATGGATTCGATCCCATTCCAGATTATTATCGCAGCGGGTCCTAACATGATGCCTCGTATTCAATTTTGTTCATTTTTGGTGTAATATGTTTATTCCGACTAGTCCAGTATGGAAAATTCGATTGAATTGGTCGATCAACAGCGCTGGTTGCCCTGATTGGGAACTGCGCGAACAGGTTTCCCGGCTCCGCTGTCCGTCGGCGTGCCGCAAAAAAGGGATGGCCAGGTGAAAGATAACAGACATAGGCGCATCCTTAGTAATCTTTCCAAAGAGGAGGCGCGATCCGTTTCGGATCTGGCCACGCTTTGCGGCGTTTCAGGCATGACATTACGCCGCGATCTGGACGAACTGGAGGGGGCGGGTCTTGTGCGCCGGGTGTGGGGCGGCGCGGTTTTGAGTGATCGGAATGATCCGGGTTTCCTGCAGCGCGCAACCAAACAGGTGGATGCCAAGCGCAAACTTGCCGACCTGGTGGCCAATATGCTGACTCCGAGACAATCACTTTTTATCGATGCAGGCAGTACTGCCGCCGGAATTGCGAAAGCTATCGCCACTCGAGCCCAGACAGAAAACCTACCTTTGACTATAACAACATGCTCGATTCCCGTCGCCTCGCACCTTGTTGCAGCGCGCGGCATATTCCTCTATCAGCTCGGGGGAGAGGTAGACTTGGTAACCCAATCCGTTTTCGGTTCACCGGCGGACATGCAGATCGCAAATATGCATTTCGATGTATTTGTCTTCAGCGGAAGCGGTCTCGACGCTGAAAATGGCGTTACCAATGCAAGTTCATCCGCAGTTGAACTCAAACGCTTCGCTATGTCTCGCGCGAAAGAAACCTGGTGCGTAGCGGACTCCACGAAATGGGGCAGAACCAGTTTCTACAGGATTTGTTCACTGGATGAGGTGACGCGTCTGTTTATGGACGTTCGCCCTTCTGACCTGCCTCCCGCAATCGGAGGCGACCGCTTGATCGTTTGCGAGGGTTGACTGATCAGCGTTTAAAAACGTTTAAAAATGTTTTATATTGTTTTAATTGACGAGTTGTGCTCGAATGCCCCTGAGTGACCACCGCGGGAGATCGAACTACTCCCGTTTCTGAGGGAGTAGGGCCATGGCAAGATGGAGGGTTTGTGCCGAACCGCTGATCGCGGTGGCCGTGGTAATAGTATTCTGGGAGATCGCAGTCCGTGCATTTTCGGTTTCACGGTTTGTGTTGCCCGCCCCCTCCGAACTGGCCCGGTCGATTTTCTCCAATGCATCCTACCTCGCGTCTGCTTCGCTCGTTACTCTTGAGGCAATTCTGCTAGGCTTTGCCGTTGGGTCCCTTCTAGGCTTTGCGTTTGGCGTCGCGATAGGGTTATCGCGCTTCCTCGACCGTTCGCTCTACCATGTGATCGTATTCTTGCAGACGATGCCCAAAGTGGCGATAGCGCCGCTCCTGATTGTTTGGATGGGGCACGGACTGGGCTCGAAGATTGTGCTGATCTCGCTGGTCTCGTTTGTACCTGTCCTTATCAACACCATCGCGGGGATCCGGCATCTCGACCCGCGACTGCTCTATATCACCCGCTCGATGGGAGGGACGTTTCTGCAAACCCTTGCGTTGGTTCGTGTACCCGCGTCACTGGAGCAACTCCTTTCGGGTTTGAAAACATCGCTGATCATCGCTGTGACCGTAGCCGTCGTGGTCGAGTTTGTGTCTGCCAATGACGGCCTGGGCTATGTCGCGATGATCGCCATGGGCAATGACGATTTGAATCTTGTATTTGCGGCGATTGTCGTGGTTGCCGCGATGGGCTTGGTGCTGACAGCCGCAATCACTCTCATCGAGCACCGGATGACTAAATACAAAAGATCTTGAGTTTAGTGCGGTCGCAACTGCGCGCCAGGCGCGCATACCTTAGGGGAGGAGAAGAGAGGATGATCCATACATCTTTAAGAGCAGCCAAGTGCGGTCTGGTTGGGTTGACCATGGCTTGCGTCGCACAGGTTGCATCGGCGCAGGAACAACTGAAATTGACACTGAACTGGGCAGTGGGGCCCTATCACGAGGCCTTCTTTCTGGCACAGGAAAAGGGCTATTACGCCGACGCCGGTCTTGAGGTTCAAATAGAACCGGGACGAGGCTCTTCGGCAACAAGCCAACTGGTTGCCTCCGGGCAGACAGACATCGGAATGGCCGGCGCTGTGTCAGCCTTCGATCTGGTAGCCAAAGGTGCACCTATTCAGATCGTTATGGCGATCAGACAGGACGATGGCTATGCACTGATGGTGCGCCCCGACTCGGGAATCAATTCGCCCAAGGATCTCGAGGGTCGCAAGATCGCATTGCAACCTGGGGGAATCCAGGTCCCACTATTCGATGCGATGATCGCCGTCAATGAAGTGGACAAGTCAAAGGTCGAAGTGATCAGCGTGGACGCTTCGGCTCTTTTGAACCTCTATGCCGACGATCAGATTGATGCCTACATAACTATCCCGGGATTTGAGCAGCCCAAGCTCAATGAGCGGGGACTGAAGGCAAAGTTTGTTTATCTGAGGGATTACGGCGTACCCATCCTGGGTCACAGCCTGGTGGTCAATCGGCAAATCCTGGAAGAACGCCCTGATGCAGTGCGGGGCTTCCTCGCCGCCACCCTTCGCGCATTCAGCGAAGCGACCCACAATCCCGGAATTGCTGTCGACGCGCTTTTGGCGAAGCACCCGGAGGCCGGCAAGAAGGATGATATCCTGTTCACCGTTCAGGATGCCGTCCAATCCACATATTGCGCGCCTGAGGCTCCGGGACTTGGCTGGCCATCGCAAGCCATACTTGATGAAAGCTACGGCGTGATGACCGGCTTCATGAACCTCCCTGACAATCGGCCCATAAGCGATTACATCACGCGGGAATTCCTGCCCGCCGAATTGCCCGCTTGCCCTTAAGTCCCGGCTTTCAGCCCCTTGGCGCTACACGCCAAGGGGCATAGCGCCTCGTCCGGTATTGATCCGTTATGCTTAAAAAGAATTTGCTAATTCTAGAACTTGCAGGACCAGTGATTGTCATAGCTGCCATCGGGACACTTTGGAGCGTGGCAAATGTCCTGTTTGATATCCCCCGGTTCCTTTTGCCGTCGCCTCAGGACGTTTGGGTAGCGATGGTCAAGAATGTCGGGCTCCTGCTGGAGCAGACTTGGGCAACCTTGCGCGTCATTCTTATCGGATTTGTCATCAGTGTCATGATCGGTGTGCCGTTAGGTTACGCGATTGTCGCATCACCACGCGCCGAACGGACAGTGTACCCTATTGTGGTGGCCTTACAATTCTTTCCCAAGACGATAATCGCGCCACTCCTGATAGTCTGGTTCGGAATCGGTATTTTTCCCAAATCTATTCTAGTTATGCTGATGAGTTTTTTTCCCATACTAGTCGATAGCGCACTTGGGTTTCGCGCCATGGATTCACGAATTTACCTTGTATCCGCATCGATGGGGGCGAGCCCGCGGCAAACATTCTGGCGCTTTCAGTTCCCGAGCGCTTTGCCGGAGATCATTACCGGTATGAAGACATCAATGATCTATGCGGTCATTGCGGTAATAGTTGCTGAATACGTCGGATCAAACGACGGGATTGGATACTTGATCCTGACGTCAAGTGCGCGAATGGACCTCGATCTCGTATTCGCTGGAATCATAGCGGCTTCTCTTCTCGGAGTAATGTTGAGCTTGGTCATGGGGCAACTTGAGCGCGTGTTGCTGCCCTGGATGCCTCACGAGGACAGGTAATGAACAAGGATAGCCCCATGGGCCTGGCAAACAAAGCCACTCCAAACACTAGTTCGCGCGACGGTGGGATTGGTGTGCAGATGCGCGATGTGGGCAAGCATTTTGACGGAAAGGTTGCTGTTGAGGAATTCAGCCTGGACCTTTCGCCAGGTGAATTCGTGTCGGTGATTGGACCTTCGGGGTGCGGAAAGTCGACCACAATGTTGATGGCGGCGGGGCTGCTTTCACCCAGTCGAGGCGAGATTTTTATCGACGGGGCGCCTCAGACCGGGCCAATTACCGATGTCGGCATCGTGTTCCAAGATCACCTTCTTCTGGATTTTCGTACGGCCTTCTCGAATGTCATGTTGCAACAGCAGATTCGACACCTCCCCAAGAAGGAAATGGAATCGCGCGCTCACGCGCTTTTTGGTCAACTCGGATTGGCACATGCAAAAGACCGATATCCGAGACAACTTTCAGGCGGTATGCGTCAGAGGGTTTCCATCGCTCGTGCATTGGTACACGACCCGTCCCTACTGCTGATGGATGAACCGTTCGGGGCATTGGACGCGATCACGCGTACGCAGATCAGGCACGAACTGGAGCTCCTATGGCTACAGCGGCGGATGTCGGTCCTGTTCATAACCCATTCGATTGAAGAAGCGATAGGTTTGTCTGATCGTGTTCTGGTGATGTCGCCTACCCCTGGGCGGTTGGTCGAAGAGATAGTGATCGATTTGCCGCGCCCACGCCCGGCTCACCTTGGACACTATGAGGTGTTCAACGAGTATGCCGGCAAGCTCTATGGCGCGTTCGAACGAATGGGTCTTTACAGTTTTGAGAAATGATCGACGGCTGCCTGGCAAGCCAAAGGAGGAACAATGAAGTTGATGCGGGTTGGAGAGCCGGGACGGGAACGCCCTGCATTGCTGGGAAATGACGGATTACTGCGCGATCTGTCCGGCGTTGTGCAAGATATCAATGGCGCGGCATTGGCGGATATGAGTTGGGCACAAAATCTGGATGCCAACCGGTTGCCGGCGATTGAAGGTACGCCGCGGATCGGGCCGTGTGTTAACAGTATCGGGAAGTTTGTTGCCATCGGACTGAACTATGCCGACCATGCCGCCGAAACCGGCGCGCCAATTCCCGACGAACCGATCGTGTTCATGAAGGCGACTTCCTCGATCGTGGGACCCAATAGCGACGTGATCATCCCAAAGGGATCGACCAAAACCGATTGGGAGGTCGAACTGGGCGTCGTGATCGCTCGCGAAGCGCGGTATGTCGAAAAAGCCGATGCACTTGAATATATAGCCGGCTACTGCGTGGTCAATGATGTGTCGGAGCGAGCCTACCAACTGGAGATGGGCGGCCAGTGGATCAAGGGAAAGTCTGCCGATACATTCGGGCCAATCGGCCCCTGGCTTGTAACGCGAGACGAGGTGCGCGACCCTCAGGACCTGTATCTCTGGCTCGAAGTGGACGGGCATCGCTATCAGAACGGCTCCACGCGGACCATGATATTCGATGTGGCGACCATCGTGTCCTATGTCTCGCAATTCATGTCGCTACAACCGGGCGACCTGATTACAACCGGAACCCCACCGGGAGTGGGCCTGGGACAAAAGCCCGCTGTTTTCCTCCAGCCCGGGCAGATCATGAGACTAGGTGTCGAGGGACTTGGCGAACAGATGCAGCGTGTGGTCGCGTACGAATAGTTTACACATGCGAGATGACCTGCTCTCCATTCACCCCCGGTAGATAGATAGGCCCTGTTCGTGTTTTAACCTGGTGACCTGAATCCCGGAAAGTAGTCCACGCTGACTGTTAGAATCTGGCTTAATTCGAGCTCCTGAAGGAGAAGAGAATGAGCCGGAATTGAACTGATGCGGTGGGTGCCCCCTTCGCCCGGCATCGTATGATGCCATGAGCGCCGTTGTGGTGCTTTCGAAGGAAGAGACCATGTCAGCCGTGCATATCCTGGCGATCGACCTCGTCAAACGAAGCTTTTAGGTCTGCGCTGCCGATCGGGGCGGGGCGTGTGTGGATGCCCTCAACTTTGCAAGGATTTTCTTCTGACTTCTGCAGCAGTGCTTCTATCGGTCGTGTGTCAGGCCTCTGATCATGGGGCCGGTATGCAGTTCGAAGAACAGGGTCCACATCGGTTCAGAGAGCTTTGTGCTCGCGACGACTGCCTGTCCGAGAAGATCAACCACCAGCTCCTGAAGCTGGACCGCGAGCGTTGCGGCCAGGAGGCCTCACCTACAGCCTCGATCATTGACAGCCAGAGCGTCAAGACTTGCGAGAGCCGCGGACCTCGGGGCTATGACGCCGGCAAGGAGATCAAGGGCAGCAAGCGCCACGCTCTAGGTCACACTGAGGGTCGGGCGCTTGTGCTATCTGAGTGCCATTATCCTTGGATCGACAGGCCACACGTCAACGGGATCGGAACCCCCCGCTCCTGAGCTGCTGCGGTATCTGGAGGATGAATCGCAGCCTAAGCCGTCGCGTTCTCGTCAGGGCGCCGGGCCGCATGTAAAACGACAAAGTCGTCTCGTTGAACGGCATCCCGATCTCGCCAAGGCGAGATACATATCCGCTCGACGACAACCGGCTCCCGCTCCATGCCAATCCATTCCCGAGAGACGGCGCTCTGTGTCCCACCTAACGACAATCCGATCCCGCTTAACGACAATGCGGTCCCACGTAACGACAACGTATTGGCTGCCAACGGCTGCAGAATTCCCTGATATGTAGCTGGCACGGCCTGCATCAATCGGGAAATTCCCTGTTCCTGCGAACGGGAATTCGCAGGCAAGCCGCTGATCTTGCGCTGGAAAATCGATCGGGAAATGGGGAAAGCGCCCGCAATCGCGGCCAATTCCCTGTTTTTCGCCAGGTATCAGGGAATTCAGGTCAGAGACGCGTTAGCCGCAGACAACACTCGGCACCACTCTTTTCCTGTACCGCTCCCGTCTCCCCGCCGTCTCGGAATAGCTGCGTCTTTTCCGTAGGTTATGACTCTCCCCATCCAAAGACGAGGCGGGTTTCAGGCACTTCCGGCCATCAAAGCCGCCCCCTCGGCCAGCCGTCTCAGTCGGGTCGTCGCAGTGTCTCCATGTTTAGGAAAGCGATGCCGCATCGTTCGCGGACGCGAGCCCGCATGACGCTTCCCGTCCGTTCCCGGCCAAACAAGGTGCACCGAATGCGGCGGAGATTTCGGGTGCCTCAATCAAGCGTATGACGCGCGCCTGACCCGAACGGGTGCAAGGGCTATGTGCCGGGCCGTACGGAACGGCAAGCCAGCCGAAAACGGGCTTGACGGGCTGAGCGGCAAGCCGTTGACGTGCGCTAAACGGCGCGCCGCCGCACCCTACGACGAGTTCGTACATACATATTCTATTTGAGTCAGAGCGCTTCCTGCTGCTTGTCGTCGATATAGGTGTCGATGCGTGCTTGGCTGATATCGGCCTCGCTGATGGCCAGGTCGCGCCCGATCAGCGTCTCGACCGCGCGCACCAGCGCGCCGGCGTCGATGTTGTAGCGCTTCATCAGGAATTTCGGGCTGGCGCCCTGCAGATAGGTGTCGTCAAGCGCCACCCGGATCTGCCGCACGCCGAGGCCGTTCTCCGCGATCGTCTCGGCCACGCAGGCACCGAGCCCGCCGACCCGCGTGTGGTTTTCCATCGTGATGACGCCGTGCCGCGCCGTGCGGCAGGCCTCGAGCACCTGCGGGTCGTCGAACGGCTTCAGGGTCGTGACGTGCAGATGCCGCACCGACAGCCCGCGCTCCTTTAGCACGTGAACGACGCGCATCGCCTCCTCGGTGCAGATCCCGGTGCTGAACAGCGCGATGTCGTCGCCCTCGCTCAGCGAGCGGGCGCGTCCGAGAACCAGCTTGTCCTCGGCCGGGAAAATTCGCGGCAGGGCGCCACGCAGCATGCGGCAATAGACCGGACCGTCGATCGAGTTGGCCAGCGGCAGCATCGATTCCACGTCGGTCGCGTCGCCGGCCTCCAGGATCGTCATGTTCGGCAGCGAGCGCAGCACCGCGATGTCGTTGATCGCCTGGTGGCTGGCGCCGCCTGGCGTCGTCACCCCCGGCAGGAAGCCGAAGACGCGCACCGGCAGGTTCGGATAGGCGATCGACATCTCGAACTGGTCGAGCGCGCGGCGGTACATGAACACCGCGAAGGTGTGCAGATGCGGACGCAGTCCCTCGCGCGCCAGTCCCGCCGCGAAGCCCAGCATGTTCTGCTCGGCCAGTCCCATCGACAGGAACCGGTCGGGATAGGCGTCGCGAAAGCCGTCCGCCTCGCAACTTGCGGTCAGGTCGCCCGACAGCACCACCGCCTCGGGGTGTTCGCCGCCCCAGGCGGTGAGGGCTTTGGCGTGGACGCGGCTGATCGTTTCCATGTCTATTCCATCTCCTTCAGCGCCGCGGCGTAGCGGGAGCGCTCGTCCTCGTTCTTGAAACGGACGTAATGCAGGTTTGGATAGCGCTGCTCGAGCAGCGTGATGCCCTGCGTCGGCCGTGTGTCGGCGATCACCACCAGGGGCTTGCCCGGATGCGGCGTCTGGTAGGCGTTGTCGAGCGCGGCGATGTCGTGGCCGTCGACCCGCACGACGACGGCGCCGAAGGCACGGAACTTGTCGTCAAGCGGCTCCAGGCCCATCACCTCCTCGGTGCGCCCGTCGACCTGCTGGCCGTTGTTGTCGACGACGATGTGGATGTTGTCGAGCTTCTGGAAGGCCATCGTCATGATCGCCTCCCAGGTCTGCCCCTCCTGACACTCGCCGTCCGACAGGAACACCCACACCTTGCCGCTGTCGCCCTTGCGCCGGCGCGCCCAGGCGACGCCGGCCGCCTGACTGATCGTCTGGCCGAAGCTGCCGCCATTGGTTTCGTGCCCCGGCGAATGCTCGCCGCCGATCATCTCGACCGTGCTGCCGTCGGTGTTGAACTGGTCGAGCCCGTCCTTGCCCAGACGTCCGCTTTCGATCAGCGTCGCATAGAGGGTCATCGCGTAGTGCGTCGGCGACAGGAAGAAGCGGTCCTTGTCGGCCGCGCGACGGCCGTTGTAGAGCATCCCGCTGGTGTGATCGGGGTTGTTGCGCGACGGCGCGCCGGAAAACGGCGGCGGCACCAGCGGGCCTTCGCTGGGCCCGAGATTCATGCCGCGCCCGTAAAGATAGCCGAACACCTCGGCCGACGAGCAGGCCTGGCTGAGATAGCCGCCATGCGTCACCGTGTGGCTGAGCACCCGTTTGCGGATGCCGTCGGCAAGCTTTTGGCAGTCGGCGATCCAGCCGTCGTTGCGCCTCGGGTCCGCCTGGGTCATCGCTGTTCGTCCTCGCAGGAAGTTGGCATCAAGGGATCGAGCGTCTGCACCGCCGCCTCGTGGGCCAGAAGGCCGTCCAGCGCCGCCTGCGCCCGCACGACATGCGCGCTTGCCAGATGCGCCTCGAAGGCGGCCGCGTCGGTGTAGCTCTCGATGGTGATTAGGGTGTCGCCGCCCTCGGTCGGCGCATAGAGGTCGTAGGCCAGAACGCCGGCCTCGCGGCGCGACGCTTCGGCCGTGGCGCGCAGGATGGCGCGCACATTCTCGGCCGCGCCGGCGCGCGGCGTGAAAGTGGCGATCAGGCGCATCATGCCGTGCCCGCTTCGCCGGCAAGCGCGTGCATGAGGTCGCGATTGCGTTCGTAAAGCTCGCGGTAGACGCGCATGCGCGCCTGATAGACCGCGGCGTTGTCGGGGTTCGGCGTGATGCGCCGCTCCATCTCGACCCAGGCGCCGATGCCGGCCGGGTCCTCGATGAGGCCGGTGGCGAAGCCCGCCAGGAACGCGTCGCCGTAGGATGCGCCGAGCACGACCTTGGGCACCTGCTGCGCCACGCCGGTGATGTCGGAAACCGACTGCAGCCAGACCGGACTCTTGGTGCCGCCGCCGACGACCGAGACCAGCTCGGCCTTGCCGCCGGCCTCGGACATCACCTCGAGCGCGTGGTTGATCGAGTAGCCGACCCCCTCGAGCGCGGCGCGGAACAGATGCGCGCGGCCATGCGTGATGTTGAGCCCGAAGATCACGCCGCGTGCGTGCGGATCGTCGATCGGCGTCCGTTCGCCGCTGAAATAAGGCAACATCACGATGCCGTCCGAGCCCGGCGGAACGTTGTCGGCGAGCGTTGTCAGGACGCCATAGGCGTCCTCGCCGCCGTCGGCCTCGCCGCGCACCAGGTCGCTGGCAATCACGTCGCGCACCCAGCGGGTCAGCGCGCCGGAGGTCGCCATGCCGCCATGCAGGCTGTAGGTGCCGGGGAACAGATAGGGCGACGACCACAGCCGCTCGTGGCGATACGGCTCCGGCGTTATCAGCGTGATCCAGGCGGTCGACCCGTACATCAGCATCATGTCGCCGGGCCGCGTCACGCCGATGCTGAGCGCCTCGGCCGCGACGTCCGAGGTGCCGACGGTGACCGGCGTGCCTTCGGCGAGCCCCGTCGCCGCCGCCGCCTCGGCGGTCACGCGACCGCCGATTTCGCTGGCCCATTTGACGGCCGGCAGCTTGTCGAGCGGCACGATCCCCTCGCACAGATCCGCCGCCCAGTCGCCGGTCGCGGGGTCGTAGAGCGGGCCGTAGAAGCCGGCGCTCATGTGGTCGATGTTGAAGGCGCCCGTCAGCCGCGCCGCGATCGCGCCGGCACAGGGCAGGAAGCTGTGCGCGGCCTCGAAGACCTCCGGCTCGTGCCTCTTCAGCCACAGGATCTTGGGTCCCATGTTCTGAACGCTGAGGCCGTTGCCGGTGCGCGCCAGAATGGTGTCGGCGCCGAACCGCTCGACGAGTTCGGCCACCTCGGCGGTGGAGCGCGTGTCGACGCCGTACATGATGGCGCCGCGCCGCACCGGCTTGCCGGCGCGGTCGACCGGCAGCATTGAGAAGACGCCGCTCAGCCCGACACCTGCCACCGCGTCGGCGGCCACGCCGCTCTGCGCCAAGAGCCGCTTGCACAGGGTGACCGTCTCGCCCCACCAGACCTTTTCGGCATCGTGCTCAACCTGGCCGTTGCCGAGGAACTCCAGCTCGTGCTTCAGCGCCACCTGCGCGACGACCGCGCCGGACGTGTCGGTCAGCACACCCTTCGATTCGTACGAACCGATGTCGATGCCCATCAGATACTGCGTCATTGGCCGCCCTCCTCCGAACGTTTCGCTTTCAGCCAGCCGGCCGTATCGAAACGGCTCACCGCCAGCACGGTCAGCAGCGCCAGCCCCCAGGCGAATTCCTTGAGGAAGTTCGAGCTGCCGGATTGATAGGTCATGTTCAGCCCCGTCGAGAGAAGCTGCAGCAGCAGCACTGCCGCGATCACGCCGAGGATGTTGCCGCGCCCGCCCTCCGGCGAGACGCCGGCCAGAACGGCGATCAGCACCGCCAGCAGCAGGTAGGAGCTGCCGAAATCGACATTGACCGAGTTGGCGATCGACAGGCTGACGAGCCCGGCGATACTGGCCAGCGTGCCGCTCGTGGCATAGGTGCGCACCAGCACGCTGCGCACCGGAACGCCGGAGAACCGCGCCGCCTTGACGTTGGCGCCGACCATCACCAGGCGCCGTCCGGTCACCGTGCGCTGCACGAAACCAGCAAGCAGCACCGCCAGCCCGACGAAGATCAGCGCCGCGATAGGAATACCGGCGACCGTCAGCCGGCCGAACGCGGCCCAGCCCGGCTGACCGGCGAAGGTTTCGCCGCGCGTCACCACCGTCCCCAGGCCCGCGAACACCATCATTGTACCGAGCGTGGCGAGGATCGGCGGACAGCCGAGAAAGGCGATCAAGGCGCCGTTCAGCGCGCCGCAGGCCAGCCCCGTGGCGAGCCCGGCGGCGAGGCCGGCGAGAATGGCCGGCAGCGGACCGAGCGCCGGCGTCAGCGTCGCCATGACCAGCGCCGCGACGATGGCCGCGAGATTGGCCACCGCATTGATCGACAGGTCGATGCCGCCGCTCATTAGCGACATCGCCACGGCCAGCGCCAGAATGCCGATCACGCTGGCCTGCAGAAGCATCGACTGCAGGTTGCCGAGCGTCAGGAAAGTATCCGGCACGGCCAGCCCGAAGGCGGCCGCCACAGCCACCGCCAGCGCCGTGAGGACCAGGGTTCGGGTGTCGAGGGATCCGCTCATGGCTTCGCGCTCGTCTGTGCCAGCCGCAGGGAGGAGATGACGACGGCGGCCAGGATGACCATGCCGACGCCCAGGTCGTGCCAGTAGGCGGGAACGGAGAGCAGCGTCAGGCTGTTGCGCAGCACCGCGATCAGCGCCACGCCCAGCACCGTGCCGATCACGGTTCCGCGGCCGCCGGTGATCGCCGCGCCGCCGATCACCACCGCGGCGATCACGTCGAGCTCCATGCCGATGATGCTGAACGGATTGGCGACCCGGATGAAGCTCGCCGACAGCAGCCCCGCGATGCCCGCCAGCGCGCCGGCCAGCGCATAGAAGCCGATCTCGATGCGACCGACGCGGAAGCCGGCGCGCGCCGCGGCGACCCGGTCGGCGCCCATGGCGAAGGCCTGCCGGCCGACCACCGTGAAGCGCAGTAGCAGTCCGACCGCCAGCGCGATCAGCGCGACGAGCAGGAACGAGCTGTGGAAGCCGACCTTCGCACCGTTCGCCGCCGTCACCTGGAACAGGTTGCTGCGCGAGAACTCGATCACCCCTTCAGGCAGCTTGCGCAGATATTCCGTGCCGAAGAAGAACAGCAGAAAGCCGCGATAGAGGCTCATCGTGCCCAGCGTCACGATCAGCGACGAGACGCCCAGCCAGGAGACCAGGACGCCGTTGAGGAAGCCCAACGCCGCGCCGATCGCCGCCGCACCGATCAGGATCGGCACGAAGCCCATCTCCATGTCGATACCGGTCGCGACCTTCAGCGTGATGTACATCGCCGTCACCGCGACGGCCGCGAACGAGATGTCCAGCCCGCCGATCACCAGGATCAGGAAGAAGCCCAGCGAAAGCACCAGCATCACCATGCTGTTCTTCATCAGGAACAACAGGTTGATGAGTGAGAAGAAATTCGGATTGAGGCTGCCGACGATCGCAACCAGAAGCACGATGACGGCCAGCAGCACCGTCTCGTGACGCAGAAGCAACGCTTTCATGCCACCCTCCGGCTGTCGACGAAGCTGTCCAGCTCGGCCGTGATACGGCCGTCCTCGACGAGCAGGCGGCGGTCGCTGACCGCGTCGAGCTCGGGCAGGTCGTCGGAGATGACGATGACGCCGACGCCGCGGTCGGCGACCTCGCGGATCACCGTGTGCAGGGCGAACTTGGAGCCCACGTCGACGCCGACCGTGGGCCGATTGAGGATCAGCAGGCGCGGCATGTCGGCCAGCCACTTGGCGAGCACGACGCGCTGCTGGTTGCCGCCCGAGAGCGCCTTGGCGGGCAGGTCGACATGCGGCGTGGCGATGCTCAGCCGCTCGACCCAGTCGTGCGCCAGCCCGCGCAGCGTCCTGGCGCGCAGCAGGCCGAGCCCGCGCGCATGCTTCGGCAGCACCGTCAGCGTCATGTTCTCGCTGATCGTGCGATCGAGGAACAGGCCCTCCGTCAGCCGGTCCTCCGGCAGGTAGGCAATACCGAGGGCCAGCGCGTCGGGGATGCGTGCCAGTGTGACCGTTTTTCCGTCGACGGCAATGCTGCCCGCATCCGCCCGCGCGGCGCCGAACAGCGTCAGCGCCAGCGCCGTGCGCCCGGCACCGAGACGGCCGCCGAGGCCGACGATCTCGCCGCTGTGCACCGTCAGGTCAAGCGGACCGAAGGCGCCCTTGCGCGCCAGGCCGCGAACCTCGAGCACGGGCGCTCCGGTCTTGCCGGCGGCCGGCCGCGGCGCCGGCTCGGGCAGGTCGCGGCCGATCATCGCCCGCGTCAGCGTCGCCTCCGTCAGCTCGGCCGTATCGGCCTCCAGCACGCGCCGGCCGTTGCGGAACACGACGGTGCGGTCCGTCAGCTCGATGATCTCTTCCAGCTTGTGCGAGATGAAGATGAACGAGACGCCCTGCGCCTTGAGCCGGCGCACCGTCTGCAAAAGCCGCGCGATCTCCGGGTCGGTCAGCGCCGTCGTCGGCTCGTCCATGATGATGAGCTTGGCGTTCTGGACCATCGCCCGGGCGATGGCGACGGATTGCTTCTCGCCGACCGACAGGCTTTCGACCAGCCGGTCGCCGTCGATGTCGACGCCGATCGCCGCCAGCGCGGCGAGCGCCTCGGCGCGTCCGCGCCCGCGCGCCACCAGGTGCCGACCCTCGCAGGCCTGCTTGACGAGATGAATGTTCTCCGCCGCGCTGAGGTTTTCGAACAGCGAGAAGTCCTGATAGATCATGTGAATGCCGGCGCGCATGCGATCCATCTGGCCGAGCGCGCCGATCGGCGTCCCGTCCAGGAAGAACTGCCCGCTGTCGGGCGTTTCGGTGCCGGCGAGGCATTTCGAGAAGGTCGACTTGCCGGAACCGTTCTCGCCCGCGATGCACAGCACTTCGCCCGGCCGCACCACGAGGGACACGCCCGAAAGCGCCTGCACCCCGCCGTAGCGCTTGGAGATGTCGCGGGCCTCGATGCGGTGCGTGGTTGAGCTGACGTCGTTCATATCATGCATTTCGGTCCGCCGCCCGCACCGGGTTTCCGGCGCGGGCGGCGCGTCTGGGAGGAATGAGGGGATGCGCGATCAGAAGTCGTAGTCGCCCATATTGTCAGCGGTCATGTCGATCCAGGCCGACCCGGTGACGACCTTGCCGTCGACTGTGACGGACTCGTAGCCCGGAATGCCGAGATCGTCGCCCTGCGCGATCGTCTCGCCGCGCATCACGCGCGCCGCGATCTCGTTGATCGCCAGACCGGCATCCTTCGGATCCCAGGCCGCGATCATGTCGATCGAGCCGTTCTCGAGCCCGCTGCCGGCCATCGACACGATCGACGTACCAACCACTTCGGTGGCGTCGTTCAGGCCAGCCTCGTCGATCGCCTGGCCGATGCCGACGACGTCGTTGGACGAGCTACCGAGAAAGCCGCGCACGGATGGGTGTGTGACGAGTATCTCCTGCGTCTTGCGATAGGCCGTCTGGGCATCTTCGTCGGACACGTATTTCTCGCCCAGCCAGTTCATTTCCGGATATTTCTGGCGCTGGTGCGCCACCGCCGCGTCCACCCAGATGTTATGCGTGACGTTGGTCAGCGCGCCGACGAAGGTGGCGTAGTCGCCCTTGCCGTTCATCCGCTCGGCCAGAGCGTCCATCAGGTGCACGCCGTAGGCCTCGTTGTCGAACGCCTCGACATCGTAGTCGATATTTTCCAGCGTGGCGCCCTCATGCGCGACCACGACAATCCCTCTCTCGCGCGCCTTCTTGAGCACCGCCTCCAGTGTTTCGGCCGACAGCGGCACCACGCCGATGGCGTCGACGTTCTGGGCGATCAGATCCTCGATGATCTGCGCCTGCTGGGCCGCGTCGGCCTGGCCGGGACCCTGCTGGAAGGCGTTGATGTCGGCATTAGCGGCCGCGAAGGCGTCGACGCCCTTCTCCATCCGGTCGAACCAGCCGACGCCAGCGATCTTCACCACGGTGGCGATCGTCTTGTTGTCGGCCATGGCGCCGCCTGCGGTCGCCACCGAAAGCGCCAGCATGCTGGCGGCTATAAACTTCAGTCTTGTTTTCATCGAGGGTCTCCTCCTTGCAGTGGAATCAAACGGTCTCGGCAAGCGCCCGCGTGCGCTCGGCGAAGATACGGCAGGTGTCCTCGAGGCGACGGCCGCCGGCGAACAGCGCGCCCGACAGCAGTAACACCGTGTCGGCGCCGTACACCTCGGCGAGCGCCGCGAGGCCGTCGAGCGTCACGCCGCCGCCGGGCATCGACAGGGCGGTGCGACGGCCGCCCTGCGCGCGGCGCAGCGCCGTGCCGGTCTCGCCGCAGGCCACCCGCGACAGCCCGAAACGGCCGCCGAAACACGGCATGATGGAAATGTCGGCGCCGGCCAGACGCGGCAGCACGCCGAACGCCATGGCCAGCGACAGCGCCGGATTGGGCGGCCGGCACAACGCGCCCTGCCAGGCCGAATGCACCGCGACCGGGACCGTGATGTCGGGATGCGCGGATAGCATGCGCACCGCGTCGAGGCCCATCGGCCCGGGCAGCAGCTCGAGACCGCCGGCGCCCAGCTCCTGGGCGCGCAGCGCGCGCTCGAGCAGGCCGTCGAGCGCGCCCGAGACGTTCGGAAAGTAAAGACACTTGGAGCCGGTCTGCGCGTTCGCCTCGGCCACGGCGTCGGCGCAGCGCTGCACGCGCTCCTCGAAACGGGCGAAGGGCTGCGCCGAAAGCCCGTCATCCTCCTTCAGGATTTCGATGCCGCCGCGCGCCATCGCACCGGCGATGCGCGCCAGCTCTTGCGGCCCGGCCCCGAGCGGCTTCAGCGCCGTGCCGGTCAGCGGCCCGTGCGGCCGGCCCGCGAGCGCGCGCACCCCCGCCGTTCCGAAGCGCGGCCCCGGCAGCGCCTCGCCGAAGCGCTCCGGCAGCACGAGATCGACGAGCTCGACCTGCGGGAAGAAGCCGGCATTGCCCATGACCAGCGTCAGCAGCACCGGCAGCCCGCCTTCGCCCAGCTCGCCGGCATAGGAGATGCGGCAGTCGCTGTAGCCGTCGCGCTCGCTCAGCGCCTCGACGCGGCCGACGATCTCGCGCGCCAGGAAGCCGTCACCGAGAAGACCGGCCGACAGCTCCACCGTGTGTTCGTGGCCGATCAGCTCGGCCAGCTCGCGCGCCGCCGCGCCGACGCAGCGCAACCGGTAGCGCGCCTCGATGCGCGCCCCGGACAGCGCGCGCGGCGCGATATCGGCAAAGACCGGCCGGTCCATGGTGTCGGACATATTCATGTGACATTTGATTGCTCACAGACAAACATTTGTCAAATGAATTGTGGCCGCGCCTCACGCCATGTCCAAAACCTGCCGTGCCAGCTCCTGGTCGGTGACCAGGTGCGTTATCAGTCGACCGCGCAACGCGGCGGCGATGATTGGCGCCTTCGAGGCACCGAACGCGAAGCCGACGCGGCGCGGAATGCGCGCGAAATCCTCGAAGCCGATGCCCGTGCGCCAGAAGCCGGCCTTACCGGTGTCGACGGGGCGGCCGAGCGCGTCGACATAGAAGCCGGCGACGTCGCCGACGGCGCCCGCCTTGCCGAAGGCGGCGATCGTCTGGCTCGAGACGTGCCCGCCGCGGTGCAGCGACGACTGCCGGGCACCGACCATGCCGAGACCGACCAGCGCGACGCCGACCTTGCGCCCCTGCTCGATGCATAGCGCGTTGGACGGATTGTGGTTGAGCATGTCGCGCATCTCGCGACTTTCCACCGCGTAGGGCGCATGCAGATAGAGGCAGCTCGCATGCAGCGCCTGCGACAGCCGCGCCACCAGCGCATGCGAGTCGAGAAAATCGTCGGCCGCGCCGATCGAGCCGCAGAGCTGGACCAGCGAGATGCCGTGCAATCCGCTCTCGGCCAGCCGGTCGACCAAGCCGCCGAGCGTCGTGCCGAGCGTGATGCCGACCAGGTCGCCGGGCTCGAGCAGGGCCTCGACCCGCTCGGCGGCATAGCGGAAATAGCTCTGTTGCGCCTGCCGTCCGTCCTGCGCGGTGACGCCGGCGACATAGACGGTCGCCGGGCCGAAGCGCTGCATCAGCCGGCGCGCCACCTCCTCGTTCTCGGCGTGCATGCGCCGGATCTCGATGTGGACGATCCCCTCCTCGCGCGCTTCGGTCAGGAGGCGTGAGATCGACGGGCGCGACAGGCCGAAGCGTTCGGCCGCCTGCTGCTGTGTCAGCCCCTCCACCAGCACGGCCTCGGCGATGTCGGCGAGCAGGTTGATGCGGGCAATCTTCTTGTCTTGCATAGCGAGAACCGGTTGGCGAAAGCACCCCTTCTACATCCCCTGCCAGTCGGCCTGCTAGGCTGAATCGACATTCAAAGCATCCAGAGCGATGCGGCGGCGACGTCTAGCAATGCGCAGACGTGGATGGCGCGGCAGTCGATCCGTCTTCCATGTGCCGGAAGTGAATGAGCGTGGCCGCTCGACCAGTGCATCATCTTCGCTAAGGCGGATCGCCATCAACCTGGCCGGCCCGCGCAGACGCTCTGGGAGGCCTTCGAGGCCGAGCGGACAAGCCAGCCAGGCGCCCTATGCCCGCGAATTCGACGACTTCGAGGCCCTGCCGGCCTCGGTATCGAAGACCTGCCCGCTGCACGTCGACAAAACAAATGCGCCATCATCATAGCGCGTTCGTGTAGGCCGGCGGCGGAAGCCGGGGCTCCCGCCGCACGGTCAGTCATTTCGGCCGCACCGCGTCGGCCGTGCCCTGGATGAAGGCGACGATCTTGTTCACGTCCGCCTCGGTGAGCTTGCCCTCGAAGCTCGGCATGCCGCCCTCGACGAAGGCGCCGGTAAGCAGCAGCTCCGCGGCGTTGTTCAGCGTGTCGGCGCTCGAGAAACCGAGATTGGGAATGTTGCCGCCATTGTTGACGCCGGGCACGCCATGGCAGAACAGGCAGCTCGAGACGTAGAGCGCAGCGCCTGGACCGATATCCTCGGGATCGTACGGCACGCCGGAGACCAGCGTCGCCGGCTCGCGCTCGATCATCGGCGGCATCGCCGCCTTGCCTTCGAGCATGAAGGTGTAGACGCGCCCCGGCCCGGTCTTTTCGGTGGCGCGCTGCATCTGCCCGTAGACGCCGCCCCAGCCGACCGCGATGGTGACATATTGCACGCCGTCCTTTTCCCAGGTCGCCGGCGCGGCGACGACGCCGGTGCCGACCGGTGTCTGCCACAGCATGTCGCCGGTCTTGGCGTCATAGGCGACGAAACGGCCGTCGGCGGTTCCCTGGAAGACGAGGCCGCCGGCCGTCGTCAGCGTGCCGCCGTTCCAGGGCGAGACGTAATTGGCGCGCCAGACCTCCTTCTGGTCGACCGGGTCCCAGGCGAGCAGGTGGCCAAACGGGGTTGCCTGCGGCGCGACCGTGTTGAACAGATAGCCGAGATTCCAGCCGAGATTGGACATCGCCGCGCCCGGAACATGGGTGTTGAGCTTCCAGTCGGGATTGTGCTGGGTGACCAGCGGCACGCCCTGGGCCGGGATATAGACCAGCCCGGTCTCGGGGTTGAACGACATCGGGTGCCAATTGTGGGCGCCATAGGGGCTGGGGACCGTCTCCCAGGGGTCGGTTCGCGAGCGCGCGCCCTCGACCTCGATCGGCCGGCCGTTGTCGTCATAGCCGGTCGCCCAGTCCACCTCGACGAATTTCTCCGCCGAGATGAAGCCGCAATCGGTGCGGTCGACAACGTAGAAAAAGCCGTTCTTGGGCGCGTGTAGCCACACTTTGCGCGCCTGGCCGTCGATCTGCAGATCGGCCAGGATGATGTGCTGGGTCGAGGTGTAGTCCCAATTGTCGCCCGGCGTCTCTTGATAGTGGCACACATAGTCGCCGGTATTCGGGTTCAACGCCACGACCGAGGCCAGATAGAGATTGTCGCCGCCGGCCGGGCTCCTGAGATTGCGGTTCCAGGGGCTGCCATTGCCTGTGCCGACATACATCAGGTCGAGTTCGGGATCGAAGGCCATCGAATCCCACATCGTCCCGCCGCCGCCGGCCTCCCACCATTTGCCGGCCGGGTCCCAGGTCTCGGCGGCCGCCTTCATGCTGTCGTCCTCGAAGGGTTTGGACGGATCGCCGGGTACCGAGTACCAGCGCCATTTCTCCGCGCCCGTCGCCGCGTCATAGGCGGTGATGTAGCCGCGCACGCCATATTCGGCGCCGCCATTGCCGATCATCACCATGCCCTTGTAAACCCGCGGCGCACCGGTGATGGTGTAGGACATGGCGCGGTTTTCGATCGTGTCGGTCTTCCACGCCCGCGCGCCGGTCGCCGCGTCGATGGCGTGCAGATAGCCGTCATAGGCGGCGACGAACACCTTGCCCTCATAGACGGCGACCCCGCGATTGATGACGTCGCAGCAACCCTTGTAGGCATAGTCCTTCGGCACTTCGGGATCGTAGCGCCACAATTTTTCGCCGGTGACGGCGTCGAAGGCGTGCACGACGCTCCACGACGCGGTCACATACATCACGCCGTCGACAACGATCGGCGTCGCCTCCACGCCGCGGCGCGACTGAAGGTCGGCCGACCAGGCGAGGCCGAGCCTGGAGACGTTGTCGACGGTGATGCCCTTCAGCTTGGAATGACGTGTCTCCTGATAGTCCAGGCCGTGGGTCGGCCAGTTCCTGGTCTCGTCCCTGTTGGCGATGATCGCCGCCGTGTCGACGGCCGAGACCGCCTCGGTGATGGCATCCGGCGTCAGTTCCTGCGCGGCCAGCGTCGTGGCCAGGATCGCGCAGGTCGCGCCGGCCAGCACGGCGCGCGCGGCAAGGGCAATGGGTCTTGGCATTACGTCCTCCCGATCGAAACAGTTCGCCGCATTCCAGCAGACACCTCCCTGCGGATCCGACGGCGTCATTTTAGCCGCAATCGGGCGCGCTGGCTTGGATTCTCGCGCCATGCCGGTTGGACATTCACGCCGCCGCACCGGCAGCGGCGCTGCTTGCCAATATTGGCGGTACTCCGCTACCATTGGCCAAAAAAGACGGGCGCCGGTCGGGAACCCGCGCGGCCACGAATGGAGGACCTCTTCGTGCGGTTCGAGGATTGGGAAGCGCGGCTGCGCCGGACCTGCGGCCACTATTATGGCGTGCCCGGACACGGGCAGGAGATTGTCGATGGCCATGTCGGCCTGTCGCGGTTCCACGGGCTGGACATGGCCGACATCGCCTGCGACCTCGATCACATCGATCGCTCGGCCGCCGGCATCCGCCGCGACGAGAGCGAATATATCTTCCTGATCATGCAGCTTTCCGGCCGCTCGCTGATCGACCATATGGGCCGGCGCGAGATCGTGGAGGCGGGCGAGTTCTATCTTCTGGATTCGACCAAGGTGGCGCGGATCCTCTACGCCGACACGCGGTCGCATTTCCTGTCGGTGCACATGCCGCGCGGCGCCTTCCTGCTCGAGTGCGACGGGCGGCTCAGGCTCGGCCGGGCGCTGAAGCGCGGCCATCCGATGAGCGCTCCGATGCAGGCCTTTCTCGGCGGCGGCAAGGCCCGCGGCACGCCGCGCAAGACCTATGCCGATCCCGGTTATCTGTTCGACCTGACACGCATCGCCTTCACGCCCGGGCAAACCGAGATGGACGCCAGCCGCCTGTCGTCGCGCGACAATCGCTTCGAGCTCGCGGTCTCGGTAATGGAGCGCAATCTGGCACGGCCCGACCTGTCGCTGTCCTGGCTGGCGCGCGTGATCGGCATTTCCGAGCGGCAGTTGCAGCGCGACTTTCTCGGCCGCGGCACCAGTTTCATTCAGCTTCTGCGCGAAAAGCGGCTGGCGCTGGCGGCGGAATTCCTGGTCCATTTCGGCAACGCTGCGCAGCCGATGAACGTCACCGACGTCGCGCTGCGCTCCGGCTTCAACGACATTTCCAATTTCAACCGGTCCTTCAAGGGCCGCTACGGCTGCTCGCCAAGCAGCTATGCCCGCCTGCACGCCTGAGGCCAATGCGCGCGCGGCGTCGCGCTGACGCTGGAAGGCCAGCGGCTCTACCTGCGCACGGCGGAAGCCTTCGCGCCGATTGCCGACAACGCCGACCGCTGGAGCGAGCCGCGCGGCGCGATGGTGGCAAGGCTGGCGTCGATTCCCTCGCTGCCTGTGGATGATCCCGCACTTGACGGCGCTGGAAGCCGGCCCGCCGCGGCCGCGCATCCTGTGTAAATCGTTCTGCTTCTCACGGATTCGCAGATCGGCGCTAACGTATTGTTTTGACGCGTTTACGAACGGCGAGCCTGCTTCTGCTTTGCCTGGAAACGCCCTCTACAGATCGACGGTCGCCAGCGGGCCGGTGTCGCGGGCGAGCTCGACCACCCGGGCCGCGCCGGCGAGGTCCTGCAGCGCGACGCCGGTGCCGTCGAACAGCGTGATGTCGTCGGCCGACCGGCGGCCGGCAAGCGTGCCGGTGATGACCGCGCCGATCTCGCCGATATCCTCGCGCGAGATCAGGCCGGCGGCGACCGCGTGCTGGCATTCGCCGATCGAGGCCGATTGCGCGACCTCGTCGGTGAACACGCGCGCGGCGGCGACCAGCGCCGGATCGAGCTCCTGCTTGCCCTTGGTGTCGGTGCCCATCGCCGCGATATGCGTGCCCGGCCGCACGTGACAGCGCTTGAGGATCGGCGCGAAGCTCGACGTGATGGTGACGATGACGTCGGCCTCCGCGCCCAGACGGTCGAGTTCGACGGCCTCGAACGGCACGCCTTCTTCCGCGGCCACCCCGCCGAGCCGGTCGAGCATGTCGGGATGCAGGTTCCAGGCCACCACCCTGTCGAAGGCGCGCTGGGCGAGCGCGGCGCGCAACTGGAAACCGGCCTGGTGTCCGGCGCCGACCATGCCGAGCACGCGCGCGTCCGGGCGCGCCAGATGGCGGATGGAAATCGCGCTCGCGGCGGCGGTGCGCATCGCGGTCAGATGGTTGCCCGACACGATCGCGGCCGGCCGGCCGGTGTCGGCATCGAACAGCAACACCGCCGACTGGTGGTTGGTCAGACCCTTGTCGCCATTGTTGGGCCAATAACCGCCGGCTTTGAGACCGAGCGCGAGCCCGGCCCGGTCGAAGCCCGACTTGATGCCGTAGACGGCCTCGGCATGGCCGATCATGTCGCGCACGACGGGGAAATTGACCGCCTCGCGTCGGCTCATGGCGGCGAAGACGGCTTCCACCGCCTCGAACGCGGCCTCGGCCGTAAACAGTTTTTCGACCAGATGTTCCGGAATCACGATCATCGGCGGGTCCACTCTCCTGTCCGGGCAAAAATCCGCCCGGCGCGCCTCCCCTTGCGCGCGCCGGGCGTGGGCATTCGCGATCCGCATCGCGGCGGCTACAGGCACATGCCGCGCGCGGTGACCGGCCACAGCGCTTCCACGCGGCCGTTGCGAATGCCGACATACCAGTCGTGGACGTTGACGGTGGGATCGCAATGTCCGGGAACCAGCTTCAGCTTGTCGCCGAGACGAAGCTTGTTGTCGGGATCCGAGATCACCCCGTGCTCGTCGGAGGCGCCGATATAGGTGACGTCGTCGCGGCCGAAGATCACCGGCAGGCCGCTGTCGACGCTCTGCGCCTTCAGCCCGGCGTCGCAGATGGCGCGGTCGGTCTTGGTCTTCGACATCACGGTCGTGTAGATGAACAGCGCGTTGTCGAACTCGCCGATGAAGCCGCCCTTGTCGTTCTTCACACGCTGATAGTCGGCGTCCATGAAGATGTAGGAGCCGCATTGCAGTTCGTTGTAGACGCCGCTGTCGCCCTCGAAATAATAGCTGCCGGTGCCGGCGCCGGCGACGATGTCGCAGCCAAGCCCCTCGGCCTTGAGCAGGTCGACCGTCTCGCGCACCATGCCGACCGCCTTGTCGATCAGCCCCTTGCGCTCCTCGAAATCGTGCACGTGCTGGGCCTTGCCCTGATAGGCCTGCAGGCCGGCGAATTTGAGCCCCGGCGCGGCATCGATCTTCTTGGCCAGCGCCACGGCATCGGCGCCCGGGCGCACCCCGCAGCGGCCGGCGCCGACATCCATCTCGACCAGGCACTCGATGGTGACGCCGTATTTCTGCGCCGCCGCCGACAGGTCGTCGACATTGCCGAGATCGTCGACGCAGACCAGCACCCGCGCCCTGGTCGCCATGGCGGCCAGCCGCTCGATCTTTTTCGGCGTGACGACCTGGTTCGACACCAGCACGTCGCGCACGCCGGCCGAAACCAGCGCCTCGGCCTCGCTGACCTTCTGGCAGCACACGCCGACGGCCCCGCCGCGTTCGACCTGGATGATGGCGATGTCGGAGGATTTATGCGTCTTGGCGTGGGCGCGGTGGCGCAGGCCGTGCTTTTTCATGAAACCGGCCATGGTGTCGATATTGCGGTCGAAGGCGTCGAGATCGACGAGCAGGCACGGCGTGTCGACCTCCTCGACCGGCATGCCGACCGACGCGGGAATATTGATGGTCATCGAAGTCTCCTCGAAAACGAAACAAGGGGGTCAGGCGCGCGCCATCCACGGCAGCTTGTCGAGATCGACATTGCCGCCGGTCAGGATGACGCCGACGCGCCGGCCGGCGAACAGGCCGGGATTTTTCAGGACGGCCGCGACCGCCACCGCGCTCGACGGCTCGATGACGATCTTCATGCGCTGCCAGACCAGGCGCATGGCGGCGACGATCTCGTCTTCGGTGACCAGCAGGATGTCGGCGACATAGGTCGACACGAAGTGGAAGGTGCGCTCGCGCAACGAGACCTTGAGCCCGTCGGCAACGGTCTGCGGGGCGTCGTCCTCGATGATGCGGCCGGCCTTGAAGGAGCGGTAGGCATCGTCGGCGTTTTTGGGTTCGGCGGCGAAGATCCTGGTCGTCGGCGCCAGGCTGGCCAGCGTCAGGCAGGTGCCGGAAATCATGCCGCCGCCGCCGATCGGCGCCACCACGGCGTCGAGTTCGCCGGTCTCCTCGAGCAGCTCGCGCGCGCAGGTGCCCTGGCCGGCGATGACGCGGTGGTCGTTATAGGGATGGACGAATTCCGCCCCGGTGCGCTCGACCAGCGCCTCCAGCGTGCGCTCGCGCGCTTCGGTGCTGGGCGCGCAGGTGATCACCTCGCCGCCATAACCGCGCACGGCATCCATCTTGGCCTTCGGGGCGGTCTCCGGCATCACCACGGTGGCCCTGATGCCGCGCCGGCCGGCCGCATAGGTGAGAGACAGGGCGTGGTTGCCGGAGGAATGGGTGGCCACGCCGTGCCGGGCCTCGGCGTCCGACAGGCCGAAGACCGCGTTGCAGGCGCCGCGCACCTTGAAGGCGCCGGCTTTTTGAAAATTCTCGCATTTGAAGAACAGCTCGGCGCCGGACAGCCCGTTCAGATAGGCGCTGGTCAGCACCGGCGTGCGGTGGACATAAGGCGCAATGCGCTCGTGCGCCGCGCACACATCGTCATAGCTGGGGATATACATGCTGGTTGCCGTATCCATCATCAGGCCGCCTTGCTGGTGAGACGGTTGGTCATGCCGTTGGTGGCGCGGAAATAGTCCTGGGCGGCGCGCACGCCGGAGCCGAGCTGGACGGGAAAGTCGAGATCGGCCATCGCCATCTCCGCCGTCGCGATGCCCGACAGCGCCATGACGTCGGTCATGGAGCCGAGATGGCCGATGCGGAAAACCTTGCCCGCAACCTCGCCCAGGCCGACACCGAAGGCGACGCCGAACTTTTCGGCCGCATGGGTGACGACCTTGGTGCCGTCCAGTCCCTGCGGGACGACGACGGCGCTGACGGTGTTGGAATAAAGCCGCGGGTCGCGCGCGCACAGGGCCAGTCCCCAGGCCTCGACCGCCTTGCGGATGCCCTCGGCGATGCGGAAATGGCGTGCGAACACTCTGGGCAGCCCCTCCTCCTCCAGCATCCTGATCGATTCGACCAGGCCGAAGATCAGGTTGAGCGGCGGGGTATAGGGATAGCCGCCGCGCTGATAGGACGACAGCATGTCGCGGAAATCGAAGAAGCAGCGCGCGCAGCGTGCCTTTTCCATCGCCGCCTGCGCCTTGGGGCTGACGCCGACAATGGCGAGCCCGGCCGGCAGCATGAAACCCTTCTGCGAACCGGTGACGGCCAGGTCGACGCCCCATTCGTCCATGCGGAAATCCATCGAACCGATCGAGCTGACGCCGTCGACGTAAAGCATGGCGGGATGGCGCGCCGCATCGAGCGCCTGGCGCACGGCGGCGATGTCGGAGCGCACCCCGGTCGCGGTCTCGTTGTGGGTGGCCAGAACCGCCTTGATGCGATGGCCGGTGTCGGCGGTCAGCGCCGCCTCGAACCGGTCCGCCGGCAGGCCTTCGCCCCACTCTGCCTCGATCACCTCCACATCGAGCCCGTGGCGCGTGCACAAATCGATCCAGCGATGGGAGAACATGCCGTGGCGCGCGGCCAGGACCTTGTCGCCCGGCGACAGCGTGTTGGTGATGGCGGCCTCCCAGCCGCCGGTCCCGGTCGCCGGAAAGACGATCACCTCGCCGGTGCGGGTCTTCAAAATGCGCTTGACGCCCTCCACGGCCGGCCTGAACGCCTCGGCGAACAGGCTCGAGCGATGGTCGATCGTCGGCACGTCGATGGCGCGCCGCAGACGGTCGGGAATGTTGGTGGGGCCGGGTATGAAAACCGGGTTCTGGGTCGACATGGATCATCCTCCATCGCGCGGCCTTATCGAGCGGCCTTGTCGCGCGGCGTCGACACGCCGGCGATGACTGCTTCAAACTCGCCTCACGATAAGGCGGAGGGCAGCAGGACGCAATTTTTCTGAAAAAGTTTTTCATTTCTTTGGAAAACCGGATTTACCTTTTGTTTTATCTATGCTTTCATTTTTTCTAACTAGCAGAAAACTTTTTTGGAAAACGAGGAGCGAAGAGGAACCGGTGGAGACCGACGATCGGATCAAGCGCTCGCGCGGCCGACCGCGTGCCTTCAACCGCACGCAGCAGGGCGGTTCGGTGCAGTCGCTCGACCGGGCGGTTGCGATCCTCAAGCGCGTCGCCGACGCCAACGGGTTGTCGCTGTCGGAAATCGCATCGGCGATGGGGCAGGCCCCGTCGACGGTCTACCGGGTGCTGATCACGCTGCAAAAACACGGCATCGTGGAGTTCGAACAGGACACCCAGCTCTGGTTCGTGGGGCTGGAGGCGTTTCGCATCGGCAGCACCTTTCTCGGCCGCACCAGCCTGGTCGAGCAGAGCCGGCCGGTGATGCAGGAACTGATGGCCGCGACCGGCGAAACCGCCAACCTGGCCATCATCGACGGCGGCGAGGTGATCTTCGTCAGCCAGGTCGAGACCCACGAACCGATCCGCGCCTTCTTCCGGCCGGGCACGCGCGGGCCGGTCCACGCCTCCGGCATCGGCAAGGCGTTGCTCGCATTCCTGCCGCCCAATCGGGTCGAGCGCATCATCCGCGACAACGGCCTGACCGCCTTCACCGACCAGACCGTCGCCGACCCGGCCCGGCTCGGCCGTGAGATCGCCGCGATCCGCGCGCGCGGCTGGGCCGTCGACGACGAGGAACGCACGGCCGGCATGCGCTGCATCGCCGCCCCGGTGTTCAACGCCTATGGCGAAGCGGTGGCGGGCATCTCGATCTCGGGACCGTCGGTGCGGGTGGCGCCCGACAAGGACGCCTGGCACGGCGCGCTGGTGCGCGACGCCGCGGCACGCATCACCGACGCGGTCGGCGGACGCCCGCCCAGGCCGGTCGAGGACTGATTACGCCGCGCGGCGGGCGAGCCGCGCCTTGATGCTTTCCACGTCGGCGCGCGGCGTGGCGGCGAAAAGCGTCTTGGTGTAGTCGTGCCGTGGGTCGGAGAACACCCGCTCGCGGCTGCCATATTCGACCGCCTCGCCGAAATACATCACCATCACGTCGTCGGCGATGTAGCGCACCACCGACAGGTCGTGGCTGATGAAGACGTAGGTCAGGTCGAACTCGTCCTGCAGATCGGCGAGCAGGTTCAGCACCTGGGCCTGCACCGACAGGTCGAGGGCCGAAACCGGCTCGTCGAGCACCAGCAGGCGCGGGTTGAGCATCAGCGCGCGCGCGATCGCGATGCGCTGGCGCTGGCCGCCGGAAAACATGTGCGGATAGCGGCTGAAGTGCTCCGGGCCAAGGCCGACCTTGAGCAGCATCTGCATGGCGCGGTCGCGGCGCTCGGCCGGCGGCATGGCGGTGTTGACGAGCAGCGGCTCGCCGAGCACGTCGCCGATCTTCTGGCGCGGATTGAGCGAACCGTACGGGTTCTGGAACACGATCTGCACCTTGCGGCGCATCTCCGGCGTCAGCCCGTCCTTGACGATGTCGACCTTGTCGCCGTCGATCAGCAGGTCGCCGGAGGTAGGCGCGTCGATCATGGTGATGATGCGCGCCAGCGTGGACTTGCCGCAGCCGGACTCGCCGACGATGGCCAGCGTCTTGCCCTTCTCGACCTTGAACGACACGTCCTTGACCGCGTGAACGACGCGGCCGGACGAGAAAAGCCCGCCGCCGACATGATAGTCGCGCACCAAATTGCGACCTTCCAGGACGACCTCGCTCATGCCGGCGCTCCGCCGTCCACGTCTTCATTAAAGATGCTGGAGATCGTCGGCAGCCTGTCGCCGGTCGCCCTGTCCGGCAGCGCGGCGAGCAGCGCCTTGGTGTAATTGTGCTTGGGCGCCTCGAACAGCGACAGCACGTCGGCCTCCTCCATCTTGCGGCCCTTATACTGCACCACGACGCGGTCGGCGGTTTCGGCGACCACGCCCATATTGTGGGTGATCATGATCATGCCCATGCCGGTTTCGATCTGCAGGTTCATCAACAGGTCGAGAATCTGTTTTTGGATGGTCACGTCGAGCGCCGTGGTCGGCTCGTCGGCGATCAGCAGCTTGGGATTGCAGGCGATCGCGATCGCGATCATCACGCGTTGGCACTGGCCGCCGGACATTTGATGGGGGAACACGCCGAGGCGCTGTTCGGGATCGGGAATGCCGACATCGTTCAGCAACTCGATCGCGCGGGCGCGGCGCGCCTTGCCGTCGAGGCCCATATGGACGCGCAGCACCTCCTCGATCTGGAAGCCGACGGTAAAGCACGGGTTGAGGCTGGCGACCGGCTCCTGGAAGATCATGGCGATGTCCTTGCCGATGATCTTGCGCCGCTGGCTGGCGGTCAGGGACAGCAGATCGCGGCCGGCGAAACGCATCGCGTCGGCACTGACCTTCGCCGTCCACGGCAGCAGCCCCATCACCGCCAGCATCGACACGGATTTGCCCGAGCCGGATTCGCCGACGATCGCCAGCACCTCGCCCTCGTCGACATGCAGAGACACCCCGTCGACGGCCCGGAAGGGACCGGCGGCGGTCTCGAACTCGACGACCAGGTTCTCGATCTCCAGAAGATGCATGCTCACGACCTCTTCAGCTTCGGGTCGAGCGCGTCGCGCAGGCCGTCGCCCATCAGGTTGATCGCCAGCACGGTGACCAGGATCGCCACGCCCGGAAAGGTCACCACCCACCAGGCGCGCAGGATGAACTCGCGCGCCTCGGCCAGCATCGTGCCCCATTCGGGCGTCGGCGGCTGCGCGCCCATGCCGAGAAAGCCGAGCGCGGCGGCATCCAGGATCGCGGTGGAAAACGACAGCGCGGCCTGAACGATCAGCGGCGACAGGCAGTTGGGCAGGATGGTGACGAACATCAGCCTGAGCGGACGGGCCCCGGCGACCCGGGCGGCCACGACATAGTCCTTGGTCTTTTCCGACAGCACCGCGGCGCGCGTCAGGCGCACGTAGTGCGGCTGCTGGACGATGGCGATCGCGATCATCGCGTTGATCAGGCTCGGGCCGAGCACGGCCACCAGGGCAAGCGCCAGCAACAGGCTCGGAAAGGCCAGGATGATGTCCATCACCCGCATGATCAGCGCGTCGACGCGCCCGCCGGCATAGCCGGCCACCAGCCCGACGATGACGCCGACGATGAGCGCGCCGGAGACCACGATGCAACCCACGAACAGCGAAAAGCGGCTGCCGTAGATCAGCCGCGACAGCATATCGCGGCCGACCGCGTCGGTACCCAGCAGAAAGCGCGGGTCGGCCCCTTCCTGCCAGAAGGGCGGTTTCAAGAGCGCGTCGCGATACTGGTCGATCGCGCCGTGGGGCGCGATCACGTCGGCGAAGACGGCGATCGCGACGACGAACAGGAACACCCACATCCCGATCACCGCGCCGCGGTTTTCGCTGAAATAGAACCAGAATTCGCGCAGCACGGCCAGGCGCGGATCGATCGGCTTGGCGGCGGCGGTCGTGGAGGCGTCGGCCATGGCGTTAATACCTGATCTTGGGGTTGATCAGCCCGTAGAGCAGATCGACGATGAGGTTCACCAGCATGACGACCACGGCGATCATCAACAGCCCGCCCTGGACGGCGGGATAGTCGCGCCGGAAAATCGAATCCACCATCCATTTGCCAATGCCCGGCCAGGAAAAGATGGTCTCGGTGAGGATCGCGCCGCCCAGCAGCACGCCGACCTGTAGGCCGATCGTGGTGATCACCGGGATCAGCGCGTTGCGCAGCGCATGCAGGCCGATGACGCGGACCGGCGCCAGCCCCTTGGCGCGCGCGGTGCGGACGTAATCCTCGCCCAGCACCTCGAGCATCGCCGAACGGGTCTGGCGGGCGATGACAGCGAGCGGAATCGTGCCGAGCACGATGGTGGGCAGGATCAGGTGCGACACGGCGGAGGTGAATGCCCCCTTCTGGCCCGAAAGCAGGCTGTCGATCAGCATGAAGCCGGTGACGGGCGGGAAGAAATAAAGCAGCGAGACGCGGCCGGAGACGGGCGTCCACTGCAGGATGCCGGAGAACAGGATGATCAGCAGCAGGCCCCACCAGAAGATCGGCATCGAATAGCCGACCAAAGCAGTGCCCATCACGGTCTGGTCGAGCCACGACCCGCGCCGCGTGGCCGCCAGCACGCCGGCCGGAATGCCGAGCAGCATGGCGAAGATGATGGCGCAGATCGACAGTTCCAGGGTTGCGGGGAAAAGCGCGAAAAATTCGTCGAAGACCGGCTTCTTGGTCACCAGCGAATTGCCGAGATCGCCGGTGGCGATGCCGCCGAGGAAATCGAAATACTGCTCCCACAAAGGCCGGTCGTAACCGAACTGGCGCATCAGTTCATCGTAGCGCTCCGGGCTGACGCCGCGCTCTCCCGCCATCAGGAGAACCGGGTCGCCGGGCAGGATGCGAATGAAGCCGAAGGCGGCGATGGTCACGCCGATAAAGGTCGGAACCAGCAGGCCGATCCGGTACAGGAGAAAACGGAGCATTTCTCTCAGACTTTGCAAACTCCCTCCCGCGCCTGTGCGACGCGGGAGGGAGACGATTGCGGCGCCTCAACGGCGCCAGAAGCGCTTATTCGGCCAGATCGACGCCGTCGAAGCGGTGCGAGCCGAGCGGGTCCATCTTGTAGCCGGTGACCTTGGTCGACATCGGCATGAAGACGACCGAATGGGCGATCGTCGCCCACGGGGCCTGCTCCTTGAACACCATCTGGGCTTCTTCATAGAGCTTGGTGCGCTCGGCCTGGTCGCTGATGACCTTGGCCTTCTGGATCATGTCGTCGAACGGCTTGTGGCACCACTGGGCGCGGTTCGCGCCGCCGACACCGTCGCAGCCGAGCAGAACGGCGAGGAAGTTGTCCGGGTCGCCATTGTCGCCGGTCCAGCCAAGCAGCACCGCGCCGTCGCGGTCGGTCGCCTTGGACCGCTCCAGATACTCGCCCCACTCGTAGGAGACGATCTCCACGGTCACGCCGACCTTGGAGAAGTCCTCCTGGATCAGTTCGGCCATGCGTCGGGCGTTGGGGTTGTAGGGACGCTGCACCGGCATCGCCCACACCTTCATCGACAGATCGGCGACGCCGGCTTCCTCGAGCATCTTCTTGGCGGCTTCGGGATCGTACGGATCGTCCTCGACCGCGTTGTTATACGACCACATCGTCGGCGGGATCGGGTTCTTGGCGGCCTGGCCGGCCCCCTGGAACACGGCGTCGAGAATGGCCTGCTTGTTGATGGCCATGTTGAGCGCCTTGCGCACCTTCGGATTGTCGAACGGCGCCATCTGTGTGTTGTAGGCCAGATAGCCGACATTCAGGCCTTCCTGCTCCATCACCTGCAGGTTGGAGGCCGCCTTCAGCGCCTCCAGATCGGCCGGGTTCGGATAGGGCGCGACATGGCATTCGCCGGCCATCAGCTTCTGCTGGCGTACCGAGGCGTCGGTGGTGATGGCGAACACCAGATCGTCGATCGGCTGCTTGCCGTCCCAGTAATCGGGATTGGCCTTGTAGCGGATCACCGCGTCCTTCTGATAGGCGACGAACTGGAACGGGCCGGTGCCGACCGGCTGCTGGTTCAGCATGTCCATCTTGCCGTCGGCCTCGAGCTTGTCGGCATATTCCTTCGACATCACCGAGGCGAAATCCATGGCCAGGTTCGCCACCATCGGCGCCTCGGGACGCGTCAGCACGAACTTGACGGTCATGTCGTCGACCTTGACGATCTCCTTGATGAGATCGGGCATCGACATGGCGTTGAAATATTCCCAGGAAATGCCGGCGGTATATTCGTTCCAGGGATGATCCTTCTTCAACTGGCGCTCGAAGGTGAACAGCACATCGTCGGCGTTGAAATCGCGCGTGGGGGTGAAGAAGTCGGTGGTGTGGAACTTCACGCCGGGACGCAGCTTGAAGGTGTATTCCAGACCGTCGTCGGACACGTCCCAGCTTTCGGCGAGGCCGGGAATGACATTCGTCGTGCCACGCTCGAACTCCACCAGCTGGCTGTAAATCGGCTTGGCCGAGGCATCGAACGTCGTGCCCGAGGTGTACGGCGCCGGATCGAACCCTTCGGGCGATCCTTCGGAGCAATAGACCAGCGTCTTGGCGTTGGCCACGCCACCAAGCATCGTCGCAGCCAGAAGCGCGGCCGCGAAGCTATACCGTTTCATGTGAATGTACTCCCATTCCTTGTCCGGGACCGTTTTGCCCGGTCCGTGAAGCCGGCATATAAGCACCGATTTTTCAGCATGGAAACACCCGCCTGCGATGCCCTTGGGGAAGTTTCGTCCCCGATCGCGCGGGACGTGAGAAAATTTTTCCTTCGCGGCCTGCGTTCGTAACATCGACGCTTTGCAATTTTATCGCGTGTCGCCTAACTGGAAGATCGGAGGCGCCATGAACACGACAACGCATAGTCTCGATACCGACGCCGTACTTGGATTTTGGTTCGAGGAACTCGGCCCGGAAGATTGGTATTCCGGCGATCCCAAGATCGACGAACGCATCGAGGCGCAATTCGCGCAAACCTGCGCGGCGGTACTGGCAGCGCCGCCTGAACGTTTTCTCGGCGACGCGCGCACCGCACTGGCCGCCATCATCGTGCTCGACCAGTTCACGCGCAACATCCACCGCCGTACCGCGAACGCGTTTGCGGGCGATCCCGGTGCCCTTTCGATCGCCCACGGCGCGATCGAGCGCGGCTACGACAATGCCATGACCCAGGCCGAACGGCAGTTCCTCTACATGCCGCTGATGCATTCCGAGGTGCTCGCCGACCAGGAGTTGTCGGTGAAGCTGTTCCGCGACCTCGGCAATGAGAACAGTCTGAAATTCGCCATTGAGCACCGCGACATCGTTGCCCGCTTCGGACGCTTTCCGCATCGCAACCAGGCGCTCGGGCGGACCAGCACGAAGGACGAGATCGACTTCCTGAAAGGCCATAGCGGCTACGGCCAATAGACAAACCGCAAGAGCTGCGGTCCGGCCCGGCCGCTTGATTACTTTTACGTATACGTAAATATTGCGCGGACCGGCGAGTTGGGCCTAGATACGAGCCGGCGATTGCATCGACAGCGCGCGTGGCCGACAGTGGTCGATAAGGATGCGCTGGCGGCGAAATGCGCTCATCGGCGCGAGGGAGGTGACAGTGACCAAGACCAATGCGAACAAGGCAACGACCGCCGCGCGCCCGTGGCTGAAAAGCTATCCGGAAGGCATGCCGGCCGAGATCGGCCCGTTGCCCGCCCCCTCGATCGGCGCCCTGCTTTCCGACGCCTGCAAGACCTATGCCGACAGGCCGGCCTTCACTTGCATGGGCAAATCGCTGACCTATGCGGAGGTCGAGAGGAAGTCGGCCGAATTCGGCGCCTTCCTGCAGTCCAAGGGCCTCGAAAAGGGCGCGCGCGTCGCCATCATGATGCCGAACGTGCTGCAATATCCGATCGCCATGATGGGCACGCTGCGGGCCGGTTTCACGGTGGTCAACGTCAATCCGCTCTACACGCCGCGCGAACTGGAACATCAGCTCAATGATTCCGGCGCCGAAGCGATCGTTATCCTTGAAAATTTCGCCGCCACGCTGCAGGCGGTGATCGCGCGCACCAAGGTCAAGCATGTGGTGGTCGCCACCATGGGCGACCTGCTCGGCTTCAAGGGACTGATCGTCAATCTGGTGGTGCGGCGGCTGAAGAAGATGGTCCCAGCCTGGTCGCTGCCCGGCCACCTTCCCTTCAACGACGCGCTCGCCGCCGGCGCGGCAGCCGGGCTGAAGCCGGTCGAACAGGGCCCCGACGACGTCGCCTTCCTGCAATATACCGGCGGCACGACCGGCGTCTCCAAGGGCGCGACGCTGCTGCACAGCAACATCCTGGCCAATGTCGCGCAGAACGCGATCTGGATCGAAAGCGCCTATGCGAAAAAGCCGCGGCCGGAACGCGCGGTCTATCTGTGCGCGCTGCCGCTTTACCACATCTACGCGCTGACGGTGAACGCGGTCATGGGCATGCAGCAGGGTGCCGAAAACATCCTCATTCCCAATCCGCGCGACATTCCCGCGCTGGTCAAGGAATTCGACAAATACGCCATCAACGTCTTTCCCGGCCTCAACACGCTGTTCAACGCGCTGTTGAACAACGATGACTTCCAGAAGATCGACTTCAAGCCGCTGCTGTTGACGTTCGGCGGCGGCATGGCCGTGCAGCGCGGCGTCGCCGAGCGCTGGCGGGACCTGACCGGAATCGTGATCGCCGAAGGTTACGGACTGTCGGAAACGTCGCCGGTGGCGACGGCGAACCGCTTCGACAGCGACACCTTCACCGGCACGATCGGCCTGCCGATCCCGTCGACCGAAATCGCCATCCGCGACGAGGACGGCAAGGATCTCGGGCTCGACGAGGTCGGTGAGATCTGCATTCGCGGTCCCCAGGTGATGTCCGGCTACTGGAACCGGCCCGAAGAGACCGCCAATGTCTTCACCGCCGACGGTTTCTTCAAATCCGGCGACATGGGCTTCATGGACGAGAACGGTTTCGTCAAGATCGTCGACCGCAAGAAGGACATGATCCTCGTCTCCGGCTTCAACGTCTATCCCAACGAGATCGAGGAGGTGGTGGCGGGCCATCCCGGCGTGCTGGAAGTGGCCGCGGTCGGCGTACCGGACGAGAAATCCGGCGAGGTGCCGAAGCTCTTCATCGTCAAGAAGGACCCGACGCTGAGCGAGCAGGACATCTACGATTACTGTAAGGACAAGCTTACCGGATACAAGCGCCCCAAGCAGATCGAGTTCCGCGACGAACTGCCCAAGACCAATGTCGGCAAGATCCTCAGGCGGGAATTGCGCGACTGACGCGTCGCGCGGGCAAACCCGCCGCCGGCCGCGTTTCCAAAGGCGGCAGCGCCTTCAGCGCCGCGCCAGCCAATCCGGCAGCGCGGCGACGGAGTCCAGAATGACGTCGGCGCCGGCCAGGGACTGGCGCGTGCCGGTCCCCGACAAGACCCCGATGGCCAAGCCCGCGCCGGCCGCGCGCGCCATGTCGAGATCGTGGCGGTTGTCGCCGACCATGGCGATCTCGGCCGGTTTCAGCCCCGTCAGGTCGCAAAACGCGTAAACGGTATCGGGTGCCGGCTTCGGCGCCGCGACGGCATCGTAACCGTAAGCGGCGTCGAACATTTGGGCGATGCCCAGGCTCACCAATGTCTGCTCCGCCCCGCCGGTGGAATCGTTGGTCGCCACGCCGAGCCGCAATCCGGCCGCCTGCAGGGCTTCGATCGCCTGCGCGCAGCCCGGCACCGCGACGGCGGCGGCCGCGCCCCGGCGCGCCGTCAGCCGGTCGAAACGGACGATCATCTCCTGGCGCGCCTGCGGCTCGAGCGCCGGATACCACAGCGCCACCACGTCGGCATTGGTGCCGGCCGCCAGCACCGAATCGGCCTGAAACCGACCGGCAGCGGCGTCGTAGCCGACAGCGGCGAGCAGGGCTGCGGCGCGGGCGCGGTCGCCGCCGGCGGCCTCGTGGGCGAGCGCCTCTGCGACCGCCGACCAGGTGGCGTGGAAATCGACCAGCGTGCCGTCCTTGTCGAACAGAATCCCCCGGATCGCCATTCTCTCAGCCCCGCCAGCCGGCGCGCACATAGTCGACCAGCCCGGCGGTGGAGGCGTCCTTGTCGTCCGCGCCGCGCGCGCCGCGCAGGACCGGCAGCAGCGCGGTCGCCAGTTCCTTGCCGAGCTCGACACCCCACTGGTCGAAGGCGTTGATGCCGAAAAGCTGGGCCTCGACGAAAACCCGATGCTCGTAGAGCGCGATCAGCCGGCCGAGCGCATAGGGGTCGAGCGATTTGTGCAGAATGGTGACCGAGGGGCGGCTGCCGGCAAACACGCGGTGCGGCGCCAGCGCCTCGACGGCAGCGTCCGCCAGGCCGCGGTCCCGCAACTGCGCGCGCGCCTCTTCAAGCGTGCGCCCCTTCATCAGCGCTTCGGACTGGGCCAGGCAATTGGCCAGCAGCAGCGCGTGATGGGCCTCCAGCGCCGGCTCGTGGCCGCGGGCGGCGGCGATGAACTCGACCGGGATGACGTCGGTGCCCTGGTGCAGAAGCTGGAAGAAGGCATGCTGGCCGTTGGTACCGGGCTCGCCCCACACCAGCGGGCCGGTGGCGGTCGCCGCCGGACCGCCGTCGACAAGCACGGACTTGCCGTTCGATTCCATGTCGAGCTGTTGCAGATAGGCGGGCAGGCGCGCCAGGCGCTGGTCGTAGGGGATGATGGCGCGGGCCGGATAGCGGCACACCACCCGGTGCCAGAAGCCGATCAGGCCGAGCACGACCGGCATGTTCTCCAGAAGCGGCGCGGCCCGAAAATGCTCGTCCATGGCATGCGCCCCGGCGAGAAACTCCAGGAAGCGCGTCGGGCCGATCGCCAGCATGATCGGCAGGCCGATGGCCGACCACAACGAGTAGCGGCCGCCGACCCAATCCCAAAAACCGAACACCCGATCGGCGCCGATGCCGAAGGCCGCCACCTTGTCGAGCGCGGTCGAGACGGCGGCGAAATGCGCGCCGACAGCCTCGCGCCCGAGCGCGCGCTCGATCCAGTCGCGCGCCGTCGCCGCGTTGGTCATCGTCTCGACGGTGGTGAAGGTTTTCGAGGCGACGACAAAAAGCGTGGTCGACGGCTCCAGCCCCTTCAGCGTGTCGGCGATGTGGGCGCCGTCGACATTGGAGACGAAATGGCAGCGCGGCCCGTCGTGAAACGGCGCCAGCGCCTGGGTGGCCATGGCCGGCCCGAGATCGGAGCCGCCAATGCCGATATTGACGATGTCGGTGAACGGCCGGCCGCTGGCGCCGGCCAGCGTGCCCTGCCTGACCGCGTCGCAGAAGGCGGCCATGCGCGCCAGAACGTCGTGAACGCCGGCCATCACGTCCTCGCCCCCGGCCCGGAAGGAAGCCGTGCGCGGCGCGCGCAGGGCGACGTGGAGCACGGCCCGGTCCTCGGTGGCGTTGATCGCCGCGCCGGCAAACATCGCCGCGCGCCGCTGTTCGACCCCGGCCGCGCGGGCGAGTTCGGCGAGCAGGCCCATGATGGCGTGGTCGACGGCGGTCTTGGACCAGTCGAGGAGGAGATCGTCGAGGCGCAGCGAAAACGCCTCGAAACGGCCCGGATCGGCGCGGAACGCGGCCGCTATGTCGAAGGGCACGGGCGCCTCGCGCGAGGCGCGCAGCGCGGCGAGCGCGCGATCGAAGGCGTTGCGGTCCACGGTGTCGTCCTTTCCCGTCCGCACTTAGAGTATTTCATCGGCGAAAAGAAGCGCTCCGGTCGATTTCACCCGCGCCTGTTGCATGGCCGTTTGCTGCCAAACCTTTCGTTGCGGAATTGCATCGGTGACAAAAAAGCCTGGCAGAGGTGGTTGGACCAGTCTTGAAGCGCACTAAACACCTGTTTAATGGTCTAGGTGGAGGGTGTTGCGCCATGGCTACGAGAAACGATTCCGCGATCTGGTCCGGACTGTTCACCATCTCGCCCGATTCCGGGCAGACGCTGCAGGCGCAGATCCGGCAGGCGATCGTGGCGGCGATCCTCGATCGACAGATCTCGCCCTCCATGCCGTTGCCGTCCTGCCGTATCCTGGCCGAAAAGCTCGGTGTCGCGCGCGGCACGGTGGTGCTCGCCTTCCAGCAGCTCGTCGACCAGGGCTTTTTGATCGCGCGCGAGCGGCGCGGACATTTCGTTAATCCGGAAGTGCTGACCACGCCCTCGCGGCAGGTGCCCAAGGGCCTGCCGTCGGCCAGCGGCCTCGACTGGAAGCGCCGTCGCAAGATCCCGGCCAGCGAAATGCCGGCGCCGATGAAGATGGACAACTGGATCAAGTCGTCCTACCCCTTCGTCTACGGTCAGTTCGATCCGGCGCTGTTTCCGACCGCCGAATGGCGCGAATGCAACCGCATGGCGCTGGCGGTGCTGGAAATCCGCGACTGGGCCGCCGACATGGTCGACCAGGACGACCCGCTTCTGATCGAGCAGATCCAGGCGCGCCTCCTGCCGCGCCGCGGCATCTTCGCCAATCCCGACGAGATCATCGTGACCTTGGGCGCGCAGAACGCGCTTTACATGCTGGCGCAGCTTTTGATGGGCAAGGGCATGCGCGTGGCGATGGAAGAGCCCGGCTATCCCGATGCGCGCTCGATCTTCCGGCTTTCGGGCGCGGAGACGGTGCCCGTGCCGGTCGACGGCGACGGCATCGTCACCGACCGCATTCCCGACGATTGCGGCTACGTGTTCGTCACGCCGAGCCATCATTGCCCGACCATGGTGCCGCTCAGCGCCGCGCGGCGCGAGGACCTGCTGGCGCGCGCGGTCGAGCACGACCAGATCATCATCGAGGACGGGTACGACAGCCAGTTGATCGACGACGCGCCGCAGCAGGCGCTGAAAAGCCTCGACCGGACCGGCCGCGTCATCCATGTCGGCTCGATGTCGAAGACGCTCGCGCCCGGTTTGCGGCTCGGCTACATCGTCGCCTCGGCCGAACTGATCGCCGAATTGCGCGCGTTGCGGCGCTTCATGCTGCGCCATCCGCCGGCCAACAACCAGCGCGCCGTGGCGCTTTTCCTGTCGCTCGGCCATCACGACGCGCTGGTGCGGCGCCTGTCGAGCGCCTTCGCCGAGCGCCGCGAGCGGCTGGCACAGGCCATCGCCTGTCACCTGCCGGACTGGCGGATGACGGATTCGGCGGGCGGCACCTCGATCTGGCTGCGAGGCCCGTCGGACATCGATTCGGGCAAGCTTGCCGAGATCGCGGCGGCGCGCAGCGTGCTGATCGAGCCCGGCGCGCGCTTCTTCGACGCCGCCAGCGCTCCGACGCGGTTCATGCGGCTGGGGATTTCCTCGATCCCGCTGCAGAACATCGAGCCCGGCATCCGGGAACTGGCCGCGGCGGCGGGACGGCGCGCCGCCGCCTGAGCTGCGCCGCGCACCGCCCGCAAAGGCCGCCCGGTCTTGCGGGCCGCCGCCGCGCTCGGCTCAGTGATTGTCGCGCGGGATGCCCATTTCCTGGGCGATCCGGCGATAACGCAGCGCCGGTTTCAGCACCATGCCTTCTGAAAGCTGGTCGACCATGGCGCGCTGGATCTCCTGCCACGGCGTCTGGTGGTCGGGAAAGGCGTAACCGCCCCGTTCGGCCAGCTCGGCGCGACGGCGCTCCAGTTCCTCGTCGGAAACCAGCATATTGGCGCTCGCCTTGCCGAGATCGATGCGCACCCGGTCGCCGTCGCGCAACAGCGCCAGCCCGCCGCCCGTCGCCGCCTCCGGCGAGGCATTGAGGATCGAGGGGCTGCCCGAGGTTCCCGACTGGCGGCCGTCGCCGATGCAGGGCAAGGCGTGGATGCCGCGCTTCAACAGCGCGGCCGGCGGCTGCATGTTGACCACTTCGGCCGCGCCCGGGTAGCCGACCGGGCCGGTGCCGCGCATGAACAGGATCGAGCGCTCGTCGATGCCGAGTGCCGGATCCTCGATGCGGGCATGATAATCCTCGGGGCCGTCGAAGACGACAGCCGTGCCCTCGAAGGCGTCGGGGTCGTCCGGGTCCGACAGGTAGCGCGCCCGGAACTCGTCGGAAATCACGCTGGTCTTCATGATCGCCGACGCAAACAGATTGCCCTTCAGATTGATGAACCCGGCCGCCGTCTTCAAGGGCCGCGCCGCCGGGCGGATGACGTCCGTGTCGAGCGTTTCGACCGCCCGGCAATTGTCGCCGATCGAACGGCCGTTGGCGGTCACGGCGTCGGGATGCGGCAGCAGGCCGGCCTTCACAAGCTCGGCGACCACGGCGGGAACGCCGCCGGCGTGATGGTAGTCCTCGCCGAGATAGTCGCCCGCCGGCTGCAGGTTCACCAGAAGCGGGATCTCGTGCCCGAGCGCCTGCCAGTCGTCATTGTCGAGCGGCACGCCCAGATGGCGGGCGATCGCGTTGAGGTGGATCGGCGCGTTGGTCGATCCGCCGATCGCCGAATTGACGACGATCGCGTTTTCGAACGCCGCCCGCGTCATGATGTCGGACGGTTTCAGGTCTTCCTCGACCATGGCGACGATGCGCCGGCCGGTCTGGTAGGCGATCTGGCCGCGCTCGCGGTAGGGGGCGGGAATGGCGGCGGAGCCGGGAAGCTGCATGCCGAGCGCCTCGGCGAGCGAGTTCATCGTCGTGGCCGTGCCCATCGTGTTGCAATAGCCGACCGAGGGCGCGGACGAGGCCACGATCTCCATGAACTCGTCATAGTCGATCTCGCCGGCCGCCAGCCGCTCGCGCGATTCCCACACGATGGTGCCCGAACCGGTGCGCCGGCCCTTGTGCCAGCCATTCAGCATCGGGCCGACCGACAGTGCGATCGCGGGAATGTTGACGGTCGCCGCGGCCATCAAGAGCGCCGGGGTGGTCTTGTCGCAGCCGATCGTCAGCACGACCGCGTCGAGCGGATAGCCGTAGAGCACCTCGACCAGCGCCAGATAGGCGAGGTTGCGGTCGAGCGACGCGGTCGGGCGTTTGCCGGTCTCCTGGATCGGGTGGACCGGAAATTCCAGCGGGATGCCGCCGGCCGCCTCGATGCCGGCGCGCAGCCTTTTGGCCAGCTCGATATGGTGGCGGTTGCAGGGCGACAGATCGGAGCCGGTCTGGGCGATGCCGATCAGCGGCTTGCCCGATTGCAGTTCCTCGCGGGTGAGGCCGTAATTGAGATAGCGCTCGAGATAAAGCGCCGTCATGCCGGGATCGTCGGGATTGTCGAACCATTGCTGGGAACGCAGCCTGGTCGTCTGCCGCCGGTGACCGTTCGCCCTGTCCGTCATCGCGCCCTCCCATCGTGATCGGCTTATGGTTAGTGCAAGGGGCCGGCGGCGGCAAGGATATGCGCGCGGGTCCGCGACCACATGCCGATGGACACGCGCGGGCGACTGGGTTAGGTCGAACGCCGAGAGTAAGGGAGACATTCATGGCCGTGAATATGGAAGGTGAGGAGACGATCGAGGCTCCGATCGGCGAGGTGTGGAAGGCGCTCAACGATCCCGACGTGCTGAAAGCCAGCATCCCGGGATGCGAAAGCCTGGAAAAGAAGTCCGACACCGAGATGGCGGCGACCGTGTCGCTGAAGATCGGGCCGATCAAGGCGAAATTTTCCGGCGAGGTCGAGTTGAAGAACCTCAAGCCGCCGCATTCCTACACGATCCAGGGCGAAGGCAAGGGCGGCATCGCCGGCTTCGCCAAGGGCGGCGCCGATGTCGAACTGGTCGAGAAAGGCCCGAACGAGACGCTGTTGACCTACAAGGTCAACGCCGATGTCGGCGGCAAGATCGCCCAGCTCGGGAGCCGCCTCATCATGTCGACGTCGAAAAAGCTCGCCGGACAGTTTTTTTCCAATCTGAACGAGCAGGTCAGCAAGTCCTGACGCGATAGAGCCCGTAACGACCGGACGGCCCGCAGCCTCCGCGCGGGCCGTTTCGGTTTGCGGCGCCAGATATCCATGCGGAGGCCCCGCCCCGGCACAGACCGGCGTTGGCCGCCGGCACGCCCTATCCCGCCTTGCGCCGATAATTTGCCGGGCGCTTTTCGAGGAAGGCGCTCACGCCTTCCTTGTAGTCGTCGGAGCGGCCTGCCTCGCGCTGCAATTGCCGCTCCAGGTCGAGCTGCGCGTCGAGCGAATTGGTCGAGGCGGCATGGATCGCCTGCTTGGTCAGCGCATAGGCGTGGGTCGGTCCGCCGGCGAAACCCTCGGCGAGCCTGGTCGCCTCCGCCATCAGATGCTCGTCGTCGACGGCCCGCCAGATCAGGCCCCAGTCGGCGGCGTCTTCGGCGGTAAGCGGATGCGCCATCAGCGCCAGCGCCTTGGCGCGCGCTTCGCCCACCAGCCGGGTCAGCCAGTAGGTGCCGCCCGCGTCGGGGATCAGCGCGATCTTGGAAAAAGCCTGGATGAATTTGGCCGACTTGGCCGCGATCACGATGTCGCAGGCGAGCGCGATATTGGCGCCGGCGCCGGCGGCCACGCCGTTGACGGCGCAGATGACGGGCTTGGGCATCGCCCTGATCTTGCGCACCAGCGGATTGTAGAAGGTTTCCAGCGTCTTGCCGAGGTCGGGATTGTCGCCGATCAGCGTCGGATCGCGGTCCGAAAGGTCCTGGCCGGCGCAAAAGCCGCGGCCGGCGCCCGTCAGGACGATCGCGCCGCAGCCGGCGTCGGCCTCGCAGGCGTCGAGCGCCGCGCGCAATTGCTGGTGTTGCAATTCGTTAAACGCGTTCAAACGATCCGGCCGGTTGAGCGTGATGACGCTGTAACCGTCTTTTTGTTCATGCAATACTGGTGCGTCGCTCATCGGGTTGGTTCTCCTGGATCCGCCGGCCGGCAGGGCTCGCGCAAGTTTACATGTCGCGCGCCCGCGATCAATTTCGCTTTAGGCGACGGCCTCGCTAGAAAGCGCCCCGCCGAGAGAAGCGATCCGGCATGGCGGCGGATACCGGGTGGGTATGGGTATGGCAAGTGAACTGATGGATAGGTCGGCGGGCGAGCAGCAACAGGTCCGCCTGGAGGAAAAACTGTTCGCAGCGCTGTTCGACGGCTGTCCGCAGGAGCGGGTCAAGGCCGGTCACCACCTGTTCATGCAGGACGACGAGGCCGACCGGGTCTACGGTGTCATCGACGGCACGATCGAGATCGCGATCTATTCCGAAGGCGGGCGCAAGCTGGTCGCCAATATCGAGACCGAAAAGAGCCTGATCGGCGAGATCGGCGCGCTCGACGGCGGTTTGCGCACGGCCACCGCGACCTGCCTGACGGAAGCCACCCTGGTGTCGGTGTCGCGGCGGCAATTGTTCGACCGCATCGAGGCCCATCCCCGGCTCGCCAGCGCCATGATCGGCGTGTTGTGCGCCAGGCTGCGCTGGGTCAGCGCGGAGCTCGGCGACCAGGCCCTGCTCAAGATCGAGGCGCGGCTGGCCAAACGGCTGTTGTTGTTGTGCGAACTGATCCAGGACGAGACCGGCTGGATCGGCATCTCGCAGTCGGAATTGGCCGAGTTTCTCGGCGCGACGCGGGAATCGATCAACAAGACGCTGACCGATTGGCGCCGCCTCGGCGTGATCGAAATCCGGCGCGGCGGGCTCAAGGTTGTGAACCATGCCGTGCTGGAAAAGCTCGGCTCGGCGCCGGACGGCTGACGCCGGCGTGCCGGCGGACGCTGCCCGGGGCGAAGCGCACCACCCTATGTCTGGCAAAGCAGGTAGCGCAGCGCCCGCCTGCCCGGCACGAAGAAATAGCCGCCGCCGCGCACGGTCACGAAGGCACTCAGCCCGTTCAAGCGCAGCGGCCCGTCCGGTCCGGCGATCGTGAAACAGCCCGCGCCGGCCACATTGCCGACCAGCGGGTCCGCCTCCTCGCGCAGGCTCTCGAAGCCGCGATTGTTCACCCAGGTCTGCTGGATGAAGGCGAACTGACGTTCGATGTCGGCGTTCAAGCACATGAACACCATGCCCTTGTCGGCTTTTTTACCGCCTTTGGCCTTTCTGGCGTAGGTCCGCCCGACCCGCAGGATGCGATGACGCTTGGAGATCTGGATCTGCGTTTCCGGCTTCGCCCCCAGCGAATCGCGCGGATTGGAACGGCGGATATGGGCGCCGAACGGGCATTGGCGTCCCTGCGGATCGTCACGGGCAAACAGGAAGCCGTTGTCGGGCGCCTTCCCCGCGCGCCATGTCGGCTGGCTGATCAGCGAGGTGCCGTCCTTCCAGCGGCCGAGCAGTTTCGCGCCGACCCATTCCGGCGCCGGCCGGCCGCCGATCTCGCCGCGCCCGAGCGCGCGCGCGGTATCGCGGCAGAACTTCTCGAAAGCATCGACATTCTGGGCCAGTTGGCGAATGACGAGATACGATCCGTTGCGGCCGAAATCGCGCCATTGCGGATCCTCGCCGGCGCCGGCCGCACGCACGCGACCCGACAGGCGACCGCGTGCGTCCAGCCCGGCGCCGAGCACCGGTGAGGGCGGGCATCGGCCGAGTTCGTCCGGATAGCCGAGAATGAACTCGCCGGCGGCGACCCGGTGCTGCGCGGCGGCGGCGCGCAGTGCGCGCGGCGTGCCGGCGATAACCGGTTGGGAGATGCCGTCGCGAAAGCCGAAATGCTCGATCGGCTTTCCCTTGTCGTCGCGCTCGATCGCCAGCGCCAGGCTGATGACCGTCTCCATGCCGGCCGCCTGCGACAGTTTCAGCAACGCGTCGCCATTTTTCTGCAGCCGGTCCGGCGTGTCGGCATAAAGCACCAGCACCGCGTCGACCGGCGCGTCGGGACTGCCCCATTCCCAGCGCTCCGGTGCATTGTCGCCGATATCGCCCAGCACCCGGCTTTGATGCGGGTCGGCCATGCCTTGGCGAAAGACCGTCGGAAAGGAGGCCGGAAGCCCGTCGCCGAGCCCGGTCAGGCCGAGCTTGACCAGACCACCGGGCGCAAACGCGCTGACCATCGCCGCCTCGGTCGGCTCGGCGGCGCCGAAGGCGGTGTTGCGCACAAGATGGTCGAGCCAGTCGCGCCTGGCCGCATCGGACATGCGCGCGGGCATGCGCAGCGCCACCAGGCGGGCTTCGGAAAGCCGCCCCATGCCGCCGAACAGGATCGACTGGATGTCCTCGGTCTCCAGTCCGCCGGCGGTGCGCTGCTTGGAGCCGAAAAGGGCAAGCCAGGCCGCGGCCTCGCTGTCGGTGCGCGCGCTGGCCAGGCCGTGCCTTATCGCGCCGTTGCGGCGGATCGCGCCGGTGGTGAGCGTGGGATAGGCCGAATACCAGAACAGGCTCGGGATCTGCTGGGCCCGCGCCCACAGCTTGAAGCGGTCGCCGTCGGTCGCGCCGTCGAAGAACAGATTGTTCGCCTTCGGGAAACCGGCCGTATTGCTCCAAACCCCCGTCAGCCCCTTCGCCGCCTTGGTGACGAAGTCCTCCAGATAGCTGCCCCAGCTGCCGCCGTAATTGCTGAAAAACAGCAGCTTGTCTGTGCCCGGCAGCAGCACCCAGCGCGCGTAGTGGATCGAGCCGATATCGGCGAGCCGCCCGGGCGCGAACACATGCCGCACGAATTGCAGGATGGTGAAGAAGGCGAGCCGCAGGGCGAGCCGGCGCAGACGGCCTGGCTTCATCACCGAGATCGCGGCGAGGTGGTTCTGCACGCCGTGATCCTCGCGCGCCACGATCGGCTCGAAACGCTCGCGCGGCAGTGGCCCGGCCTCGATCGGCGTTTCCCGCTCCAGGCGGCGGAAGCGCCAATAGGCGAACGCGGCCGGCAGGCCGACCAGCGCGCACAGGGCAATCAGACCGACAGCCAGCGCGGCAAGGATGGAGAACAGTCCCCGGAAAAAACCGTCGAACGGCGCCTGGAAGGCGAAGAACAGGATACCGGCGGACACGATGACGAACGCGGCGGCGACAGCGGCGAGCGGACGCGGCGCCAGAACGGTCTTGCGCACCATGTCCCACACATCACCGACCGGCGCGTCGAGGCCGCTGGGGGCGGCCTGGAAAGCCCAGTCGTAGCCGCCCCTGTCGGCCAGCGCCCGCCGCACCGCGTCGAGACGGTCGAGCGCGCTGTCGCCCGGGCCGGCCGGCTGGGCGCAGACGATCTCGTTCACCTCGGTTGAGAGATCCTCCTCGGCCAGGATGCGGCGTACCGAATGGCCGGGCGTGCCGGTGAAGCAAAGCCCGGCCACGTCGCCCGGCGCCGGCGAGACGGCCAGGCAATGCCGGTGCAGCAGGTCGGCGAAATCCGCCCTTTCGTCGAGCGCGCCGGCGGCCTCGAAGATCGGCCGCAGCCACGGACCGGCTTTGTCGGCCACGGCCGCGATCGCGGCTTTCTCAGGTCCGTCGGCGGAAAATTCGAGCACCAGGTGGCTGGGTTCGTCCGGGCGCTCGCTGGCCTGATCGGCCTTGCCGATCACCGACAGGCTGGCGAAATGCACCAGGCCGGTCCCGTCGAGGGCGGCGCGGATCTCGCCGCCGGCCGGATTGCCGAGCGCGTCGACCATGGAGCGCAGCCGCGCGGGGGCGACGGTGCCGGCGACCGGCACGGCGATGGTGACGAAGGCATGCTCGACACGGCGCGCTTCGGCCGGGACGTCGAACTCCACGCACAGCCTTTCGGGAAAGGCGCCGCGGCGCGCAAGCCGGCCCGGCGTGCCCGCTGCCCGGCGCAGGCCCGGTCTGGAAAACAGGGCGCGAAACGCCTCGCCGATCTGGACCCTGGCGAGCGCGGCGCCGACGCACCAGTGAATGCCGTGCCCGAACACCAGCGAATTGCGCTGCGGCCGCTCGGGATCGAACCGGTCCGGCTGGTTGACATCGTCCTCGTCGAACATCGCCGACACGGTCCAGGGCCAGACCGTGGTGCCCGCCTTGAGCGTCCTTTGCCGCCGGCTGCCCTTGGCCAGCACCGTGTCGCGCGGCACGATGCGAAACGGACCGGGATTGATCGGCTTGAAGCGCATCGCCTCGTCGATGGCCCGGGTCAGCGCGGCGTCGTCGTCGGCGGCAAGCGCGGCCTCGACCGCCGCGCGCGCCTCCGGCATCGTCAAGACGACGTCGAGCGCGTTGCCGGAGGCAAGCAGATTGGTCGGCGTGAACCCGGCGATCATGCCCATCATCACCGAGCGGATTTCGTCTTCGCTGAGTGCGGCCGGGTCCGCGTCGCGCATGGCGACCAGCCGGGCGAGCGGCGTGTCGCTCGGGCCGTGGCCGGCCCGCACGCGCGCCAGCGAGCGGTCGATTGTCTCCAGCATGCGCGCGGATGCCACGACGGCGAGCTCGCGCGTGCCGGCGCTGCCGGTCGGGTCGGCGAAAAACAGCGACGACAGCGCGATCGCCCAGTCGGCAAAGGCGGTCTCGTCCTCGATCGCCAGGCCGAAATAGTCGCGGCAGATCCGCACCGGCACGATTTTCAGCATCCGGTCGACAACGTCGAAGCCCGGCACGGCGGCGCGCATGACCTCGGCGCTGTGGCGGGCCGCGATCGGGCGCACGACGGCTTCGACCTCCGACGGCGGAAAAGCCGACAGCAGCGCGGACTTGACGCGCCGGTATTCGGCGCCGTCCTGCATGCCGAGGACGAAATTGGCGCCGCCCGCCATTTCCGTCATTTCCGGGCCGAACGGGGTTTCGAAATCCTCCTGGCGCTCCAGGACCTCGCGCACATCGGCGTTCTTGAACAGGATGACGGTCTTGCCCAAGGACAGGATCGGCCAATAGCGCCGGAAGAAACGGGCGGCCGGTCGCGGATTTTCCAGAAACGCCGACACCGCTCGCGCGATCGGCCCGGTGCCGCGCAGGCGCTCGGGATCGAAGGGCGGCATCTCGCCTACCGGACGCTGCGCCGCCTGCGCCGCCCGCACGCCGTCATGATATTTTGTCCGGAACATCCCGTTTCCCGCATATGGCCGCGATCCTAGCAGTGGGATGATGCCGCGCCCTTTGTAAGTGAGACGCTTCACATAAGCCGACCGTCTAGCGCTCTTCTTGCTCGCACTGCGCGACAGCGCGCTCGTAGGCCGCAATCAGGAACCGGTTGAGCTCGGGCCGGCTGTAGGGGACCCATTCCACGCGCGTGGTCGAAAATTGCGGGTGGCGGGCAAACAGGATCGCGTGTTCCGCCGCCGCGGCGGCGCCTTCGCCCAGCGCGCCCAGCGCCACGATCTTCAGGAAGCGCGCATACCAGTAGGACGGCGCCAGCGACAGCGAGCGGTCGGCCGCGGTCGCAGCCGCCCGCCAATCCTCGTCGAAGCAATAAGCGGCGGCAAGCTCGCCGAGATTGTGGAACCGGTAGAGGTCGAACGGGCTCAGCCGGTCGGCGTCGAGGAAAAGCGGGATCGCGCGTTTCTGCTCGCCCAGAAGCAGATGCGCACTGCCCATGGCCGAACGCGCGAAGGCGAAGCTGGGATTGATGCGCAGCGCCTCCGACAAATGCTCGAGCGCGGAGGCCGGCCGCGCCAGCATGATGTCGACGATGCCGAGATGGGCGTGCGGCCGCGCGTCCTGGCTGTCCATGTAGAGCGCCTTGCGAGAATAGTCCTCGACCCGGGCCAGATCCTCGCGATACTCGCCGCCATCGCCGAAATTCAGCCAGGAACGCCAAAAATACCACCAGGCGAGCTCGTTCAGCACGGTGCTGGCGTTGCGGTCGCGCTCATGCGCCTTTTCGAAAAAATCCAGCGCCAGCGCGGTGTCCTCGCGCGTGCGGCGCTGCATGTGCCAGCGTCCGCGGCGCACGAGCTGCCAGCTCTCCAGCCCCTCCCAGGGGATGCGGAAGGTGCGCGCCTGCTCGACGCGGTCGACCTCCTTTTCCAGCATGGCGACGATCTCGTTGCCGATCTCGGACTGCATGGCGAACATGTCGGCGAGCTCGCGGTCGAACCGGCGCGACCAGATGGTGCGGTTGGTCGAGGCGTCGTCGAGCGCGACGCGCACCCGCAGCATGTCGCCGGCGCGCGCGATCGTCCCGGTGACGACATAGCGGGCGCCGAGCGCGCGGCCGGCCGCCTCCGGCGACACCGCCTCGTCCCTGAACTGCAGGCTGGAATTCATCGAAATCACCGGCAGCCAGCGCGTGTTCGACAGGCCGACGACGATATCCTCGGCGATGCCCTCGGCCATGTAGCCGATCTCGGGGGCGCCGCCCTCGATGCGGAACGGCAGCACCGCGATCGCCGGCGGGCCGCCCTTGCCGTCGGCACGGAAGAAGGAGAACGCCGAGGCGGGCAGCGCCTCTACCGTTCGGTCGGTCTCGTTCACGGCGCCCGCGTCGGGCGGGTCGACGCGGAAGGCGCGCACCGGCAGCAGGATATTGTGAAACTCCTGCACGCCCAGATCGGCGAAGCGGACGGCCGCCACGCCGCGCAGATGGTGCCAGCTCGTCTCCGACACCACCACGCCGCCCTCCGGCGCGATTTCCTGCAGCCGCGCGGCGATGTTGACGTCGTCGCCATAAAGGCTTTCGTCGCGGACGATCACCTGGCCGGTATTGATCCCGGCGCGAAACGCCATCCGCCCGGCCTCGGGCACCTCCTGATTGGCACTGGCGATGCGCCGCTGGAACTCGATCGCGGCTAGGAGCGCGTCGACCGGGGCGCCGAATTCGGCCATCATGCTGTCGCCGGCGGGACCGAACATGCGCCCGCCATGGCTCGCGCAGCAGTCGCGGATGATGTCGCGATGGCTCTCGAAGGCGGCGACGGCGGCCTCGTCATCCATGCCCATCAGGCGCGAGAATCCGGCCGCGTCGATCGACACGATCGTCGCCACCTGCCGCGTGAACTGCCGGCTGCTCACTCGCGCCCCCCGATCGCGGCCGCGTGCACGCAAACGACGGACACGCCCGCCCCCTTCAATCCGCGTTCGACAGGCGCCGCCAAGCCCGGCCTGCCCGAGAAACAAACAATCATATGTGCCCCACGACGTGTCCCGAAGGACAACGCAGGGTTTTGATTAGCAAATCCGATTGCACGATTCCACCGCGGATATCCCGAGCGCTTGCCGCCCGGCCCTTTGCGCCGCGAAGCGAACCGGTCGCCTATTCGTAGACGATATCGGGAACCGGCTGGGTTTCGGCGCTCATGCCGGCCAGGACGGCCTCGGCGATCGCGCGGTATTTTTCGGCGTGGGGGCCGTCCGGCTCGCTCGCCACCACCGGCGCGCCGGCATCCGACGTCTCGCGGATCGCCATTTCCAGCGGCACGGCGCCGAGAAAGCGCACGCCGAGCCGGCCGGCCTCGGCCTCGGCGCCGCCATGACCGAAAATGTCGTAGCGCTTGCCGGTGTCGGGCGCGATGAAATAGCTCATATTCTCGACGATGCCGAGCACGGGAACGTCGACCCGACGGAACATGTTCAGCCCCTTGCGGGCGTCGATCAGGGCCAGGTCCTGCGGCGTCGACACGATGACGGCGCCGGCGAGCGGCACCTGCTGGGCCATGGTCAGCTGCGCGTCGCCGGTGCCGGGCGGCATGTCGACGACCAGGATGTCGAGTTCGCCCCAGGCAACCTCGCGCAGCATCTGGGTCAGCGCCGACACCACCATCGGCCCGCGCCAGATCATCGGCGTCTCCTCCTCGACCAGGAAGCCGATCGACATCACCTTGAGGCCGTATTTCTCCATCGGCTTCAGGATCTTGCCGTCGACGGTCTCCGGCTTGCCGGAAATGCCGAGCAGGCGGGGCATGGACGGCCCGTAAATGTCGGCGTCGAGCAGACCGACGCGCTTGCCGGCCGCCTTGAGGGCGAGCGCCAGGTTGACGGCCGTGGTCGATTTGCCGACGCCGCCCTTGCCCGAGGCGACCGCGATGATGGCGCCGATGCCTGGAACCTCGCGCTTGCCGGGCTGGCGTCCCGCGGGTGCGCCCTGCGGCGCGGCGGCCGGGCGTTGCGCCTGCGGGGGCGGGGCCGGGCGCGGCGCCGGCGCGCGTTCCATGCCGCCGCCCTTGCGCTCGGCCGTCAGCGCGACCACCGCCCCGTTTACCCCCTGCATCGCCTTGACCGCACGCTCGGCGGCGGCGCGCAACGGTTCGAGCTGCTGGGCCCGCTCGGCGGGAACCGTAATGGAGAAAAACACCTTGCCGTCGGCGACGAAGATTTCCGACACCAGCCCCAGCGAAACGATATCGCCCTCGAAATCGGGGCCCTTGATGGAGCGCAGTTTTTCCAGGACGGCTTGTTTTGTGACGCTCATGACATCTCTCGCATTCGCTTGGGTCTGAGATCGCGGGCCGGAACTCGTCGACCCTGGAATAAGACAGATCGCCGGCCCGGCCAAGAGCGACAAATCCGCCGACTGGCTCGCTTCGGCCACGCCGCCATGCGCCGGAGAAAAAATCGGCCGCTGCTGTCGAAACGCACTCGTGCCGTTCGTCGTCATCGTGAAAGCCTGCCACCGGGCGGCTTCCACGCAAGGACCGGGCCCGGCCCGCCACCACGATCGAAAAGGACATTGCGATGAAATTCGTTCCCTATCTTTCCTTCGACGGCCGCTGCCGCGAGGCCTTCGAATTCTACGCCAAGGTGCTCGACGGCCGGATCGAGGCCATGCTCACCCATGCCGAGACCCCGGCGGGCAGCGAGGTCTCGGCCGCATGGCAGGACAAGATCCTCAACGCCCACCTCGTCACCGAGGCGGGCGAGTTGATGGGCGCGGATACGCCGCCGGAATTCGGGCCTGCCGAGCAGCAGGGCGTGTCGATCTCGATCCAGCTCGAAGACGAGGCGCGCGCCGAAAAGATCTTCGACGCGCTCGCCGACAGCGGCACGGTGACCATGCCCCTTGAACCAACTTTCTGGGCAAAGAAGTTCGGCATGGTGAAGGACCGCTACGGCACGGCGTGGATGATCAATTGCGCGCAGACATGAACCGTCGACAGCGGAAGAGCGACATGGAAAGCAGGATCAGCACCTGGCTGTGGTTCGAGGCCGAGGCCGAGGAAGCCGCCCGCTTCTATGCCTCGGTGTTCCGCCGGGCCGAGCTCGGCGCGATCGCCAGGGCGCCCGGCGGCGGTGAGCCTTATACGAAGGAAGGCCAGGTCCTGACGGCGGAAGTCGTCATCGAGGGCCACCGCATCGTGTGCCTCAACGGCGGCGCCCATCCCGACGCCACGCCCAATGACAGCGTCTCCTTGCAGATGCTGTGCGCCGACCAGGCGGAGGTTGACGCGTATTGGGACAGGCTGTGCGCCGATGGCGGGCGCGCGGTCCAATGCGGCTGGGTGAAGGACAAATACGGTTTTGCCTGGCAGATCGTCCCCGAGGCGCTGCCGCGTCTCATGCAGGGTCCCGACCGGGACGCCGCCGGGCGCGTCGCCGCCGCCATGATGGGGATGGTCAAGCTCGACGTGGCGGCGCTGGAAGCCGCGGCAAAGGGCTGAGCCGATAAGATAAACGGAGCCATATCGATGTCCTTCCAGGCCTATCTCGACACGATCGAGAAAAAGACCGGCAAGAGCCCCGACGATTTTTACCGGATGGCAGAAGAAAAGGGCCTGATGGACGGGCCGCTGCTCAAGCCGGCAGTGAAGGCGGACCAGATCGTCTCATGGCTGAAAGCCGAGTTCGGGCTCGGCCACGGCCACTCGATGGCGATCTACGCGCTGCTGTCGGGCAAGAAGAAACCCGGCGATTGAACGCCCCGGCCGGCGCGGCGAGTGGCGCGCCGGCGTAGGGAGGGGTAATGTCCGGTCATGATCGACAAGCTCGAATTCTTCATCGCCCTCGCCCGCGAACAGCATTTCGGCCGCGCGGCGGAGACGCTCGGCATCAGCCAGCCGACGCTGTCGGCCGCCGTCAAGCAGCTCGAGGACCAGCTCGGCGTGATGCTGGTCAAGCGCGGCTCGCGCTTCCAGGGCCTGACGGCCGAGGGCGAGCAGGTTCTGGGCTGGGCGCGCCGCATCGTCGGCGACGCGCGCGCCATGCGCGAGGAGATGCGCGCGGCGCGCAACGGTCTGTCGGGCCGCATCCGCATCGCCGCCATTCCGACCGCGCTCGCCATGGTGGCGCGCATCACCACGCCGTTTCGCGAGCGCCATCCCGGCGTCAGCTTCTCGGTGCTGTCGCGCACCTCGATCGAGGTGCTGTCGCTGCTCGGCAATTTCGACATCGATGTCGGCATCACCTATCTCGACAACGAGCCGCTCGGCAACGTCACTTCGGTGCCGCTTTATTCGGAGCGCTATCAGTTGATCACCGCCGTCGGCAACGCGCTGTCGGATCGAAGCCAGGTGAGTTGGGCCGAGGTCGCGGAACTGCCGCTGTGCCTGCTCACCCCCGACATGCAGAACCGGCGCATCATCGACCATCATCTGGCCGAGGCCGGCACCGTGTCGCGGCCGACGCTGGAATCGAACTCGATGATCGTGCTGTTTTCCCACATACGTACCGGCAAATGGGCCTCGATCATGCCGCTCAACCTGGCCGAGACATTCGGCTTTTCCGAGCCGATCCGGGCGATTCCGATCGTCGAGCCGGACGCCAGCCACATCGTCGGCATGGTCGCCACACGGCGCGAGCCGCACGTGCCGCTGGTCGCGGCGCTTCTGGACGAGGCCGCAAAACTGGCCACCTATGCCGATGGCAAAAAAGCCTGACGCTAAACCCACGTAGCAGGGCGCTCAATATCCTTTCTACCCGCCCTCTTGACGACAGGAGGAAACTGACACGCAGCCAGTTCGGCATCATCGATATAATGCTTGAATGACGCTACGGCTTCCAAGGATGGGGACGGAATAGGGCGCGAGCTTCGCGAGCGGCACGGTGCGACAATGCAAACCTGTTTGCCGACCTCTTGAGTGACGATACGGATTGGCTCAACGAGATCGGTATCGTTCGTGATGACGTAGGCCACGTCGAACGCATTCACAAAGGCATCCCGAACCAAATGAACGCCTAAATTCACATCGCTACCCTTTTCTTCTGTTTTGGTCACGTACACGACGGCAGGAGCTGGCATATTCCAAACATACCCGTCGGGCTTCGCCCTTGGCGGCTGCACCAGACCAGCCCATTTCTCGGCATATAAAAAACGACCGTTATGGATGGAAATTTTTGGCTCTGTCCGCAATGCTGCGAAGAGCTTTTGCTGCCGCCTTGGTGCATCATCATCTATTTTACCTGAGACCGGCGCCGTATAGTAATTAACCTTGTCAACCGTGGTGCCGGATTGCACGATTAGGTCGGCAAGCGCTTTCATGTTCAGCCACTTAAACTGCGGCTGCTTCTTTGTCCTGAGATAGTAGAAATTGAAACCGTCGATATAAAATATCGCTCTCATTGGGCACCCGAACCCAAAGACGCAAAAGCCGCGCAGGATTGCTCCATTGCGGCTTTTGGAGTGACAGCACGCTGCCACTGGTTGACATAAGACATATAAGATATTCGACCTTTTTGTTCAATGTCGCAATTCCGCAAGATACGCGCAATTGCGGCGTGTCCCTCAAAACCATCTCACATGCAGCCAAGCACCATCATGCAGCTGCGCCATTAGCCGCGCCGCTTTTGAACGGGACTGCGGCGCTGACAGACAAGCTTGCCCTGGACCGCTGACCTATTGGTTCGCTGGCAGTGATGTTTGATAGAAATTTTCTATCAAGCGACGGAACCGCTTTATTGATTGTGGCGGTTTCGTCTGGTTTCCTAACCACTTAGCGCCGCTCTTCGGCGCGCCGAACAGGGAGGGCGCTGCACGCCATGCAGCAGCAGGGTACCCAGGCGCCGGCGGATGTCGCCGGACGGACCAACGCCGTCATCGCGGCGACGCAAGGGCTGGAAGGTCCACTTTTGCCGATTCTCAACGGCGTGCAGGCCGAGTTCGGCTTCGTGCCGCAGGAAGCGCTGCCGGTGATCGCCGACGCGCTCAACCTGTCGCGGGCCGAGGTGCACGGCGTGGTGTCGTTTTACCACGATTACCGTCGCGAACCGGCCGGGCGACACGTGGTGAAGCTGTGCCGGGCCGAGGCGTGCCAGTCGATGGACGGCGACGCCCTCGCCGCGCGGCTGATGGATCTGCTCGGCATCGGCTTTCACGAGACCGCAGCCGACGGATCGGTGACGCTGGAGCCGGTCTATTGTCTGGGCCTGTGCGCCTGCGCGCCGGCGGCGATGGTCGACGGCCAGGTGATAGGCCGCCTCGATCGGGACGCGGTCGCGGCGATCGCCCGCGAGGTGCGGTCGTGACGGCGCGGATCTTCGTTCCCGGCGATTCCGGCGCACTGGCGCTCGGCGCCGACAAGGTCGCGCGCGCTCTGGCCGACGGGCTCGCCGAACGGGGGCTCGACGCCGAAATCGTGCGCAACGGTTCGCGCGGGCTCTACTGGCTGGAGCCGATGGTCGAGGTCGAGACGGCGCGGGGTCGCATCGCCTACGGCCCGGTCGCGGCCGCCGACGTGCCCGCGCTTTTGGCCGCCGACCTGCTTGCCGGCGGCGACCATGCGCTGCGGCTCGGCGACCCGGAGGAAATTCCGTTCCTGAAGCGGCAAAGCCGGCTGACCTTCGCGCGCTGCGGCATCACCGACCCGCTGTCGCTCGACGATTACCGCGCCCATGGCGGGCTGGCGGGGCTGGAAAAAGCGGTCGCCATGACGCCGGCCGCGATCGTGGAGCAGGTAACGGAATCGGGCCTGCGCGGGCGCGGCGGCGCCGGCTTTCCGACCGGCATCAAGTGGAAAACTGTGCTCGCGACGACCGACGCGCGCAAATATATCGTCTGCAATGCCGACGAGGGCGACAGCGGCACCTTCGCCGACCGGATGATCATGGAGGGCGATCCCTTCGTGTTGATCGAGGGCATGGCGATCGCCGGCATCGCCACCGGCGCCACCAAGGGGTACGTCTATCTGCGTTCGGAATATCCGCACGCCATCCGCGTCATGGACGCCGCGATCGCGATCGCGCGCACGGCCGGCATTCTGGGCGCCAGCGTGCTCGGCTCGCCCAACGCCTTCGACATCGAAGTGCGTGTCGGCGCCGGCGCCTATGTCTGCGGCGAGGAAACCTCGCTCCTGGAAAGCCTCGAGGGCAAGCGCGGCCAGGTGCGGGCCAAGCCGCCGCTGCCGGCGCACAAGGGTCTGTTCGGCCGCCCGACCGTGGTCAACAACGTCATCTCGCTCGCCTCCGTGCCGGTGATCATGGACAAGGGCGCGGGGTTCTACCGCGATTTCGGCATGGGCCGCTCGCGCGGCACGATCCCGATCCAGATCGCCGGCAATGTACGCCATGGCGGCCTGTTCGAGGCCGGCTTCGGCCTCACGCTGGGCGAGATCGTCGACGAGATCGGCGGCGGCACGGCGACCGGCCGCCCGGTCAAGGCGGTGCAGGTCGGCGGCCCGCTCGGCGCCTATTTCCCGCGCGCCCTGTTCGACACGCCGTTCGACTACGAGGCGTTCGCGGCCAAGGACGGGCTGATCGGCCATGCCGGCATCGTGGTGTTCGACGACACGGCCGACATGCTCAAACAGGCGCGCTTCGCGATGGAGTTCTGCGCCGTCGAAAGCTGCGGCAAGTGCACGCCGTGCCGGATCGGCTCGGTCCGCGGCGTCGAGGTGATCGACAAGATCGCCGCCGGCGAGGCGCTCGACACGCAAATCGCGCTGGTGAGCGATCTCTGCAACACGATGAAGTTCGGCTCGTTATGCGCGCTCGGCGGCTTCACGCCCTATCCGGTGATGAGCGCGCTGACGCATTTTCCCGAGGATTTTCGTCCCCGGGCGATGAATGAGGCGGCGGAGTGACCGAGCGCCTCGCCGCCCTTCCCCATTGCCGCCGCGATAAGGCGGCAGGATAGACATTCGGTTCAGGAGCGATCCCATGGGTCTGATCACCGAAATCGACTACGGAACCCCGAAATCGGACGCCGACAAAGACGTCACGCTGACGATCGACGGGTTTTCGGTCACCGTGCCGGAAGGCACCTCGATCATGCGCGCGGCGATGGAAACCGGGATCCAGATCCCGAAACTGTGCGCCACCGACATGGTCGACGCCTTCGGCTCGTGCCGGTTGTGCCTGGTCGAGATCGAAGGCCGCAACGGCACGCCGTCGTCGTGCACCACGCCGGTGGCGCCCGACATGGTGGTCAAGACCCAGACCGGCAAGCTCAAGGACATCCGCCGCGGCGTGATGGAGCTCTACATCTCCGATCACCCGCTCGACTGCCTGACCTGCGCGGCCAACGGCGATTGCGAGTTGCAGGACATGGCCGGCGTGGTCGGCCTGCGCGACGTGCGCTACGGCTATGACGGCGAAAACCACGTCCATGCCCGGCGCGCCGGCGACGGGGCGGAGAATTTCCGCTGGATGAAGAAGGACGAATCCAACCCCTATTTCACCTACGACCCGTCCAAATGCATCGTGTGCTCGCGCTGCGTGCGCGCCTGTGAGGAGGTGCAGGGCACCTTCGCGCTGACGATCGAGGGGCGCGGCTTCGAAAGCCGCGTGTCGGCGGGCATGCACCAGCCGTTCATCGAGTCCGAATGCGTGTCGTGCGGCGCCTGCGTGCAGGCCTGCCCGACCGCGACGCTGCGCGAGAAATCGGTGATCGAGATCGGCCAGCCGGAACATTCGGTGGTCACGACCTGCGCCTATTGCGGCGTCGGCTGCTCGTTCAAGGCCGAGATGCGCGGCGACGAGCTGGTGCGCATGATGCCCTACAAGGACGGCAAGGCCAATCGCGGCCATTCCTGCGTCAAGGGCCGCTTCGCCTGGGGCTACGCCACCCACAAGGACCGCATCCTGAACCCGATGGTGCGCGACAAGATCACCGACCCCTGGCGCGAGGTCAGCTGGGAAGAGGCGTTCGCGCATGTCGCCGGCGAGTTCCGGCGCATCCAGTACCAGTACGGCAAGGGCGCGATCGGCGGCATCACCTCCTCGCGCTGCACCAACGAGGAGACCTTCCTTGTCCAGAAGCTGATCCGCCAGGGTTTCGGCAACAACAATGTCGATACCTGCGCGCGCGTGTGCCATTCGCCGACCGGCTACGGGCTGAAGACCACCTTCGGCACCTCGGCCGGCACGCAGGATTTCGATTCGGTCGAGCACACCGACGTCGCGCTGGTCATCGGGGCCAATCCGACCGACGGCCACCCGGTGTTCGCCTCGCGGCTGAAGAAGCGGCTGCGCGCGGGCGCCAAGCTGATCGTCATCGACCCGCGCCGCATCGACCTGGTGCGCCAGCCGCATGTCGAGGCCGCGCACCATCTGCCGCTCAGGCCCGGCACCAATGTCGCGGTTTTGACCGCACTCGCCCACGTGATCGTCACCGAGGGCCTGTTCGACGAGGCCTTCATCCGCGAGCGCTGCGACTGGTCGGAATTCGAGGATTTCGCCGCCTTCGCCGCCGAGCCGCAGCACAGCCCTGAAGAGGTGGAGAAGGTTTCGGGCGTTGCGGCCGACACGATCCGCGCCGCGGCCAGGCTCTACGCCACCGGCGGCAATGCGGCGATCTATTACGGGCTCGGCGTGACCGAACACAGCCAGGGCTCGACCACGGTGATGGCGATCGCCAATCTCGCCATGCTGACCGGCAATATCGGCCGGCCGGGCGTCGGCGTTAACCCGCTGCGCGGCCAGAACAACGTCCAGGGCGCCTGCGACATGGGCTCCTTCCCGCACGAATTGCCGGGCTATCGCCACATGTCGGACGACGCCACGCGCGAGGTGTTCGAGGCGGTGTGGAACGTCGCGCTCGACCCGGAACCGGGCCTGCGGATCCCCAACATGCTCGACGCCGCCGTCGAGGGCACGTTCCGGGGCATCTACATCCAGGGCGAGGACATTTTGCAGTCCGATCCCGACACCAAGCACGTCGCCGCCGGCCTGGCGGCGATGGACTGCGTGGTCGTGCACGACCTGTTCCTCAACGAGACGGCCAACTACGCCCACGTCTTCCTGCCCGGTTCGACCTTCCTGGAAAAGGACGGCACCTTCACCAATGCCGAGCGGCGCATCAACCGCGTGCGCAAGGTGATGGCGCCGAAAAACGGGCTGGCCGACTGGGAAGTCACCCAGCGCCTCGCCCAGGCGATGGGGCTCGACTGGGCCTATACCCATCCCGCCCAGGTTATGGACGAGATCGCGCTGACGACGCCGAGCTTCGCGGGGGTCGATTACGACCTGCTGGAACGCGAGGGCTCGGTGCAATGGCCCTGCAACGACAAGGCGCCGACCGGCACGCCGGTCATGCATATTGGCGGCTTCGTGCGCGGCAAGGGCAAGTTCATCCGCACCGACTATGTCGCCACCGACGAAAAGTCCGGGCCGCGCTTCCCGCTGCTGCTGACGACGGGGCGCATCCTGTCGCAATATAATGTCGGCGCGCAGACCCGGCGCACCGACAACGTCGTGTGGCACAGCGAGGACAGGCTGGAGATCCATCCCCACGACGCCGAGCAGCGCGGCCTGCGCGACGGCGACTGGGTCAGGATCAGGAGCCGGGCCGGCGAGACGACGCTGCGGGCGCTGGTCACCGACCGGGTGGCGCCGGGCGTGGTCTACACCACCTTCCATCACCCCGACACCCAGGCCAACGTGGTCACCACCGAGTTTTCCGACTGGGCGACCAACTGCCCCGAATACAAGGTGACCGCCGTCCAGGTCTCGCCGTCGAACGGGCCGTCCGACTGGCAGGTCGAATACGAGGAACAGGCCCGGCTGGCCCGCCGCATCGCCCGGCCGCTGGAAGCGGCGGAATGAGGATGGCCGCGTCATGACCCGGCCGCCGCTGAGTTCGACCTCGCGGATCGCCCGCCGCGCCGGCGCAAACCGGGCGGCCGCGCGCATGGTTCCCGAGGAGACGCCGGTGGCGCTCAGCTTCGCCGGCACCACCCATGCGGTGATGATGGCGACACCGGCCGATTTCGAGGATTTCGCCCTCGGCTTCGCGCTGACCGAGGGCATCGTCGCGGCACCGGACGAGGTCGACGCGATCACGATCGAAGACGCCGGGCCCGGTATCGATATCCAGATCCGCCTCAAGGACACGGCCAACCGGCGCTTCGAGGCGCGCAGGCGCAGGTTGGCCGGCCCTGTCGGCTGCGGCCTGTGCGGCATCGAATCGATCGAGGAGGCGATGCGCGCGGTCGCGGATGTCGGTCAGTCTATACTTACGCTTTCGGCCGACGACATCGCGGGCGCCGCCAGGCTGCTGGCCGAGGCGCAGCCGCTGCACGCCGAGACCGGCGCGGTGCACGCGGCCGGCTTTTACCGCCCCGGCCGCGGCATCGTCGCCGCGCGCGAGGATGTCGGCCGGCACAACGCGCTCGACAAGCTTGCCGGCGCGCTGGCCAAAGCAGGCATCGACGGGGCCAGCGGCGCGGTCGTCGTCACCTCGCGCGTGTCGGTGGAAATGGTGCAGAAGACCGCGGCCATCGGCGCCGGCGCGATCATCGCGGTCTCGGCGCCGACCGCGCTCGCCATCCGCATGGCGGACGAGGCCGGCATGACGCTGGTCGCGCTGGTGCGCGGCGACGAGTTCGACATCTTCACCCATCCCGAGCGGATCAGGAACGGAGCCAGCCAGAATGTCGCCTGAGCACGAAACGCGCACCGGCAAGGACAAGCTCGTCTACATGGCGAACCAGATCGGACGCTTTTTCGAGACCATGCCGCCCGCCGAGGCGGCCGAGGGCGTGGCCAAACACATCAACGATTTCTGGGAGCCGCGCATGCGGCGTCAGTTCTTCGAGATCGTCGACGCCGGCGGCGAGGGGCTGAGCCCGCTGGTCGCCGAGGCGGCCGACAAGGTCAGGCGGCCGGCGCAGCAAACCGCTTGACGGCGCCCTATTCGCTCTATTGCCTGACCAGCGCGACGTTGCGCGCCAGCCTGCCGGAGACCTCGCGATTGATCGCCGACGTGCCCGCCTGCAGGCTCGACATCAGATAGATCTGCCCCGACCCCGCCTCGAAGGCGAGGTAGTCGGCATAGAAATCGTAGGCCTCGCCCGTCTTGCAGGCGGTGAAGGCGGTCAGAACCGCCGGGTCGTCCTCGGCGGGTTTCTTGCCGGAGGCGAACGAGCCGGCGCATTTGCGTGAATCCGTGGCGATCATGTCGGCCAACACCGTGCCGGCGGCCGCGCCGGCCGTGAAAACATGCAACGTGCCGCGCGTATCGGGCGAGGTCCAGCCGACGGCCGCCCGGCGCAGGAACTCCGGCGTCTCGGCGTCGAGTTCGCCCTGGTCGGTCAGCTTGTGGTCGGCGAACTCGCTCGCGGTAAACAGCGCGATCACGAAGCGGGTCGCATCGAGTATGTCCTTGGGTGACTCGGCATAAGCCGGGCCGGTTTCTGCGGCCGGCGTCTGCGGCGGCGCGGTGGGTTTGGCCGGCGGACTGGCCGCCGCCACCCGTTCGGGCGGGGCGGCCGGTGTCTTGGGCACGCCCGAACCCGGCAAGCGCGGCGCGGCGACGGCCGGGGTTTCGGCTCTTTCCGGTGCCTTGGCGGCGGGCGCCGGCGCGGCTGGCGTCTTGGCGATCGGCGCCGGCGCCTTTGCGGCCGGTGCGGGCGCGGGCGCCCTGGCGACCGGTGCGGTATGGTCGAGATAGCGCCCGACGCATTTGAGCGTGCGCGCCAGGGCACGCGACGTGCCGCTCAGGGTGAAGGAATAAAGCTGGCCGCCGGCCTCGACCTTCAAAAGCCGGCCGCGCCGAAACTGGTCGAACAAATAGTCCTTGGCGATCAGCTCGGCCAGCAGGAAACCGGACGAGATCACCTTGGCAGTCGCCGAGACGACCTTGTGCTTGTCGATCTGGTAGCGGATGGCGAGGTTCTCGCCGGGCTGCATGGTCCAGTCGGCATGCGACATGCCCATGCGCCAGTAATAGTCCTTGTCGATGGCGAAATGCAGCCGGATGCCGGATTTGTAGGCCGCCGAGATCGCGCAGTGGCTGAACCCGCCATCGGCATCGTAGGCCCCGCCTTCCCAATTGCCCGATTTGAAGGCGCTGCCGCGGATCTCGTCGGCCAGCACCGGCGTGGTCGCGAAAAGCCCGATCGCACATGCGATGGCCGACAATCTCCCCATGGCGAACCTCCCACCCGAAGGACCGTTTTGACAGACAGCCCGGCCGGAAGCCGGGACCGGGCCATCATAGGCCGGACCGGCGCCGGCGCCAAATTCGCGCGCCGCGTCTCGTTTGGTCTTGTTAGTTACAAACGCAACAATTACAAGTGCAACCAAATTAATGGAGGACCCGCCGATGAAGATCGAGAAAATTCACCACGTCGCCTATCGCTGCAAGGACGCCAAGCAGACGGTCGAGTGGTATGTGAACAATCTCAACATGGATTTCGTGCTGGCGATCGCCGAGGATCACGTGCCCTCGACCCACGAGCCGGATCCCTACATGCATGTGTTCCTGGATGCCGGCAACGGCAATGTTCTGGCCTTTTTCGAACTGCCCACCAAGCCGGAGATGGGGCGCGACCAGAACACGCCGCCCTGGGTCCAGCACATCGCCTTCAAGGTCGCCGACCGCGACACGCTGCTGGCCTTCAAGGAGCGGCTCGAGGCCAACGGCATCGACGTGCTCGGCGTCACCGACCATTCGATCTTCCACTCGATCTATTTCTTCGACCCGAACGGCCATCGGGTCGAGCTCGCCTGCCCCGATCCGCAGGAAGAGGCGCTGATGAAACGTCTCGATGCCGTCAAATGGGACATGCTGGAGGAATGGTCGCGCACCAAGCGGGCGCCGCGCCATGCCGAATGGCTGCACGAACGGGAACTGGCCGAGATCGCCGATTGATACGGCGCATGCGGCCGGACCTGGCTGATGTGGCAAGCCGGGCAACGGCGCTTGCGCGGCCGCTCGAGCGCCGCTGAAGTCCGCGAAATGGGAGCGGGCGCCGTGGCGGAAAACCGAGGCCGGCTCGACCGTTCCTCAGCCGGGCAGGCGACGCCAGGTTGCGGGTCCGTCGGCGGCGAAATGTCTTGCCGCCGGGCCCGACACGCATTCCCCCTGTCCGACATAAAGCACGCCGGACGGCTTCAGGGCCGCGGAAAAGCGCATCCAAAGCTCGGCCTGCTTGGCGGCGTCGACATAGATGGCGACGTTGCGGCAGAAAATCGCGTCGAAACGCTTTTTCATCGGCCACCGGGCAAACAGGTTCAGTTCGCGGAACGCGATCAGGTCGCGCAGGCTCTCGTGCGCCTGCCAGCGCGGTTCGCCGGCGCCGGCACGCTCGGAAAACCACTTTGTCCGCAAATCCGCCGGAACGTCGGCAAGCGCTGCCTCGGAATAGATGGCGGCCCTTCCCTGCTGGACCATCTGGGGGTCGATGTCGGTCGCCAAAAGCCGCACATCGTGGCGGGCCGCGTCGGGCATCGCCGACAGCAAGACCAGCGCGATCGTGTAGGGTTCCTCGCCGCCCGCGCATCCAGCCGACCAGATCCGGATGGGCTGGCCTTGTCGCGCGCGTGCCGCAAGAGCGGGAAGCACGCGCGTTCTCAGATGGTCGAAATGATCGGCCTCGCGGTAGAATTTGGTGCCGTCGCCCGTCAGCGCCGCGACCATTTTCTGACGCTCGCCGAGACCGTCGCTGCCGGCCACCAGCGCGCAATAGTCGCGAAAATTCTCGAGCCCGAGCGCCCGCAGGCGCTTGGCCAGACGTGCATAGACGAGCGCGGCCTTCGCCTGCGGCAGGTGGATGCCGGCGTGATCGTGAAGGATCGAGGCGATATGGCAAAAATCCGCCTCGGTGAGCACATAGTCACCGGGCACGATTCCGCCTGTCGGAGGCACGGCAGCTCGGTTCAATTCAGTGTCCCTGTGCCCTCGTTGCGTGCCGCGATGTGGCCGTTGATGCGCCGCTCCGCCTCGCGGCAGGCTGCGGTGCGCCAGCGTCTCCTCCTGGCCTCGCCTTTATAGGTTTAGGGGCCCGGCGTCATCAGCCCTGGAACAGCGACAGGATGCCCTGGACCGAGGAATTGGCGATCGACAGGCCCTGGATACCGAGCTGCTGCTGGACCTGCAGCGCCTGCAGGCGGGTCGATTCCTTGTTCATGTCCGCGTCGACCAGCGCGCCGACGCCGCGTTCGATCGCGTCCATCAGGCTGTTGACGAAGGAGACCTGCAGATCGACCCGCTTCTTGGACGCGCCGAGATCGGAGGCGGCCTTGGTCATGCGGCTGATGGCGTCGTCCACGCCCTTGATGAAATTGTCGAGCCTGGTCAGGTCGGCCGCGTTGTTGGTCAGGCCCGCAATGTCGAGCGTGGCGACGGTGAAGACGCCCGCGGCGGTGGTCTGGTCGGCGTGCAGGGCGCCGGTGGTTTCGTCATAGACGCCGTCGAGAAGGCCGACGCCGCCGGTCACGGTGTTGGCCCCGGCATCGAACAGTTTCACGCTGTCGGTGTTGATGGTGATGGTGGACACCGACACCGTGCCGTCGGAGGCGCGGGTGAACGAGGCCACGATCGACTTGGCCGAGTTGTAGCCGGGCGAATCCGAATCCACCGACAACCAGTTCTCGCCGGAGAAGGACGAGGCGGCGGCATTGCTGACGAGCTGGCCCTGCAGGGCGGTGATCTCGGCCTGGATCTTGGAACGGTCGACGCCCGGCTCGCGGGCCGCCACCAGCTTGGCCTTGATCTCGTCGACCACGTCGATGGTGTTGTTGATGCCGGTATAGGCGATGTCGATCTTGGCCGCGCCGAGACCGAGCGCGTCCTGCACGGTCAACAACGCCTTGCTGTCGGAGCGCATCGTGGTGGCGATCGACCAGTAGGCCGCGTTGTCGCTGGCCTCGGCGACACGGTAACCGGTGGAGATGCGCGCCTGCGTCGTCGACAGCGCCTTGTTGGTCGCCTGCAGGCTCTTCAGCGCGGTCATCGCGGAGGCGTTGGTCAGAATGCTGGACACGCTAGGCCCCTTTTGTCTCGCCCGCGGCGTCGCAGGCTGCCGATTTGTCTCTTTGCGGCCCGCCACCGGCCTCCGCCGGACAGCCGTCTCGCCGCGTCTTAACCTTTGTGAACGATCATGCTTAACAAACGGTAAACTGGTTAACACTCGCGTGGCCGGCCGGCCTGCATTGCCGATATCGTGCGCCGCCCATGCGGTTTTCCGCCCCATTCGCGGAAGAATCTCCGGATTCTCGTTATTTCCCGCAAAACTCACGCAAACATGTGCCCGCGGCAGTTAATGCGCGGTCGGGCCGATCGTTAACGCCGACAGGGCCGGCGCGCCTTCGTGGAAGCCGCGCCGGCCCTGCCCATGACTGTCGAAATATGATTCGGCCGATGACCGCGCCGCGACCGCGAGATCGGCGCGCGCCGAGGCGCGGCGGCCGGTCAGACCATGCCGGTGGTGACGTCCTTCAGCGCTTCGCCGAACAGATCCTCGAGCGCGAACTCGACCTCGTAGAAGAACGCGCCGACCTCCTCGTCCTGGTCGGCCTCGCTCAGGCCGAGCGCGTCGAGCTCGGCGAAAAACCGCGCCGCGAGCCGGTGGCGGTAATCGTCGCGCGCGTCGAGATCGCCGAGCGCGGCCAGCGCCCTTGCGGCGCGCGCCACCGCGTCGGCCCGCCGCCACAGCGGAAATGCAACGACCCGGGCGCTGTGCGCGCCGTCTCCTTGTGAATCGTGATCTGCCTTCACCCCAAAGTCTCCCCTCACACACGCCGGCCGGGATCGCGGGCGGCTGTCGGACCTGTCGGTCCGCCATCTGCCGTCCCTGCCCGGCCTCGGCCTAGAATCGCGAATCGCCTGCGATCGATAGGTCGAGCTTGCGGGCGAGAACCTTTCGGGAAAGTTAGCGCCGGCTGCAGCCGCCGTGCGCGCGTCAGCTTTTCAGCCGGTAGCCGGTGCGGAAGATCCAGGACACGATCCCCAGGCACACGGCCAGGAAGACCAGCGTCATCGTCAGGCTGACCCAGACCCCGACATCGGCGTGGCCGTAAAAGCTCCAGCGGAAACCGCTGACCAGATACAAGACCGGGTTGAACAGGGTGACGGAGCGCCAGAACGGCGGCAGCATGTCGATCGAATAGAACGATCCGCCGAGGAAGGTGAGCGGGGTGATGATCAAAAGCGGCACGAGCTGCAGCTTCTCGAAACCGTCGGCCCAGATGCCGATGATGAAGCCGAACAGCGAAAAAGTGCAGGCCGTCAGCACCAGAAACAGCACCATCACCAGCGGATGCTCGATGCGCAGCGGCACGAACAGCGTCGCGGTCGCCAGGATGATGGCGCCCAGGATCATCGATTTGGTGGCGGCCGCCCCGACATAGGCCACGACGATCTCCAGATGCGAGACCGGCGCCGACAGGATCTCGTAGATCGTGCCGGTGAACTTTGGGAAATAGATGCCGAAGGAGGCGTTGGAGATGCTGTGCGTCAACAAGGACAGCATGATCAGGCCCGGCACGATGAAGGCGCCGTAGCTGACGCCGCCGATCTCCTGGATGCGCGAGCCGATCGCCGCGCCGAAGACGACGAAATAGAGCGAGGTCGAGATCACCGGCGACACGATGCTTTGCAGCACGGTGCGGAAGGCGCGCGCCATTTCCTGCCGGTAGATCGCCCAGATCGCGCGATGGTTCATCGGTCGTTCCTCACCAGGTCGACGAAGATTTCCTCGAGTGTGCTTTGGCGCGTGTCGAGATCGGTAAAGCGGATGCCGGCGCCGTCCAGCGCCCTGAGCAGGCGGGTGATGCCGGTGCGGTCGGCGCGCGTGTCGTAGTCGTAGGTCAGCGCCAGACCGTCCTCGGACAGGCTCAGCTCATACTCGGCGAGGCTTTGCGGCAGCGCGCCGAGCGGCTCCTTGAGCTGCAGGGTGAGCTGCTTGCGGCCGAGCTTGCGCATCAGTTCGGCCTTTTCCTCGACCAGGATGATGCGGCCTTCGCTGATCACGCCGACGCGGTCGGCCATCTCCTCGGCTTCCTCGATATAATGCGTGGTCAGGATGATGGTCACGCCGGAGCTCTTCAGCCCGCGAACCATCTCCCACATGTCGCGCCGCAGCTCGACGTCGACGCCGGCCGTCGGCTCGTCGAGAAACAAAATGCGCGGCTCGTGCGACAGCGCCTTGGCGATCAAAAGCCGGCGCTTCATGCCGCCCGACAAAGCCACGATCTTGTCGTCGCGCTTGTCCCACAGGGAAAGCGTGCGCAGTACCTTTTCGATATGGGCCGGATCGGCGGGCTTGCCGAACAGGCCGCGCGTGAACGACACCGTCGCCCACACGGTCTCGAACGCGTCGGTGGTCAGTTCCTGCGGCACGAGACCGATCAGCGCGCGCGCGGCGCGGTAGTCGGTAAGGATGTCGTGCCCGTCCACCGCCACGGCGCCGCCGGAGCGGTTGACCAGGCCGCAGATGATGGAGATCAGCGTGGTCTTGCCGGCGCCGTTGGGGCCGAGCAGGGCGAAAATCTCGCCCTTGCGGACCTCCAGGTCGACGCCTTTCAGCGCCTGGAAACCGGAATCGTAGGTCTTGGAGAGATTCGAGACGGAAATGATCGGCTGCATGCGCCTGCGATACCCGAAGACGGCGCAAATGTCAGGCCCGCAATGCGCCCCCCGCCCGCCCTCCTGACAGGCCATGGCGCTGATTTGCCGGGGCCGGTCCTTTTGTCAGGCCGGCGTCCGGCCCCAGCCGCCGCCATTGGCGGTGCCGACCAGAACCTCGTCGCCGGGCTGCAGCCTCACGCCGCTGGCGAAGGTGTAGTCCTGACGGCTGCCGTCTGGATGGCGCACGGCAAGGCCGTTGACGCCGCCGTCCGCGCCGCCATTGGCGCCCCACACCGGCTGGCGGGCGCGGCTGTATCCGGCCGACATGATCGCCGGCGCGCGCAGCCTGTAGCTGGTTTCCATGCCCCGGCCGCCGGCATGCAGGCCCTTGCCCTCGCCGCTGTCGCGCAACCGCTTGTAGCCGACGTCGAGGCCGTAGCGCGCCTCGCAGATCTCGACCGGGCAGTTGAACGTCTCGCCGTGACTGGCCGAATACATCGCGTCGAGCCCGTCGCGCGTCGCGGTCGCGCCCCAGCCGCCCATTTGCGGTTCGACCATGGTGAAGCGGCGGCCGCTGTCGGGATGATCGCCGGCGATCACCGTGCCGCAGATCGAGGCGAAATGCCCCGCCGGCAGGCGCTCCGGCATCGCCCGGGCCATGCAGCGCCACAGCATGTCGTAGAGCCGGATGCGGGTCTCGAAATAATAGCCGTGCGGCGCGGTGCCGGTGGCGTGGAAGATCGTGCCCGGCTCGGTGATCACCTCCAGGGCGCGGAACGAGCCGGCATTGGCGAACAAGGTCGGATCGGTCAGCGCCTTGAAGATCATCTGGGCCGAGATCACGGCGCCGTCGCGGCTGGTGTTGTAGGGCGCGGCGCGCTGTTGCGGATTGCCGCTCAGGTCGACGACGAAGCGGTCCTTCGTCACCGTGATCGCGGCCTGCCACAGAGCGCCGTCGTCCTGTTCCTCCTCGACCGTGAACGTGCCTTCCGGCAGGCTGGCGAGACCGGCCAGGCCGCGCCGCTCGCCCTCCACGAACAGATCGGCAAGCGCGGCGCGATAGGCGGCGAGCCCGTAGCTTTCGACGAGCTGGCGCACACGGGTCTCGGCCTTGCGGCTGGCCGCCACCTGGGCCCACAGATCGCCGTTGACGAAATCCGGCAGGCGCGAATTGGCGGCGATGATGTCGAACACCGACCGCAACGGCTGGCCGTTCTCGAACAGTTTCACGGCCGGCAGGCGCAGCCCCTCCTGGAAGATTTCCGACACGTCGACCGCCATCGAGCCCGGCGTCATGCCGCCGAGATCGTTCCAGTGCGCGATCGAGGCAGTCCAGGCGACCAGCTCGCCATGCGCGAAGACCGGCAGCGCGATGACGACGTCGTTGAGATGGGTGACGCCGCCATAATAGGGATCGTTGGTGACGTAGCAGTCGCCGTCGCGGATCGCCTCGATCCCGTGCAGCTCGACGATGCGCTTGACCGCCTTGTCGAGCACGCCGACGAAGGTCGGGATGCCGGCGCCGGACGAAACCAGTTCGCCCCTGGCATCAGTGATGCCGGTTCCGACATCGAGCACCTCGTAGATGATCGGGCTCATCGCGGTCTTTTTCAGGACCGCGAACATCTCGTCGGCCGCCGAAACCAGGCTCGCCTGGATGACGGATATCGTAAACGGGTCAGCAGGTTTCGTCATTGTCCTCAAATCCTAAAGGCATGGTGCTCTCGCAACACCTCCCGGATGAACCGGGCGGCGGAGGCCCGGGGATCGTCCCCGGCTCCAAGAAGCAATCCGCCCGGTCGGGCATTTGGTTCATCTGCCGGTATCGACGACGACCTTACCGTAGTTTGCGCGCGGCCCGGAAAGATACCGCCATGCGTCGACATAGGCGTCCATCGGGAAGACCCGGTCGACGTTGGGCGTCAGCTTCCCATCGGTCAAAGCCTTGTAGACGAAGGCCGTTCCGCGATCCTGCGCGTCCTGGTCCTCGACGTAGTTGAACAGCGAATACATGTGCAGCCAGGCATTCTTCTGCCACATGTCGACATAAGGGATTTTGGGAAGTTCCGCGGTCAATAGTCCGTAGAGCATCAGCTTGGCGCCGCGCGCCATTGCCGGGCCGTAGCGCAGGACGAAATCGCCGCCGACCGGATCGAACGAGGCATCTATGCCCGCGCCTCGGGTCGCCTCCATCAGAAAATCGGCCAGATCGCCGCTGCCGTCGACATAGACGTGGTCGGCGCCGGACTGCATCAGATAGTCCCGATTTCGTTCCGAACGCGTGGTCGCGATCATGGTCGCACCGCACAGACGCCCGATTTGCAGAGCGGCGGTCCCGGCGGTGCTCGTGCCCGCGGGAACCAGAATGTTCACCCCCTTCTTCGCACCAGCGAGTTCGACGACCGGGTAGTAGGCGGTCATGTACTGCATCCAGATCGATGCCGCCTCGACGGCACTCATGCCCTCGGGCGCCGGCGTCACATATTTCTGGTCGATGACCAGCGTGTCGGCGCTGGCGCCGCGATTGTAGTAGAAATAGGGCAGCGTGCAGTAGCGCGCGCCGACGGCAATTCCGGTCACGTCCTGTCCCACCGCTTCGACGATCCCGGCGGCTTCCATACCGATCCGCGCGGGAAAGCTTTCGAAGCTGAAGGAATAATTGTCCTTCATCAGGTCCATGTCGCCCCAGTTGAGGGCAAAGGCCTCGATGTGCATCCTGATCTCGGTCGGTCCGGGCTCGCCCTTTTCGCACGCCGCCAGGCGCAGGCCCTCGTACCCGTCATAGGCGTCGATCACCCATTCTCTCGGCATGTCGTTTCCTCCCGCTGCCGCACCCTCGCGGCCCTTTGATTTTTCGGTGACGGCACTGTGTCGTTTGTCGGGATCGAGCGCAAAACCGGCGGCTTTGCGCGTTCTCCTCAAGCCTTCGCGACATGCAGGTCGCGCGGCAGGCCGGAGAGGATTTCCGGACCGTCGGCGCGCAGCACGACGATTTCCTCCAGGCGGATGCCGAAGCGGCCGGGCAGGTAGATGCCGGGCTCGATGGAAAACACCATGCCCTCCTCCAGCACGGTGTCGGCGGTGGCGGTGATGTAGGGCGGCTCGTGCCCGTCAATGCCCATGCCGTGGCCGGTGCGATGCACGAAATACTCGCCGTAGCCGGCATCGGCGATCACCGTGCGAGCGGCCGCGTCGACCGCGCTCGCCTTCACGCCCGGACGCGCGGCCTTCATCGCCGCCTGGACCGCCTTTTCCACGATGGTGTGGATCTGGCCGTAGCCTTCGGGCGGACGGCCGACTGCGGCCATGCGGGTGATGTCGCTCGGAAAGCCCGCCTTGCGCGCGCCGATGTCGATGACGATCGCATCGCCCTCGGCAAGCGGTCTGTCGCCCGACTGGTGATGGGGAAAGGCGCCGTTTTGTCCGCCGCCAACAATCCAGAACGACGGCACGGCGCCCTCGGCGGCGAAATGGTCCTTGACCGCCTGTGCGAGGTCCTTTTCGGCCATGCCCGGCCGGATCGCGGCGAACGCCTTTTGCATGGCGCGGTCGGCGATTTCGGCGTTCATCTTCAGCTTGGCGATTTCGCCTTCGTCCTTGACCATGCGCAGCCGGCCGAGCGTGCGGTCGGTAAAGGCGTGGGTCGCGCCCGGCAGGGCGTCGAGCACGAGCAGCGCGAAATCGGCCCGCATGGTTTCGTCGAGCACAACGGTTTTCGCTCCCTCGGCGCCGATCGCGGCAAGAGCTTCGCCAAGCGCGGCCTTCGGGCCCAGGTCGTCCGACCAGGTGTGAAAGGCGATGTCGGTGTGCTCGCGGGTGCCTTCGGCATTGAGCGCCGGCATCAGGAACGCCTCCTTTTCAGCGCCCACCAAAAGCAGGCAGGGGCGCTCGTCCGGGTGCGGATGGAAGCCGACCAGCCAGTCCATGTGCGAGCCGGGCGCGATGGCGACGAGGTCGGCCGCTTCGGCTTTCATCGCCTCGCGCAGGCGGGCGAGACGGTCGGCGGTCTGGTTGGAAGAAGGCTCGGTCATGGGGTCCTCGAACGAAAAAATGCTGTCTCGGCGGCCGATCGCCGCCAGGATGGGCCGGCCCGCGTCTGCAGCGCGTGCCGGCCGGTTCAATGTCAGGCGGCGCGGCGGGCCGGGCCTGCCTCCTCGGCCGGCACCACGACGCGGTTGCCGAAGATCTCGCCGTCGTCGAAGCCGCCGAAACGGGCGATCTCCTCCTCGGGCGGCGCCTCGCACGACCATTTGCGCGACGGGATCCAGCCGCATTGGCGCTTGAGGACGGCGGCGTATTCGGCCCGCTTGAGCGCGGCGATCGACGGATCAATCACCGGCACGCCGAGCTTTCTTTCGACTTCGCGATAAAAGCCGACCTCCATCGTGCAGCCGAGGATCAGCGCTTCGGCGAAATCCTCCTCCACCGCCTTGCGGCCGGCCTCGATCAGCCGGCGGCCGGTCTCGGCATGGTCGGCCTGGAACTCGGTGACGCCGAGCTCGACATGATAAAAGCCCGACAGCCGGTGCGCGTGGCCGAGATCGTGCACGGTCGACTGCATCTGGTGGACCCATTTGCGACGCCCGACGATGACGCCGAACCGGTTGGAAATGGTCGAGGCGATTTCGCATGACGACTGGCACGGCGCGGTGACGATCATGTCGCCGGAAATCTCGCGCGCGTCGTGGAGCGCGGTATCGTAGAAGCAGCCGATCGCGAACGCGTCGAACCCTTCCCTGGCGGCCTGGCGCGCCGCGCGGATGATGCCGCGGGTGACCATCGCCTCGTAGGAACGGTACTCGATATGGGTGAAGCCGCCCGCGGCCTCCGGCAGCGAGGTCACGTGCACCTCGGTGCCCGGCAATTTGTGGTCGCGGGCCATGTCGGCGAAAATGTCGTCATAGGCCGCGCTGCTCGCCAGCGGATTGAGATACATGATCTTCAGCGGTGATTGGGTCATTTCATCCTCCTTCCCAAGGACCGGCGCTCAGCCGGCGTAACCGTAAATTTCCTTCGCCCGTTCCGGCGTGATCAGGCCGTTCTTGATGTCGCGCGCCACCGCCTCGCGGTCGCGCTCCTTCGGATCGCCGATCCCGCCGCCATTGCCGGTCACCACCCGGATGACGTCGTCGGTGTGGGTGGTCAGGCCGGACACGAAGGAGAACTTTTCGCGCTCGCCGTCCTTGCGGATCACCTCGACATAGTTGGGAGAACCCTCCTTGCCGCCGTCGAGCGACCAGGGCGGAAACTTCGAGCGCGTGTAGCCGGCGGTCAGAAAGCCGTTGTCGGCGCGCAGCCGGTAGTCCATCACGATGCCGCGCCCGCCGGTGAACTTGCCTTCGCCGCCCGGCTCCAGATTGAGCTCCATGCGGTCGACCAGAAGCCCGTTGCGCGCCTCGTTGATCTCGGCCGGGCAATTGTAGGTCTCGCCGTGAAAACCGCAGAAGATCGCCGAATTGCCGTCGCGCCCGCGGCTCGCGCCCCAGCCGCCGAGCTGCGGCTCGATGATGGTGTATTGCCGGCCGGTATCGGGGTGGATGCCGCCGATGAAGGTGCCGCACACCGAGGCGAAATGGCCCGAGGCGAGGCGTTCGGGCATGTGCGGCGCCAGACAGCGCCACATGATGTCGTACACGCGCAGCTCGATCTCGTAATAGAACCCGATCGGCGCCGGCTCCTTGGCGTGGAACACCGAGCCCTCGCGGGTCAGGAGCCGGATCGGCCGGAACGAACCCTCGTTCGCCGGCGAATAGGGGTCGGTCAGCGACTTGAAGATCATCTGCGCGGCGACCATGACGCCGTCGCGGCTGGTGTTAACCGGATTGTCCGACTGGTCGGGATTGTCGAGCAGGTCGACGGTGAACGTGTCGTCGTCGATGGTGATCTTGACGTTGAAGATGCGCCCGTCGTCCTGCTCCTCCGACAGTTCGAACGTGCCCTTGGGCAGGTTGGCGAGCTCCTTCAGCGAGACCTGTTCGCCGAAATCCATGAACGAGGCCATGGCGTTCTCGAACGTGCCGACGCCGTATTTTTCGGCGATGTCCTGCAGGCGCTTGGCGCCGATGCGCACCGAGGCGATCGCCGCCCACACGTCGCCTTCCAGCACGTCGGGCATGCGTGAATTGACCTTGATGATCTCCATCACCGAGCGGATCGTCTCGCCCTTGGCGATCAGCTTGATCGCCGGCAGCCGCAGCCCTTCCTGGAAGATTTCGGTCGCCTCGCCGCTCAGCGAGCCCGGCGCCATGCCGCCGACATCGGAATTATGGGCGATGTTGGCCGTCCAGGCGATAATGCGGCCGCCGGCGAAGACCGGCATGGCGACGATGATGTCGTTCAAATGGGTGACGCCGCCATAATAGGGGTCGTTGGTGGCGAAGACGTCGCCGGGCTCGATATCGCCCGGCTTGGAGAATTTCTCCACGATCACCTTCACCGCCTTGTCGAGCACGCCGATGAAGGCGGGAATGCCGGCGCCGGAGGAGGCGAGCGCGCCCTTGGCGTCGGTGATGCCGGTGCCCATGTCGAGCACCTCGTAGATGATCGAGCTCATCGCCGTCTTTTTCATCACCGCGAACATCTCGTCGGCCGTCGCCTGCAGGGAGTTCTGGATGATCTCGAGCGTGATCGGGTCGTTGGAAGCGTTCGCCATCTCGCCTCTCCTCACTGCGACAGAGTGATGTGGATATTGCCGTAACCGTCGATTTCGACCGCGTTGCCGGGATGGATCACCACCGTGGTGCCGGGGTCCTCCACGATCGCCGGGCCGTCGAAACGCATGCCCGGTTCCAGCTTGGTGCCGTCGTAGATCGCGGCCGTGTGGACGCCTTCCAGCGCGTAGTCGACGTCGCGGTTCCCCTTCAGGGCCGCGCTCGACGGCGTGCCGGTCGGCTGGCGCTCGGTCATGGTCAGCTTGCCGACCTCGGCCGAGGCGACCAGATGGATGCCGACCAGTTCCACCGGCGCGTCGAGGCGGTAGGTGTATTCGCGCTCATAGGCCTCGTGGAAGGCGGCCTCGATGCCGGCGAGGCGGTCGTCGGTGATGGCGCCCTCCTCGATCAGCACTTCGGTGGTGTGCTCCTGGTTCTGGTAGCGGAACTTGCCGTAGCGCAGGAACTTGACCTTTTCGGCCGGCACGCCCTCGTCGGTGAACTGCTTGCGCGCCTGGGCCTCGGTTTCGGCGAACAGCGCCTCGACCGCCTTGGCCGCGCCGGGCTTGAGGTCGGCCAGCCTGGTGACGAAATAGTCGCGGCGCAGGTCCGACATCATCATGCCCCAGGCCGAGAACACCGCGGCACCGGCCGGCACGACCACCTTCTTGACGCCGAGCTCCTGGCCCAGCGCCACGGCATGCATGGCGCCGCCGCCGCCGAAGGCGACCAGGGTGAAGTCGCGCGGGTCGTGGCCGCGGTTGAGGGAGACCAGCTTGAGCGCGTTGACCATGTTGTTGTTGGCGATGCGGATGATGCCGCGCGCCGCCTCCTCGGCGTCGACGCCGAGCTTGTCGCCGACGGCGCGGATCGCCTTTTCCGAGGCCGCCATGTCGGCCGTGACCTCGCCGCCGCAGAAATAGTCGCGGTTGATGCGGCCGAGCCAGAGATTGGCGTCGGTGGTGGTGGCGTTGTCGCCGCCGCGGCCATAGGCGGCCGGGCCCGGCATCGCGCCGGCCGATTGCGGACCGACATGCAGCTTGCCGAAATCGTCGACCCAGGCGATCGAGCCGCCGCCATTGCCGATCTCGACCAGATCGACCACCGGCACCATGATCGGATAACCGGCCGAGGTGCGGTCGCGCTCGATCCAGTAATCGGTCATGATCTTGACCTGGCCGTCCTCGATCAGCGAGCACTTCGCCGTCGTGCCGCCGATGTCGAGCGCCAGCACGTTGGGCGCGCCGATCAGCTTGCCAAGCTCGGCCGCGCCCCAGAAGCCCGAGGCCGGACCGGATTCGACCATGGTGATCGGGATCTTGGAAACGCTTTCCAGCGAATCGACCCCGCAATTGGACTGCATGATGTAGGGGCTGCCCTTGAGGCCCTTTTCCTTGAGCCCGCCGGCCAGCCGCGACAGATAGCGTTCGGCGATCGGCTGGACATAGGCCGACAGCACGGCGGTGTTGGTGCGCTCGTATTCGCGCCATTCGCGGGTGATCTGGTGCGAGGACACGACCGAGACCTCCGGCCACAATCTGCGCACCTCGGCGAGCGCGGCCTGCTCGTGCGACAGATTGGCGTAGGAATGCAGGAAGCTGATCGCCACCGCCTCGACGCCGTCGGCCTTGAAATCATCGAGGATCGCGGCAAGACCGGACAGGTCGAGCGGCTTCATCTCCTCGCCCTTGTAGCTGATGCGGCCGGGCAGCTCGCGGCGCAGATAGCGCGGCACGAAGGGTTTCGGCTTCTCGTAGTGCAGGTTGAAGAAGTCGGGCCGGTTGCCGCGCGCGATCTCCAGCGTGTCGCGGAAACCCTCGGTGGTGATCAGGCCGACCTTGACGCCCTTGCGCTCGGTCAAGGCGTTGATGACCACGGTCGTGCCATGCGCCAGGAAGTCGATCGCGGCGGGGTCGACGCCGGCCTTGGCGATGACGTTGAGCACGCCCTGTTCGAAATCGGGCGGCGTGGTGTCGGACTTCGCCGTGACGATGCGGGCCTCGCCGGTCGTGCCGTCGGTCTCGAAGCACACCAGATCGGTGAAGGTTCCGCCGACATCGGTCGTGACGCGGATGGTGTTTGCGGCCATTGTCAGGCTCCCCTGGGCTGAAGGCGTTCGTTCAGGAGCAGGCAGACCATGCCGGGAAGCTTGAGCGCTTCGGCGGCGGCGACCCGCTCGGGTGTGTAGAAACCGGCTTCGTGCAGGCAGTTGATGGTGCCGGCGACCTTGCCGTCGATCTCGATCGGCACGTTGATGACGCTTTCGCAGCCGAGCGTGCGGATCAGCTCGTGGTCGTCGAAGACGGCGCGGATGCCGTCGATGTCGTTGGCCACGAAGGTCTTTCTCTGGCCGATCACCAGGCGCGACCAGTCGGTCTCGTTGGCCGGCTTGGTGCCGGACACGGGATAGGCGTCGGGCATGTTGGAATAGATCCGCCCGGCGACGCCGTTCTTGGCGTCGTGCGTCATGATGGTGAACAGTTTCACGCCGACGATCTGCTCGGTCAGCGCGCACAAGGCGTCGAAGGCGGCCTGCGGCTGGTTGTCGGCGCGCGCGGCCTCGTTCACGAATGGCGCGTAGTCAGGCGGCTGCATCGTCGTTCTCCATCAGACGGTTGCGCAACGCCACCTCCGCGTCGGCGACCACCGGCACGGCGGCGATCAGGCGGCGGGTATAGGCGTGCTGCGGATTGGCGAATATCGCTTCGGTCGTGCCCAGCTCGCGCAGGCAGCCCTTCTCGAACACGGCGACGCGGTCGGCGATGTTGCGCACCACCGACAAGTCGTGGGTGATGAACACATAGGTCAGCCCGCGCTTGTCGCGCAGATCGGCGAGCAGCTTCAAAACCCGCGCCTGGACGAGCACGTCGAGCGCCGAGGTCGGCTCGTCGAGCACGACCAGGTCGGACTCGCTGGCCAGCGCCCGCGCGATCGCCACGCGCTGGCGCTGGCCGCCCGACAGGGCCGCGGGCGAGCGGTTCATGAAGTCCGCCGGCAGGCCGACCTCCTCGAGCAGCCGCGCGACCCTGTCGGCGCGGTGCGAGCGGTCGCCGATGCCGTGCACGTCGAGCGGCAGGCGCAGCGACGCGCCCACCGACCGGCGCGGGTTGAGCGAGGAGAGCGGGTTCTGCTGGACGAGCTGGATCGCGCGGCGATGGCGCAGCTCGCGCCGCGCCGGCAGCACGTCGCCGCGCCAGGCGATCGTGCCCATCGAGGGCGGGTAGATGCCGAGGATCATGTTGGCGATGGTCGACTTGCCCGACCCGCTCTCGCCGACGATCGCCAGGCACTCGCCCTCCACGACGTCGAACGAGACGTCGTCGACGGCGCGGATCTCGCGCTGGCCGAGGGTGAAGACCTTGGAGACGTTGCGCAACGACAAAAGACCGGTCATGCCGCGCCCTCCGGTTCGCCGCAGCCCTCGTGCACGACGAGCGGCTGGTAATAATCCTCCGACACGTCCTCGATCTCGGGAATGCCGCCGCCGGTGATGCGCGGCACCGCCGATAACAGCGCGCGCGTATAGGGATGGCGCGGATCGGCGAACAGCCCCTCGGCGGTGGCGTGCTCGACGATGCGGCCCTTGTAGATGACGTAGACGCGGTCGGCGAACTCGCGCACCACGCCCAGATTGTGGGAGATGAACAGCACCGAGGTGTGGTGCTGTTCGACCATGTCGCGCATCAGCGCCAGCGTCTGCGCCTGAACGGTGACGTCGAGCGCCGTGCCCGGCTCGTCGGCGATCAAGAGCGCCGGCTCGTTGGCGAGCGCCATGGCGATCATCACGCGCTGGTTCATGCCGCCGGAGAGCTGGAAGGAATAGGAGTCCAGCGCGCGCTCAGGCTCGGGGATGGCGACGGCCGAAAGCAGCGCGGCGGCCCTGGCGCGGGCGGCGGCCTCGGAGATCGCCGGTTCGGCGCGCTTCAAGACCTCGTGAAACTGCGGCGCGATCCGGTAGACCGGATTGAGCGAGGAGGTCGGATCCTGGAAGATCATCGACATTCTGGTGCCGCGCAACGCGTGGCGCTCGCGCGCCGACAGGCGGTCGAGATCGCGACCCTCGAATTCGACCGTGCCGGAGATGCGGGCGCTCTTGAGCTCCTGCAGCAGGCCGAGAACGATGCGCGCGGTGACCGATTTGCCGGAGCCGGATTCGCCGACCAGCGCCACGCGCTCGCCCTTGTTGATGTGAAGCGAGATGCCGTGCAGCACCTCGACCGGCCCGGCCCATGTCCGGAAGCCGAGGCCGAGATCGGCGATCCGCAGCGTCGGCGCGCTCATTGGTCGACCCCCAGAATGTCGCGCAGCGCGTCGCCGAGCAGGTTGAAGCCGAACACCGCGACCAGGATCGCCAACCCCGGAAACACCGTCAGCCACCAGGAATCGGGCAGGTATTTCGCGCCGTCGGCGACCATCGAGCCGAGATCGGGCGTCGGCGGCTGCACGCCCAGGCCGAGGAAGGACAGCGAGGAGGCGATCAGGATGACGAAGCCCAGATCGAGCGTCATCTTGGTGACGATCGACGGCACGCAGTTGGGCAGGATCTCGCGGAAGATGATGTGCGCTCTGGAGGCGCCGATCACCTCGGCGGCCAGCACGTAGCCCTCTTCCTTCTCGGAACGGGTCAGATTGTAGACCAGCCTCGTATACCAGGGCCACCACATCGCCGTGACGGCCAGCATGCCGTTGGTCAGCGTCGGCTCCAGCAGGCCCATCATCGACATGGCCAGCACCAGCGGCGGGATCGACAGGAACACGTCGGTGATGCGCATCAGCACATATTCGACCCAGCCGCCGACATAGCCGGCGACCAGCCCGATCGTCACACCGATCGGGACCGCGATCGCCAGCACGACCACGCCGAGCAGCAGCGAGATCCGGTAGGCGTAGAGGATGCGCGAGAACAGGTCGCGCCCGACCAGGTCGGTGCCGAACAGATAGGGCCATTCCGGCGGCTTGTTGAAATTGGCGAAATCGACCACCGCGCCGCGATGCTCGGGGAACGGCGCGATCAGGTCGGCGAACAGCGCGCCGAACACCACCAGCGCAATCAGGATCACGCCGGTCAGCGACAGCGGATTGCGCACCAGGATATAGGCTGCCCGCTTCATGACGCCCTCTGCGAATAACGGATGCGTGGATTGATGAAGGCGATCAGGAGGTCGACGATGATGTTGACCAGCAGGAACATGGCCGAGATGATCAAAACCGTGCCGACGATGGCGTTCAGGTCCTTGCGCAGGATCACCGCGACGCCGTAGCGCGACAGGCCCGGCCAGGCGAACACCGCCTCGACCAGGAAGGCGTTGCCGAGCATGGCCGCGAAATCGAGGCCGATGATCGTCAGCGAGGGGATCAGCGATGGACGGAAGGCGAAGCGTCGCGCGATGCGGCGCTCGGGAAAGCCGTAGGACCGCGCCATCTCGATGAACGGCTTGTCGTAGGTCTCGACCATGTTGGAGCGCGTCAGCCGCGCCGCCTGGCCGATCCCGGACAGCGACAGCGCGAAGGCCGGCAGCACGATGTGCCAGGCGGCGCTGCCGAAAGCGGCGAGATTGCCGGCGATGAGCGTGTCGATGGTCAGGAAGCCGGTGACGGAGGCGATGGCGTAACTGTCGGCGATGCGCCCGGCGATCGGAAACAGCGGCAGGTAGAAGGCGAAGATCAGCATCAGGATCACCGCCCAGACGAAACTGGGCGCCGACACGCCGAGCAGCGTGAAGATGCGCACCGCATGGTCGGCCCACGAGCCGCGATAGCGCGCCGCGATCACGCCGAGCGGCAGGCCGATCAGGATCATCATCAATCCGGCCACGAGGATCAGCTCCAGCGTCGCCGGCAGGAACTGGGCGATGTCGGCCGTCACCGGCCGGTTGGTATAAAGCGATATGCCGAGATCGCCGCGCGACAGGTCGCGCAGGAAGTAGCCGTACTGGACCGGAAGCGCCTCATCGAGGTGCAGCCGCTCGCGCAGCGTCTCCACCTGCTCGGGCGTGGCGTTGGGGCCGAGCGCGATGCGCGCGGGATCGCCGGGGATGACCCGGGCGATGGTGAAGATCAGCATGGAGACCCCGACAAGGACGATCAGGGAGGTCCCCAGCCGCTTCGCAAGGAGGCGGACGACTGGCGGCATGATGCTTACCCGTGATGCGCGGTGCCGGCCGACGGCGCGCCTGCCGCCGGCCGGCGTCCTGGGAGTTACTCTGCGGTCATTTCCATGAGCCGGAAGGTGAAGCCGAAACCGTCCAGCCCGAACGCCTTGGCGGGATCGGACAGCGCCGGCACCTTGACCCGGTCGGAGGCGGCGAAGATCGACTGGCGGTCATAGGCGTAGATCGACGGGGCGATCTCCATCAGCCGGTCGTTGAGGGCCGTGTAGGCGGCCTGGCGGCCCTCGTCGCTGGTCTCCGCGCGCCCCTTCTCCAGGGCGGCGTCCACCGCCTCGTCCTTCAGATATTCCGGCGACTGCCAGGTGCCGGCGGCCGAGGAATGGTACATCGGATAAAGCAGCGTGTCGGGATCGCCGGTGACCGCGTTGGCGAAGATCTGCGAGATATGCGGCGTATTCTCCGGCTTGGTCACCTGTTCGGTGAACAGCGCCCATGGCAGTTTCCTGATCTCCGACTTGATGCCGAGCTCGGCGAAATTCGCCTGCATGAGAAGCGCGAAACGCTCTTCGATCGGCACCTCGCCGATCCAGGAGATTTCGAGATTGAAATCCTCGGGCTTGTACTTGCACGCGGCCAGGTGCTCTTTGGCCTTTTCCAGGTCGCGGTTCATCGCCTCGGAGGCCGGCTTGGCGCCGTACATGCCGACCGGCACGCCGCCGGTCGCCGGCGAGCCCTGCGCCACGTCGTCGGTGACGGCGACCATCTTGAGGCCGGAGGCGTAGTCGTAGGCGCTGGCGAGCGCGAGCCGGCAATTGACGTCGTCGAGCGGCGCCTTGGCCGTGTTCATCTTGATGTAGAAAGCGCCGCCGCCGGTCTCCTTGAGCATCTGCGCGCCGTCGGCGGCAAGCGACTTCAACACTTCCGGCGGCAGCCACTGCGAGGAGATGTCGTGCTCGCCCTGCGCGATCAGCGTGCGCACGGTCGCCGCCTCGAGCCCGTAGCGGAAGCGTACCGTGTCCGGCGCGACCTCGGCCACGCCGAGGAAGTAATCGGCGTTCTTGGCCATCACCGTTTCTTCCTGCGGATTGTGCGAGACGACCTTGTAGGCGCCGGTGCCCGCCCCGTTGGCCGACAGGAAGGCCTGGCCCCAATCCTTCATCTCGCCGTCGCCCTCGCCGAGATTGTCCATCACCAGCTTCTTGTCGACGATCGGAAGGCGCACCAGCGAGGCCACGAACGGCGAATACGGCTGGGAGAGCTTGAAGCGCACCGTGGCGTCGTCGACCTTTTCGACGCCGTCGACATTCTTGAACAGGAAGGACAGGCCCTGGCCAAGCGCCTTCATGCGCTCGAAGGAGAACACCACGTCGTCGGCCGTCAGCGGGTTTCCGCTCTGGAATTTCACGTCCTGGCGCAGCGTGAACACGAAGTCGTTGCCGTCGGCCTCGTAGCTTTCGGCCAGATGCGGCACATAGCCCGGACCGCCCTGGGCCGGGATGACCAGCGTATCGTAGATGTTGAACATCAAGATGGAGTCGGCGTAGTCGGTCGCCTTGCCGGGATCGAGTTCGCCGACCGGCACCTCGTCGAGGCGCAAAACGGTTTCGGCAAGCGCCGGCGCGGCGGCGAGCGTGGTCGCGGCAAGCAGCGCCGCGGCAAGCGATTTCGAAATCCTGTTCATCACAATTCCCCTATGGTTTCTGGCTCTTGGCAGTTGCTTGGTGGCGGCCGCCCTTCTTGCGCACCGCCGGCACGACGCTGTGCGTCGCATCGCCCGGCTCGTCGCCGAACACGTCCATCGTGCAGGTGTGCAGGATGGTCGACGGCGCGCCGGTGTGGTTCCAGGACGAGTGGACCCGGGTCGACGGAAAATGGATCGAATCGCCGGGCTCCAGAATATGGACCTCGCCCTCGACCTCGACCGTGATCCCGCCGGCAAGCACGTAGAAGATTTCCTCGCCCTCATGCGCGATCGGTTCGGAACGGTATCCCGGCGGTTCGTGGATGATGACGCTGCGCAGGACGTTTCCCGGAAACGAGGCCGACAGCCGCTCGTAGACGAGCGAATTGGAGCCGACCGCGTAATGCGGGCGTTGGTCGTGCCGGGTGGTCGGAACGGTCAGTTGCGGCTGGGCGAGGAATTCCGAAACATGCACCTTGAGCACGCGCGCGACCGACACCAGCGAGGACAGAGACGGAGTGGTGATGCCGCGTTCGATCTGGGAGATGAAACCGACCGACAGACCCGCGCCTTCGGCGACATGCTTGAGGGTCAGGCCGAGTTCGCGACGCCGGGCCCTGAGCCGTTCGCCCAGCGGATCCTGGTTGGCGGCGCCGTTGCCTTCGCGTGCGACCTGCTCGTCCACAATCGCTCCCTCGATCGTTTTAGTATTTGTAAAAAACGATGCCTTCAGCGATGGCATGAGTCAAGCAGAATTTTAGTCAGGCTAAAACTCTGAAATCGCGGCACGAATCGCCCCGCCATGCAAATCCGCATGCACCACCGCACCGCGGCGCGCTCGTTCGCCGTCGCAAAACCTCCATCCGGCTGTCAGACGGCTGACATACGCGGCGGGCAGGTTCGCGGGCTACGAATCACTCCCCCGCGCGCGGCGCGGACCAGACTGGAAAGGAATTCTCATGCTCGAAAACGGTGTCGCGGGAACGGGACTGTCAGCGCGCAAACGACAGGACGATCTGTCGGACTTCGCCGCGGAACTCGATCTGATCGAGGCGCTGGGCGTGGAGTCGATCGAACTGCCGATCTTCGATCTCGACGTGATCGTCGGCGGCAAGATCCGGCGGCCGCGCCTGGAGGAGATCAAGCGCGCCTGCGCCGGCCGGTCGGTGGCGTTTTCCGTGCACGGGCCGCTCGCCATCAACTTCATGGACGAGGCGCGGCGGCTGCCGCGCCATCTCGACGTGTTGTCCGCGTCGCTCGAAGTCGCTGCCGAACTGGGTGCCAAGCATTATGTCGTCCATTCCGGGCTCGCACGCCACCAATCGGGCGACGGTCTGAAGGCGGCCTATCACCGGCAGCGCGAATGGCTGGCGCGCGGCGGCGACATCGCCCGCCAGAACGGGCTTTACCTGTGCGTGGAGACGATGTTCGGCGGCTATGACGGCAGCGTACACGCCTCTTCGCCGCAGCGGCTGGCGGACGAGCTGGCCGCGATCGCCCATCCCAACGTGGCCGCGACGATCGATTTCAGCCACGCCTATATCAATCTCGACTTCGCCGGGGCGCGCCAGAACTTCGTCGCGGAGATCAAGGCGCTGGCGCCCTATGGCCGCCATCTGCATGTCCACGACAGTTTCGGACGCCAGGACGACATCTGGATGTTCACCATCGGCGAACGCCTGGCCTACGGCCATGGCGACCTGCATCTGCCGGTCGGCTGGGGCGACCTGCCGTGGGAGGAAATCCTCGCCGAATGCACGTTCCCCGAAGGCGTCGTCTTCAATATCGAACTGCAGCAGCGCTACTGGTACGCCGCTCAGGAGGCCGTCGACGCGACCAAGGCGCTGGCGGCGCGGGCACGCACAACGGCACGTGCCGCGGCGGCCTGAACCGGCCTGGCCGGGTGCCGCGCCGGCCGCGGCGCCGGCCCGGCCGCGACAAAATCCCGGCCCGGTGCTTGCCGCACCGGGCCGCTTTGCGACATGGTGGCCGTCCCGCCGACCCAGGTCGCACCCTGCCCCTTTCCGACGCGGACAGTTTTCGATGAGCGATGCCGTTACCTTCGTCCACCTGACCGACCTGCACGCCATCTCTCCACCGCACGCCGAGGACGATGCCTGCGCGGCCAATCTCGACAGGTTGGCGGCGGTGATGGCAACGATCGCCGCGATCGCGCCGCGTCCCGATTTCGTCGTTGTCAGCGGCGACATCACCGACCGCGGCGATCCGGAAAGCTACCGGCGGGTGCGCGCCGTGGTCGAGGCGCACGGCCTTAAAACCCTCTACGCGCTCGGCAATCACGACACACGACCGGGTTTTTATGCCGGCATGCTCGATGAGCCGACCGGCGCCACCGCCCCCTACTGCCACGACCGACTGATCGGCGGCCTCCACGTCGTCACGCTCGACACCAGCGTCGCCGGCAAGGTGGCCGGCGCGCTCGGCGCGGACCAGTTCGCCTTTTTGGACGCCGCGCTGCGGCGCCATCCGGAAGCGGCGAAGCTGCTGGTCATGCACCACGCGCCGCTGGTCGCACCCGGCACCGGCTATGGCTGGGAAAGCCTCGGCGCGGCCGATACGTGGCGCCTGGCGGAGGCCATCGCCGGCCACCCCGTCGCCGGCATTGTGACCGGCCACGTCCACTACGACCGCGTTGCGATATGGAACGGCGTGCCGGTCGTCACCACCACCGGGCTCCACAACGCCAACGACGTTCTTTATCGCGATGGGCTGCGGTTCGTGGCCGGCGGATCGTTTGCCTTGTGCAGCGTGCGCGACGGCGCGCTGTCGGTCGCCTTCGTGCCGCTCGCCTCCGACCGGCGCGAGCTGGCCATTCTCGACGCGGCGACGGTGCGCGGCTTTTCCTGAGCGGTTTTCGGGCCGAAAACACCTCGATTCGACCGCAGAAATTGCGATTTTGCCCTCGAAAAAATGCAAAAATCGCAAAAGCGACGCCAAAATCGCTTCTTTTTCACGCAAGACTGCGCGTGTTTGGGCGGCTTTCCGGCTCACAAAATTTCGCCGGCGCGACATCGGCCGTAGCCTTGTTGCGATCATGCGCCGCCGGCCCTCGCGACCGCGACTTTTTCTTGCGTCGGCGTGACGAAGGTGGATGATCGGCACCAGGGAGGAGACGGCGCGGCCCGGCGGCCTTGAACGAAACGCCGGCCGGCGCGTTTGCTCCCCCGACCACCGGGAGCCCGATGCCATGGCCGAACACAAGCCGCTTCGCCTCAACGTGCCAGAGCCGGAAGTGCGCCCGGGCGGCAAGCCGGATTTTTCCAACGTCAAGATCCCCAAGGCCGGCAGCGTCGAGCGGCCGCCGATCGACGTGCCGCCGGAAGACATCCGCGACATGGCCTATTCGATCATCCGGGTGATGAACCGCAAGGGCGAGGCGGTGGGTCCGTGGGCGGGCACGCTGACCGCGCAGGAGACGCTCGACGGGCTGCGCGCCATGATGCGCGTGCGCGCCTTCGACCGGCGCATGCTGATGGCGCAGCGCCAGGGCAAGACCTCGTTCTACATGCAGTGCCTGGGCGAGGAGGCGATCGCCTGCGCCTTCCGCAAGGCGCTGGAAGACGGCGACATGAATTTTCCGACCTATCGCCAGCAGGGCCTGCTTTTGGCCGGCGGCTATCCGATGGTCGACATGATGTGCCAGATCTATTCCAACACCCGCGACCCCAACAAGGGTCGGCAATTGCCGGTGATGTATTCGTCGAAGAAATTCGGCTTCTTCTCGATCTCCGGCAATCTCGCCACCCAGTTTCCGCAGGCGGTCGGCTGGGCGATGGCGTCGGCGATCAAGAACGACACCCGCATCGCCGCGGCCTGGATCGGCGACGGCTCGACGGCGGAAAGCGACTTCCATGCCGGCCTGGTCTTCGCCTCGACCTACAAGGCGCCGGTGGTGCTGAACATCGTCAACAATCAATGGGCGATCTCGACCTTCCAGGGCATCGCACGCGGCGGCTCGGGCACGTTTGCCGCGCGCGGCCACGGTTTCGGCATTCCCTCGCTCAGGGTCGACGGCAACGACTATCTCGCCGTCCACGCGGTGGCCAAATGGGCGATCGAGCGGGCTAGGCGCAATCTCGGGCCGGTGCTGATCGAATACGTTACCTACCGCGCCGCCGCGCACTCGACCTCGGACGATCCGTCCGCCTACCGGCCGAAGGAGGAATCGGACGCCTGGCCGCTCGGCGACCCGGTCGAACGGTTAAAAAACCATCTGGTCGCCGTGGGCGCCTGGACGCAGGAGCGCCACAGCCAGGCCGAGGCGGAGATCGACGCCGAGGTGCTGGCCGCGCAGAAGGAAGCGGAGGCCTTCGGCACGCTGCACAGCGGCCCGAAAGCCTCGCCGCGCGACATTTTCGAGGAGGTCTACGACACCATGCCGCCGCATCTCAGGCGCCAACGCCAGGAAGCGGGGTACTGACGATGCCGCGCATGACGATGATCGAGGCGATCCGCGACGCCCATATGGTGGCGATGGAAAAGGACGACAACGTCGTCGTGTTCGGCGAGGATGTCGGCTATTTCGGCGGCGTGTTCCGCTGCACCCAGGGCCTGCAGGAACGGTTCGGGCGCGATCGCTGCTTCGACAGCCCGATCAGCGAATGCGGCATCGTCGGCACGGCGATCGGCATGGCCGCCTACGGGCTGAGGCCGTGCGTGGAAATCCAGTTCGCCGACTATGTCTATCCCGCCTACGACCAGATCGTGTCGGAGGCGGCGCGCCTGCGCCACCGCTCGGCCGGCGACTTCACCTGCCCGCTCACCATCCGCATGCCGACCGGCGGCGGCATTTTCGGCGGCCAGACGCACAGCCAGAGCCCGGAGGCGCTGTTCACCCACGTGTCGGGGCTGAAAGTGGTGGTGCCGTCGAACCCGTACGACGCCAAGGGGCTTTTGATCGCCTCGATCGAGGACGACAATCCGGTGATCTTCCTGGAGCCGAAACGGCTTTATAACGGCCCCTTCGACGGCCACCACGACAAGCCGATCATCCCGTGGTCGAAACACGCGCTGGGCGAGGTGCCGGCCGGCCATTTCACCGAACCGCTGGGCAAGGCGGTGGTGCGGCGCGAGGGCGCGGCCGTCACCGTGCTCGCCTACGGCACCATGGTCTACGTGGCCGAGGCGGCGGCCGAGGAGAGCGGCGTCGACGCCGAGGTGATCGACCTGAGGACGCTGCTGCCGGTCGACCTCGACACGATCGTGGCCTCGGTGAAGAAGACCGGACGCTGCCTGATCGTGCACGAGGCGACGCTGACCTCGGGTTTCGGCGCCGAACTCGCCGCGCTGGTGCAGGAACATTGCTTCTACCATTTGGAAGCGCCGATCCGGCGCGTCACCGGCTGGGACACGCCCTACCCGCACGCGCAGGAATGGACCTATTTTCCCGGCCCCGCACGGGTCGGCGCCGCGCTCGGCGAACTGATGGAGGGCTGAGATGGGCCAGCACGTCATCAAGATGCCGGATGTCGGCGAGGGGATCGCGGAGGCCGAGCTGGTCGAATGGCACGTCAAGGTCGGCGATCCGGTGGCCGAGGACATGGTGCTGGCCGCCGTGATGACGGACAAGGCGACGGTGGAAATTCCCTCGCCGGTCGAAGGCACCGTCGCCTGGCTCGGCGGCGAGGTCGGCGAGCAGATCTCGGTCGGCGCGCCGCTTCTGAAGATCGAGGTCGCCGGCGACGGCAACGACGACGCGGCCGCAGCGCCAAAGCCGGCCGCGCCGCAGGCGGAAGACGAGGACGAGCCGGCGGCGCCGGCGCGACCAGCAGCCGATGGGGCCGAGACGACCGCCAACAGGCAGCCGGACGACGACGCGGCGCAGGACGCGCCCGCCGCGCCACGCGAGCGGCCGGACACGCCGGCGCCGCCGGCGGGCAAAGCCGCGCGCGACCGCCGCTTGCCGGCCCAGACGCGCAAGGAAGGCGACAAGCCGCTCGCCGCGCCGGCCGTGCGGCTGAGGGCGCGCGAGGCCGGCGTCGATCTGCGTTTCGTGCGCGGCAGCGGTCCGGCCGGCCGCATCACCCACGAGGATCTCGACCTGCATCTGGAAGCCGGCGACCGCCCCGGCGCGGTTGCCGCGCGCGCGCCCGACAACCGTGTCACCGACTTCAAGGTGGTGGGCCTGCGGCGGCGCATCGCCGAAAAGATGCAGGTGGCGAAATCGCGCATTCCGCACATCACCTATGTCGAGGAAGTGGAGATGGACGCGCTGGAGGATCTGCGCGCCGCCCTCAACACGCGCAAGCGCGACGACCAGACGCGGCTGACGGTGTTGCCGTTCCTGCTGCTGGCGATGGTCAAGGCGATCCGCGAACAGCCCGGCTTGAACGCGCTCTACGACGACGAGGCCGGGGTCGTGCACCAGCATGGCGGGGTGCATGTCGGGATCGCCACCCAGACCCGCAACGGGCTGGTGGTGCCGGTCGTACGCCACGCCGAGACGCTCGATCTGTGGGCGTGCGCGGCGGAGATCGCCAGACTGGCGGAGGCGGCGCGCAACGGCACGGCGACACGCGAGGAACTGTCCGGCTCGACCATCACCATCACCTCGCTCGGCGCGCTCGGCGGCATCGCCACGACGCCAGTCATCAACCATCCCGAAGTCGCGATCGTCGGCGTCAACAAGATGCAGGTGCGTCCGGTCTGGGACGGCGCCCAGTTCCTGCCGGCCAAAATGATGAATTTGTCGTCGAGCTTCGACCACCGCATCATCGACGGCTGGGAGGCAGCCGTCTTCGTGCAGCGGATCAAGACGCTTCTGGAAACGCCGGCATCGATCTTCATCGAGGACTGACAGGATGAGAGACATCAAGTGCCAATTGCTGGTCATCGGCGCCGGGCCGGGCGGGTATGTCTGCGCCATACGCGCCGGCCAGCTCGGCCTCGACACGGTGATCGTGGAAGCCGAGAAACCGGGCGGAACCTGCCTCAATGTCGGCTGCATTCCCTCCAAGGCGCTGATCCACGCCGCCGACGAATTCGCCAAAGCGAGCGCGTTCGCCGCCGGCGGCACGCCGCTCGGCATCCATGCCGGCGAGGCCCGGATCGACTATCCCAAGACCGCCGAATGGAAGGACGGCATCGTGCGCCGGCTCACCAACGGGGTGAGCGGGCTCCTGAAGAAGGCCGGCGTCAAGCATGTCGACGGCTGGGCGCGGTTTCGCGACGGCAAGACGGTGCATGTGGACACGCCGACCGGCCCCCAGACCGTCACGGCCGACCATATCGTGATCGCGACCGGCTCGACCCCGGTCGAGCTGCCGGGACTGCCGTTCGGCGGCGCCGTCCTGTCGTCGACCGGCGCGCTGGCGCTGACGGAGATCCCGCAACGGCTGGCTGTGGTCGGCGCCGGGTATATCGGGCTCGAACTGGGCACGGCCTTCGCCAAGCTCGGCAGCCAGGTGAGCGTGCTGGAAGCCATGGACCGCATCCTGCCCGCCTATGACGAGGAACTGACCAGGCCGGTCAAGAAGCGCCTGGAGGCGCTCGGCGTGCGCGTGCTGACCGGGGTCAAGGCCGAGCGGCATTCGGCGAGCGCCGGAACGCTATCCTACACCGATGGCGGGCAGTCCGGCACGGTGCCGGCCGACGCGGTGCTGGTCACGGTCGGTCGCGCCCCGGCCACAAAAGGCTGGGGGCTGGAAGAGCTCGACCTGACCATGGACGGGCGCTTCATCGCCGTCGACGACCAATGCCGCACCTCCATGCGCGGGGTCCACGCGATCGGCGACGTGACCGGCGAGCCGATGCTGGCGCACCGCGCGATGGCGCAGGGCGAGATGGTGGCCGAGATCGTGGCCGGCAAAAGGCGCGCCTGGGACCGGCACTGCGTGCCGGCGGTCTGCTTCACCGATCCCGAGATCGTGACGGCCGGCCTGTCGCCGCAGGAGGCGACCGCGGCCGGGCTCGACGTGCGCAGCGCGAGCTTTCCGCTGCAGGCCAACGGCCGCGCCATGACGATCGAGCGCGACGACGGCTTCGTGCGCATCGTCGCGCGCGCCGACAACCATCTCGTCGTCGGCGTGCAGGCGGTCGGCGCGCAGATTTCCGAACTCGCGTCCTATTTCGCCCACGCCATCGAAATGGGCGCGCGGCTGGAAGACGTGGCGCAGACCGTCCACGCCCATCCGACGCTGGGAGAGGCGTTCCAGGAAGCCGCCCTGCGCACGCTCGGTCACGCCCTGCATATCTGACGCGCAACGGCTGCGACGATCGGGATCGAACGATGCGAATTCGAGCGTGATTTCGCATGATTTTCGATAGGCTACGGCAGTTTTCCGCGCAAAATACGCCCGTTTCGGGCCAATTTCGCGCGTTTTCGGCACAACCTTGCCGGGTCCGGAAAGAACATGGCTTGCGCGCCGTGCGGGTTTTCTGAATAGTGCCGGCCAAGAGCATTTCTTCTGATAATCAAAAAACCATCAATGCTCGCCAATGGGAGAAGACAATCATGAGCATCGGACAATCGCTTCGTAGTCTGCGCGTGCGAAGCCGCAAGGTGGCCCTGGCCGCCGCTGGCGCGGGACTGCTTCTGGGCTCGACCGCCCACGCCGAAACCCTGCGGTTCGCCTTTCAGGGCACGCTGAACGCACTCGACCCCTATTCGCTCAACGAGACCTTCACGCTCGGCATGCTGGGCAATGTCTATGAGGGCCTGACCAAGCGCGACAAGGATCTCAAGATCATTCCGGGCCTGGCGGAGAGCTGGGAGGTCGTCGACCCGCTGACCTGGCGCTTCAATCTGCGCAAGGGCGTGAAATTCGCCAACGGCAACGATTTCACCGCCGACGACGTCATCTTCTCGGCCGATCGCGTGCGCGCCGAAACATCGGACCTGAAGACCCGCATCCCCGCCGATTCGCAGTGGACCAAGATCGACGACCATACGGTGGAGGTGAAGCTCACCTCGCCCAACCCGATCCTGCATTACGAGTGGGACACCTGGTATATTTTCGACAAGGAATGGGCCGAGGCGGAAGGCGCGGTCTCGCCGGTCTCGGCGCGCGACACCAATCCCGGACCGGCGGCGTTCAAGGCCAACGGCACCGGCCCGTTCGTGATCGACAGCCACGAGCCGGGCGTGAAGACGATCTTCAAGCCCAACGAGGGCTGGTGGGGCGAGCCCGAACACAATCTGACCGAGGTGGTGTTCACGCCGATCGCCGCCGACGGCACCCGCGTCGCCGCGCTTCTGGCGGGCGACGTCGACCTGGTCGATCCGGTTCCCGTGCAGGACATTCCGCGCGTCAACAGCGACCCGAACACCGAGGCGCTGACCGGCCCGGAACTGCGCGTGATCCATCTCGGCTTCAACCAGTTCCGCGACGAGCTGCCGACATCCGACGTCAAGGGCAAGAACCCGTTCCGCGACGTCAATGTGCGCAAGGCGATCTATCAGGCCATCGACATGGAGGCGATCAAGGAACGCGTGATGCGCGGCCTGTCGACGCCGGTGCCGCTTTTGATCGCCAACGAGCTGTTCAGCGGCTCGGGCGAGTTCGAGCGGCTGCCCCACGACCCGGACGCGGCCAAGCAGCTTCTGGCCGATGCGGGCTATCCGGACGGGTTTTCGGTCGGCATGGACTGCCCGAACGACCGCTACGTCAATGACGAGGCGATCTGCCAGGCGGTGGTGTCGATGCTGGCGCGGATCGGCGTGACGGTGAACCTCAACGCCCAGCCCAAGGCGCAGTATTTCGCCAAGGTGCTGGCGCCCGGCGGCTACGACACCGACTTCTACCTGCTCGGCTGGACGCCCGGTTCGTTCGATTCGTGGAACGTGATCACCAATCTGGTCGGCTGCCGCGACGAGACCGGCAAGGGCGGGCCGTTCAATCTCGGCGGCTATTGCAGCGAGGAGGTCGACGCTCTGGCGGCCAAGATCGTCGGCGAGATCGATCCTGAAAAGCGCGATGCGCTGATCAAGGAAGCCTACACGATCATGACCAACGAGGTCTCGCACATCCCCTTGCATCAGCAGTCGCTGGTGTGGGGCAAGCGCAAGAACATCGACATCGTCCAGCGTCCGGACAACCAGGTCCTGTTCTACTGGGCCACGGTGAACTGAACGTCCAAACCGCCATCTGACCCCCGCGCGCCCGGCGCGCGGGGGAGGCATGGACTTCAGGGGCACAATCGATGATCGCATTCGCCATCAGGCGGTTCATGCAGGCGCTCGGCGTCATGCTTGTCGTCGCGCTGATCTCCTTCTTGATGTTCCGCTTCGTCGGCGACCCGGTGAACCAGCTCGTTGGGGTCGACACCTCGCCGGCCGAGCGCGAGGCGCTGCGCCAGGCGCTCGGGCTCAACGATCCGGTGATGATCCAGTTTTCCCGCTTCATCGTGAAGGCGGTGCAGATCGATTTCGGCATTTCCTACCAGTTCAAGCAGCCGGTCGCCGCGCTGATCGCGTCGCGCCTGCCGGCGACGCTGGAACTGTCCTTCGTGTCGGCGCTGTTCGCGCTCGCCGTCGGCGTGCCGATGGGCGTCTATACGGGGCTCTATCGCAACACGCTCCTGGCGCGCGGCTTCCTGGCGATCAGCCTGATCGGCGTGTCGCTGCCGACCTTTCTGATCGGCATCCTGCTGATCTTCGTGGTCTCGGTGAATCTCGGCTGGCTGCCTTCGTTCGGGCGCGGCGAGACGGTCAATCTCGGCGGGGTGTGGACGACCGGACTGCTGACCAAGTCGGGACTGTTGTCGCTGATCCTGCCGGCGATCACGCTCGGCCTGTTCCAGATGACGCTGATCATGCGGCTGGTGCGCGGCGAGATGCTGGAAGTGCTGCGGACCGACTACATCAAATTCGCCCGCGCGCGCGGGCTGTCGCGGCGCGCCATCAATTTCGGGCATGCGCTGAAGAACACGCTGGTGCCGGTGATCACCATCACCGGGCTGCAGCTCGGCTCGATCATCGCCTTCGCCATCATCACCGAAACCGTGTTCCAGTGGCCGGGCATGGGGCTGCTGTTTTTGCAGGCGGTGCAGAACGTCGATATCCCGATCATGGCCGCCTACCTGCTTTTGATCGCGTTCCTGTTCGTGGCGATCAACTTCATCGTCGACCTGCTCTACGTGGCGGTCGACCCGCGCATTCGCCTCGGCGAAGCCAGGAGATAGCCGATGCCCCATGTCGCCGGCGAGACCACAAACGGCGCGGTGGCGGCGCGCGGCGGCGACGGTGCGCCCCCGGCGAAGGGACGGCTGCGCCGGGCGCTGGAATCGGATCTGTGGTACTCCTTCGTCCGCTCGCCGGTGACGGTGGTGTCGGCCGCCGTCACGCTGGTGATGATCCTGTCGGCGGCGTTCGCGCCGCTGGTGGCGCCGCACAACCCGTTCGACCCGGCCACGATCTCGATCCTGGATTCGTTCTATCCGCCGGCCTGGATGGAGGGCGGCGACGCGCGCTTCCTGCTCGGCACCGACGACCAGGGCCGCGACATCCTGTCGACCATCCTCTACGGCATGCGCATCTCGCTGGCGGTGGGGTTCGCCAGCGTCTTGTTCGCGATGGTGATCGGCGTCACGCTCGGCCTGGTGGCCGGCTATATTGGCGGGGCGGTCGATTCCGTCATCATGCGCATCGCCGACGTGCAGCTCACCTTTCCCGCCATCCTGATCGCGCTTCTGATCAACGGCGTGGCGCGGGCGATGGCCGGGCCGCAATCCTACGACCAGGTGGTGCTGGTGGTGCTGGTGCTGTCGATCGGGCTGTCGTTCTGGGTGCAGTATGCGCGCACGGTGCGCGGCTCGGTGCTGGTGGAGGCCAACAAGGAATATGTGCTGGCCGCGCGGCTGATCGGACTGAGGCCGTGGACGATCATGTTCAAGCACGTGCTGCCCAACGTGCTGGGTCCGGTGCTGGTGATCGCGACGATCAATCTGGCGCTGGCCATCATCACCGAGGCGACGCTGTCGTTTCTGGGTGTCGGCGTGCCGCCGACCGAGCCGTCGCTGGGCACGCTGATCCGGATCGGCAACGATTTTTTGTTCTCCGGGGAATGGTGGATCACCATCTTTCCCGGCATCACGCTGGCAATCCTCGCGCTCGCCGTCAACCTGCTCGGCGACTGGCTGCGCGACGCACTCAATCCGAAGCTCAGATGACAGCAACGCTTTCCGTCCGCAATCTCCGGGTCGAGATCCCCACGCGCGCCGGCGTATTGAGGGCGATCGACGATCTGTCGTTCGACATCGCGCCGGGCGAGGTGTTGGGGGTGGTGGGCGAATCGGGCGCCGGTAAGTCGATCACCGGCTCGGCGATTATCGGCCTTCTGGAGCCGCCGGGGCGGGTGGCGGCCGGCGAGATCCGGCTCGGCGGCGAGCGCATCGACGATCTGGGGCCGGACCAGATGCGGCGCATACGCGGCCGACGCATCGGCATGATCTTCCAGGACCCGCTGACCAGCCTCAACCCGCTTTACCGGATCGGCGACCAGCTCACCGAAACCATTCTCACCCACGAGCGTCTGTCGCAGCGCGCGGCGCGCGACAAGGCGCAGAAACTGCTCGAGGAGGTGGGCATCCCGGCCGCCGGCGCCCGGCTCTCGGCCTATCCGCACCAGTTTTCCGGCGGCATGCGCCAGCGTGTGGTGATCGCGCTGGCGCTGTGCGCCGACCCCGAACTGGTGATCGCCGACGAACCGACCACGGCGCTCGACGTGTCGGTGCAGGCCCAGATCATCGCGCTGTTGAAACGGCTGTGCTCGGAGCGCGGCGCCTCGGTGATGCTGATCACGCACGACATGGGGGTGATCGCGGAAACCGCCGACCGGGTGTGCGTGCTCTATGCGGGCCGGCTCGCCGAGATCGGGCCGGTGCGCGCGGTCGTCAAACATCCGCAGCACCCTTATACGCACGGGCTGATGTCGGCGATCCCCTCGCTGGCCGGCGACCCCGACGAGGAACTGGCGCAGATTCCGGGCGCGATGCCGCGGCTGGGCGCCATCCCCGACGGCTGCGCCTTCAACCCGCGCTGCGACCACGCCTTCGCGCGCTGCCGGGCGGAACGCCCGCACCCCTACTCCGCCGGCGCCAGCGACGCGGCCTGTTTCCTGCACGATCCCGACCCCGCGCGCCGCCCGCCCGAGCCGGTGGCGCGCGCGGCCGCCGCGCGCGGCATCGCGGCGGCGGACGAAACGCCGGAGGCGACATCATGACGGCCGCGTACACAAGCCCTGCGCGCCCGGCCGCGCCGGACCAAGACGCCGTGCCGCTGGTGGAAATCGGCGGCCTGCGGCGTGTGTTCGATCTTTCCAAACCCTGGCTCAACCGGATGATCGAAGGCGGCGGGCGGGTGACGCTGACGGCGGTCGACGGGGTCGATTTTTCGATCAATCGCGGCGAGACCTACGCGCTGGTCGGCGAATCCGGGTCCGGCAAGTCGACGATTGCCAAGATGGCGGTCGGGCTGCTGCCGCCCTCGGCCGGACGGGTGTCGATCGACGGCACCGACGTGTGGGGCGAAAAGGGCGCGGATGCGATGCGGCGCATGCGCCGCAAGATCCAGATGATCTTCCAGGACCCGTTCGCCAGCCTCAATCCGCGCTGGCGCGTGCAGGCGATCATCGAGGAGCCGATCAAGGCGTTCGACCTGATCGCCGACCCAAAGGACCGCGCCGCGCGGGTGGGCGAATTGCTGTCGCTGGTCGGGCTCGACGCGCGCGACGGCCAGAAATTCCCGCACGAGTTTTCCGGCGGCCAGCGCCAGCGCATCGCGATCGCGCGCGCGCTCGCCTCCGACCCGCAATTCATCGTCTGCGACGAGCCGACCTCGGCACTGGACGTGTCGGTGCAGGCGCAGGTGCTCAATCTGTTGCGCGACCTGCAGGAGCGGCTCGGCCTGACCTATCTGTTCATCAGCCACAACCTGGCCGTGGTGCGGCACGTGGCGACGCGGGTCGGGGTGCTTTATCTCGGCCGGCTGGTGGAGGAGGCGCCGGCGCGCGAGTTGTTCGCGGCGCCGAAACATCCCTATACAAAAATGCTGCTCGACGCGGTGCCCGACATCGAGATGGAGGGCAAGGAAAGGCTGGCGATCGCCGGCGAGATTCCCAACCCGGTCAACCCGCCGCCGGGCTGTCATTTCCATCCGCGCTGCCCGTTCGTGATGGAGCACTGCTCGACCGACACGCCGCCGGCGCATCTGGTGGGCGACGCTGCGGTGCGCTGTCACCTGTTCGCCGAGGACCCGGCGAAGACGCAGCCCTGATCGGAGCCGGGTTTTCGCTTCAGTGCGCTCAACGCGGCGGACCGCTGTTTCGATTGCGCCGGCTTTCAACCGGCATTTCGGCAATAGGTCCAAAATGCCGATGCGAGCACCGATGGGTGCCTGTCTCTGAACACCGGCCGCACCTCGAGCGCGCCAATGTCGGTGCCAGGCATCAGGTCTACAAGTGTGCCGTCAGAGATCTCGGACGCCACCCCTGCCCGGACGACACGAACGGCGCCTAAGCCCTCACGCGCCATCGCGATCGCAGCGTTGCGATTGTTGACGCGCACGATTCGAGAAAAGCCCGTCCCGAATATCGATCGCCCTTCACCTCCGATATGCGCATGTTCCAGCAAAGGGATACGGTCGAACGGCACGTCAGCCAATTCAGGACTTGCAACAATGGCGAGCGGCATAACAATCATCGTGTCCGTCGTCGGCGTCCGTGAATGGAACGACGTTCGCAAGGCGAGTTCAATCACGGATACGCGAATGTTCTCGATCTGATCGGAACTGTGAACATGTATCGTGACATCGGGGTGGCGTTGGTGAAATCCCTTCAATCGCCTTGGGAGCCAGAACACAGCCAGTTCCGCCGGCAGCGTGATCGTAATCGCACCGCCAAGCCGCTGGTCGCCGATCCCGATTTTCCCGATATCGGTCGCGATCTCGAGAATCCGTTCGACCTTCCTGCGAACTTTGATCCCGTCTTCCGTCAACTCGAACTTGCGGGTCGAGCGGACCGCAAGCGACACGCCAAGTTCGTCTTCCAGTGTCGAGAGGGCTTCTGAAAGCACGGGTTTGGACAGCCCCAGGCGGGAGGCGGCCCCATTGATGGACCGTGCTTGCGCGATCGCTTCGAAATACAAAAGCCGTCGCAGGGTCTGATAGCTGACGGGGAAACCCATTGTTCCTTATATCCGAACAAATAGTTATTTCGTTCTGTTCTACTCGACAAAGTCGATCGCGGCTAGATCAATCGCGCAACACTTTCGAAAGGAACAGAGCAATGAAAAAACTTCGACTCGCTGCCGCTGTTGCCCTTACCGGTCTCATGTCAGGCGCGGCGTTCGCGGATGATATGGCCGTCGTCAGAAGCTTCTATGCCGATCTGTTGACCACACCCGCTGACGCGACGCCCGAGGCGGTGCGCAGCGTCGTGGCGGAAGACTGGGTTTCCACGCCGACGCCTTTGGGCGGTCCGGGCGCAGAAGGGCTGATCAAGACGCTCAACGCCTTTGGGGGACTGATCCCCGACCTGACCTGGGAGCCGCAAGAGATATTGCGGGACGGCAACAGGTTCGTCGTTCGCGGACGCGCCACCGGAACGCCGCAGGGGCCCTTCCTCGGGGTCGACCCGGCAACGGGAAAGAGCTTCGACATCATGTCGATCGACATCCACACGGTCGACGACGGCAAGATCGTCAAAAGCTATCATGTCGAAGAATGGGCGACGGCAATCCAGCAACTGAGCGCCGAATGATCGAAATGCGGCTCACCGCATCGCTCGGTGCGGTGGGCCGCCCGACGCGGTCGATCGACCAACCGCCGAGCATTTGACGAAGACGGTCATCCACCTGCGATCGTTTGTCTACGCACCCTCTTCCGCCTCCAGCCGCCAGCCGGCGAGCGGGCCGTCGGGGTCGAGCCAGGCCCGGGGGATTTCGACGGTCAGGTCGAGCACCATCTGGGCATAGGTCTTGGCCTGCGGATCGTAGCGCAGAGAGGCGGTGCCGCCGCCGCCGAGCACGTCCTCGAGCAGGAAGTTGAGCGCGCCAAAGCCGGGCAGCAGGTAGCGCCGCACCTCGCCCTCCAGATAATGCGCGAAAAAACCGGCGATGCGCGCGGCGGTGACCTGGTGGCACAGCCAGGGATAGAATTCGGGCCGACGGGCGACGATGCCGATATTGGCGTGATTACCCTTGTCGCCGCTGCGCCCCCAGGCGAGCGCGCGCAACGGCACCAGCGTCGTCACGCCGGCGGCAACGGGCGCCGGCGGGGCGGCATGCGGCGGCGGGTCGGCGGCGGCCCTCGTATCGGCAATGGCGGCGGGGCGGATGTCGCCGTCGAGATCGATCGAAACCGGTACGTCGCGCTTCGGCCACAGGAAGGAATGGACGCGCAGCACCGGCACCGGTTTCGGCCGGCCGTGCATGACGCCGGTCAGGCCCTGCGCCATGGCGACGCCCGGATGGGCGAATTCGCGCGCGAACACCTCCAGCGCCCTGGCGTCGTCGTGCTTGAGCCCGATCTTGACCACCACCTCGCGCGCCTCGAAGGCGCGCCGGGCCGCGCCATACGTGTCCTCGGCGCCGATCACCTCAATGGAGACCTCGCGATAGGGCGCAAACCCCTTGGCGCGCATGATGCGCGCGGTGCGCTCGACCAGCGCCTCGGCGGTACGCCGGCCCTTGGCGCCGGCCTGAAAGCCGGCGATCATATAGGTCGTCACCAGCCGAAACCCGTCGAGATAGGTGCCGCAGACCTTGTAGTCGGGCCCCGGGGCGCGGCCCCGCGCGCCGCTGACCCGCACGCGGTCCGGGCCGATCTCGTCCAGGACCACCTCGGAAAAATCGCAGGTCACGTCAGGCAGGCGATAGGCGCGCGGGTCGCCGATCTCGTAGACGATCTGCTCGGCGACCGTGCCGCGCGAGACCTTGCCGCCGGTGCCGGGCGGCTTGGTGACGACGAAACTGCCGTCGGCAGCGCATTCGACGATCGGGAAGCCCATGTCGTGCCAGCCGTCGGCAACCTCCTGCCAGTCAGTGAACAGGCCGCCGGTCGCCTGGCAGCCGCATTCGATGACGTGGCCGGCGAGGCTGCCGGCAGCGAGGCGGTGGTAGTCGTCGTGGCGCCAGCCGAACTCGTGCATCAGCGGACCGAGCGTCATCGCCGAATCGACGATGCGGCCGGCGATGACGACATCGGCGCCGGCGTCCAACGCCGCGGCGATCGCGGTCGCGCCGAGATAGGCGTTGACGGAGGCGAAGGCCGCCGGCGGCGGCGCGGCGGAAAACATCTCCGGCGGGCGGGCGGCGGCGATCGCGTCCGCCTGCGCGGTCAGATCGTCGCCGGTGACGACCGCGACCTTGAAGGCGAGCCCGGCCGCGTCGGCGGCGGCCACGAAGGCGTCGCGGCAGGCGGCCGGGTTCATGCCGCCGCTGTCGGTGACGAGCCGGATGCGCTTTTTGTGGATTTCGGGCAGGACCGGTTCGACCGAGGCCAGCCAGTCGGGCACGAACCCGCCTTCGGGCGATTTCGCCCTGGCGCGCGCCAGCAGCGCCATGGTGACCTCGGCCAGATAATCGCCGACGAGATAGTCGACATCGCCCTTTTCGACGAGCTGGCGCGCGCCCAGGAGCGTGTCGCCCCAGGCCGCCGCGGCGCCGCCGATCCGTACCGTCCGTGCCGTCATGGTTTCGATTGCCCCCTCAAACCGCCCAGCGCGGCTTGCGCTTTTCCAGGAAGGCGGCGACGCCCTCGCGGCCCTCCTCGCCGAGCAGGCACTCGGCAAACCCGTCGGCGGCGAGATCGCGCAGCGCCGATCCGTCCAGGCGCCCGGCGGCGAGCACGATGTTCTTGGTGACGGCGTTGGCGCCCGGCGCGCAGCGGCGCACGGCCGCGCGCACCGCGGCCTCGGCCGCCTCGAGGCCGGCGACGTCGTCGGCAAGCTGGTCGGCGATACCAAGCCTGAGTGCCTCGCCACCGTCGAAACGGGCGCCCGTCAGCATGATCCGGCGCGCGGCCGCCCTGCCGGCGCGCTGGACGACGAAGGGCGCGATCTGCGCCGGGGGAATGCCGAGCATGGTCTCGGTGAGCGCGAATCTGGCATCGGCGGCGGCAATCACGATGTCGCCGGCGCAGACGAGACCGAGCCCCCCGGCCATGGCCGCGCCGTGAACGAGCATGACGGTGACCTGCGGCAAGGTGTCGACGGCGTGAAACAGGGCGCCGGCGCGCCGGCTGAACTCGACGATGTCGGCGCGCGGGACGTCGTCACGCAACAGCGCGCCGAAATCCTTGAGGTCGCCGCCGGCGCAGAACATGTCGCCCTTGCCGCGAAAGGTGACGCCGCGGATCGAAGGATCGCCGGCGAGCGCGGCAACGGTGGCGGCAAGCTCGTCGGCCATTGCCGCCGACAGCGCGTTGCGCGCCGCGGGCCGGTTGAGCCAGACCGTCAGCCAGCCCCCGTCCCGTTCCAGAATAAGCGTCTCGGTCGATGGCAGATCGGTCATGCGCTGGCGTCCTTTCGACCGGATCGCGGTCCTGTCCGCCGACTCGGTTAAACGGTCGGGGCGCGGCGGCGGCCGCCCCCTTCGCGGCCCAGTGTGGCGTCAGGCGAGCGGCGCGGCAAGCTGGGGGCCGAGATGGAGATAGCGGGCCACCTTGCGCTTTGCGGCGATATCCTTCCAGACCATGGCGACCTCGTCCTCGCTCAGGGCGACCGCGCCGGCGACGGCGGCGGCGGGCACGTTGTTGTCGAGGGCGTAAAGGCACAGATCCATCTTGTCGTAGGGCAGCGCGAAATAGAACTCCTCCTGCGTTTGGGCCATGGAATAGGTGTCGGTGGTGGGCGGGCGGCTGCACACCTCCGGCGGCACGCCGAGATGCTCGGCGAGCCGGTAGACCTGCGACTTGTAGAGGTGGGCGATCGGCTTGACGTCGGCGGCGCCGTCGCCGTTCTTGACGAAAAAGCCCTGATCGTATTCGAGCCGGTTCGGGGTGCCGATAACGGCGTAGTTGAGCCGGTCGGCGTGATAATATTCGAACTGCTTGCGCGTGCGCTGCTTCATGTTGGTCGCCGCGACGATGCCGAGATAGGCCTCGGCCGGCAGGCGGTGTTTTTCCACCCGGCCTTCGGGATCGCGGACCACCAGCGACGACATGTTGTACCCGGCGGTGGTGAGCGCGTTGGCGAAGACGATCTTCGAGCTCCAGCCCGGCCCGTACGCGGGCACGACCTGGCGGATGAAGCCGTCCCGCCTGTCGTAACAGCCCATCGCCGCGAGTGCCGGGCCGATATTCTCCACCTCGGCCGTCAGGGCGAACCGCTCGGCCACCAGCCGGCCGAGCCGCAGGCTTTCGGGATCGGAATCGTCCTCGGGCATCAACAGGCAGTGAACCCTGTCGGGCCCGACGGCCCTGGCGGCGAGCCCGGCGCAGACGCTGGAATCGATGCCGCCGGACAGGCCGAGCACCAGGCCGCGCTTGCGCAGCGTCCCGCGCAGCTGGGCGCGCAGCGCGGCGACAATGCGCTCGATCTCGGCCTCGGGGTCGATGGCGAGCGCGTCGGGCGAGAAGACGGGGACGGAATGCTGGTTCATCGGTCTGTTCCTGTTTCGAGTACGAGCCGCCGCACCACCTTGCCGCTCGCGGTTTTCGGCAGGGCCTGACGGAACTCGATCTTCCTGGGCACCATCAAATCGGGCAGGTTGCGCGCGCAGTGGCGCAGGATGGCGCGGTCGTCGAGATTCGGATCGGCGCGCACGACGGCGGCGTGCAGGACGTGGCCGAGCACAGGATCGGGCACGCCGAAAACGAGCGCCTCGCGCACGCCCGCACAGGCATGCAGCACGGTTTCCACCCGTTTCGGCGCGACCTTTTCGCCGCGGATCTTGACGATATCGTCCGTGCGGCCGACGAAATAGAGGAAACCGTCGGCGTCGGCGCGAAACAGGTCGCCGGTGCGAAGCTGGCGCGCGCCGGGGGCGGGAGCGGGCCGCAGCGCCCGGGCGGTGGCCGCCTCGTCGCCCCAATAGCCGCGCATCAGGTGCGGGCCGCGCACCACCAGCTCGCCGACCGCACCCGCCGGCACCGGACGGCCTGCCTGGTCGAGAATGGCGATCTCGGTGCCGGGGATCGCCTTGCCGACCGAATCGGGCCGGCGCTCGAGTTCCTCGGGCGGCAGGAAACTGGCGCGGGCGCATTCGGTCAGGCCGTACATGGAATAAATGCGCACGCCCGGAAACAGGCGCCCGAGGCCGGCGACATGGGCCGGCGGCAGGGCGGCGGCGGCGTTGGTGATATAGCGCAGCGCCGGCAGCGCGCCGGGCTTAAGCTCCGACAGGCCGAGAATCATCGCCGCCATGGTCGGCACCAGAGGAAGGCCGGTGACGCCCTCGGCGCGAGCACGCGCGAGCACGTCGTGGGGAAAGGCGAAGCTCTTCTCCAAGACCAGGGTCGCGCCGACCCGGGCGGCGACGATCAGCTGGTAAAGCCCGTAGGTGAAGGAGAGCGGCAGCACGGCGAGCACGACATCGGCCGGGCCGTTGTCGAGATAGGTGGCGATCGAGCCGGAGACCGCGATCATGGCGGTGTGGGCGATCATCACGCCCTTGGGCCGGCCGGTCGAGCCGGAAGTGTAGATGATCATCGCCAGGTCGGACGCATCGCCCTCCGCCACGCGTTCGGCGTGCGTCTCTTCCAGCAGGCTCTCGAAGCCGGCAACGCCTTGCGGCAGCGCCGCGACGGCGCGGGCGGCGACGATCAAAGGCGGCGCGGCGAGGCCGGCGGCGGCCACGGTGGCGGCGCGCGCATATTTGGCCTGGGTGAGCACGACGCGCGGCGTGCAGTCGCCAAGGATGTGGGCGAGCATGTCGGCCGATGTCGAGGGATTGACCGGGCAGAAGACGGCGCCGGCCCTGAGCACGGCGAAGATCGACAGCGCGGCTTCCCAGATATTGTCCATCAACACGACGACGCGGTCGCCGCTTTTGACGCCGCGCGCGGCAAGCCCGGCGGCGAGCCGGTCGGCGCCGGCGTCGAGTTCGGCGTAGCTCAGCCGCGTGTCGGCGTCGACGATCGCGACCTTATCGGCGCCGGCGGCGGCGCTGCGGCGCAGAAACTGCTCGACGCGGGCGATCACCGGCATGGTTGCGCCGCGCTAGCCGGCCAGCCTTTGACCTTCGCCGCGCTTGCGGGCGACGAAGGCGGCGATGCGGTCGATGGAATCGAGATTGGCCGGCACGATGTCGGCATCGGCGACCGCGATCTCAAAGCGCTCCTCGAGAAAGGAGACCAGTTCCAGGATGCCGGTGGAATCGACCAGATCGGTTTCGATCAGCGAGACGCCGTTGTCGAGCTCGTAGTCGTCGTCGCCGAACAGGAAGTTCTCGACGATGAACTCGCGGATGTGCTGGTGGACAGGTTCTGACATCGGATGAGCCTTTCGTTGTTTGAGCGCCGTCACACGGCCTGCGCGGATTGCTTGCGGGTCGCGGTGCCGGCGAATTCCCGCAGCCAGAGCTGGGTGGAAAGAATGCCGACGAAGGCGGCGCTATCGCGGAAGCCGGCGACCGCGCCGCGGCCATGCTTGTCGAGCAGTTTCCGGGTCGCCTGGGGATTAAAAAGCCCATCCTCGGCGATGCGTGGCGTCGCCATCAGCGCCTCGACATAGGCGCCGTCCCGGCCGGCGAACGACACGCTCTCCGGCGCGCGATAGGGCTGTTTGGGGCGGTCGCTGATCTCGGCCGGCAACAGGTCGGCGCCGGCCCGGCGCAAAATGTGCTTTTCGCGCAGGCCGCGCAGTTTCATATCGGGCGGGATGCGCGCGGCGAACTCGACCAGGCGGTGGTCGAGGAAGGGAAAGCGCGATTCCACCCCGTGCGCCATGACCATGCGGTCGCCCTGGGCCGACAGGATGTAGCCGGGCAGGAGAAAACGCGTCTCCAGATACTGGGCCTGGTGGAGCGGGTGCCAGCGGGAAAACTCAGCCGGCAGCGAGGCCGCCAGCTCCTCGGCCGCGTCGTAGCCGGCGAGTTCGGCCTTGAGCTCGCGCGAGAAAAACAGCTTCGCCCCGGCGGTGGCGCGGAAGCGCGGCCGGTGGGAAAACAGCGGATCGTCGGGCAGATCGGCGCCGGCGCCGAAAAACGCGGCGAGATATTCCGGCGTCTGCTGCTGCAGCGAGGCGATATAGGGATAGATCCTGCGGAACAGATGCGGCCGCAGCTTAGAGCCGGGCTGGCGCGCGCAGAAGCGGCGAATCCGCGCCTCCCTGAACACGTCGTAGCCGGCGAAAATCTCGTCGGCGCCCTCGCCCGACAACACCACCTTGAGCCCCTCGCCGCGCAGACGCTGCGCCAACAGATAGAGCGGGGCGGGCGCGGTGCGCAGGACCGGCCGCTCCATCTGGCGCACGACGGCGGGAAAGGCGGCCGCGATGTCGCCGGCCCGGCAGGTCAGGACATCGTGGCGCGTGCCGAGCGCCGCGGCCATCGTTTCCTGATGGCGGCTTTCGTCGAAGGCGGGATCGTCGAAAGCGAGCGAAAAGGTGCGCAGCCGGCCCGGCGCCTGACGGGCGGCGATGGCGGAGATCAGCGAGGAATCGAGGCCGCCGGACAAAAACGATCCGACCTCGACATCGGCGCGCATGCGGATGCGGGTGGCGTCCTCGAGCAGCGCGCGCAATTCCTCCGCGACATCGTCCTCGGCGCGCGGCGAGGCGCCGTCGCCCGGCGTCGGAAAATCGAGCGCCCAATAGGGCCGGGTGACGGCGCGGCCACCCTCGACGATCATCATGTGAGCCGGCGGCAGTTCGTTGACATTCTTGAAAGCGGTGCGCGGCGCAAGCGGCGTCCACAGGGTGAAGATCTGGTCGAGCGCCAGCGGATCGATCTCGGCCGAAAAACCCGGCACCTGCATCAGGGCCTTGATCTCGGAGGCGAAATAGAGCGTGCCGCGCAGCCAGTGGTAAAAAAGCGGGCGCACGCCCATGCGGTCGCGCGCCAGGAGCAGGCGCCGGTTGCGCCCGTCCCAGATCGCCAGCGCGAAATCGCCGTTGAGCCTGGCGACGAAATCGGGGCCGAACTCCTCGTAGAGCTGCAGCACCACTTCGGTGTCGCTCTCGGTGCGAAAACGCCGGCCGCGCGCGACGAGCTCGTCGCGCAGTTCGAGGTAATTGAAGACCTCGCCATTATAGGCGATGCGGATCGCACCGCAGGCGCTGGCCATCGGCTGGGCGGCGTCGTCGGAAAGGTCGATGACGGCAAGACGGCGATGGCCGAGGCCGATGCCGCGGCCGACATGGCTGCCCTGTCCGTCCGGGCCGCGATGGGCGAGCTCGCGGCCCATGCGCCACAACAGCGCCGCGCCGTCCTGCGGCGCGACGCCGTCGCCGCAATACCCCGCTATGCCGCACATGGACAGCCTGCCGTCTTGGGAGCGAACTCAGTCAAAGCGGTCTCCGATCAAGCGCGACCAGGATTCGCCGGCAAACCCGTTGAAAAAAGCCCTGCCGGCGACAAACGGCTCGATCAGGCTCTTGTCGCGCGCGTGCACGATGGAGGAGGAGGCGTGAACGAACATGAAACGCCGGCCAAGCATCGCCTCCAGAAGTGCGGGCATGGTGCGGCCGCGCAACGCGACAAGGCCGGTTTCGCCGGCATGGGCGAGCATGCTGTCGAGGACAATGCCGGCCTGGCCGGGCGCGTGCAGGACCTGCACCACCCGCCCGACACGCCCCGGGTCGCCGTAATAGAGAAACAGGCCGACCGGGCGGCCGTTGCGGGCCACGACCTTGCGGCGCACCATGGCGCCGTAGACCGCCTTGCGGCGGGATTCGGCCAACATCCGGGCGAGGCTTTGCGCGCGCCAGTTTGGCCGCACCTCGTAGCCCCCGGTCAATTCGACAAACAAAGCCGCCGCCTCGCCATCGTCGACCTCGGCGCTGGCCAGCGTGCCGGCGGGCAACCCGACCGGCATATGGGTCCAGGACGGGCCGTCGCCTCCGCGCCGGACCAGCGCGTCGACGGGACGCGCGAGCGGGCGCAGCACGCCGCCAAGGCCGACCGCGCGCGCGGCCATCTCGGCGGCGAAACCGGCCGGGCGGATCACGCGCAGCCATTCCAGGCTGTGGTCGGGCAGAACGGTGGCCCTGAGCTTGCGCCACATGGTGGTGGAGATGTCGTTGGCGGTCTCGGTCAGCGAAACGTCCTGCGGACCGCCGAGAAAGGCGCGCATCAGCCGCGCGCCGGCAAAGGGATCGTCGGCGTGGTCCTCGACCATCAGCGTGCCGCACAACGCGCCGCGAACCGGCCTGTCGCCGACCAGCAAGGGCAGCGGCAGGACACCGACAAAACCGTTGACGCAGCCGTCGCGGCGCAAATGGACGAAGGAATTGATCTCCGGATCGCGGTCGGGACCGTCCAGAAAGACGCTGGCGAGATAGGTTTCGAGCGCCGGCGTGGCGGGCTCGCGGGTCTTGCGCAGGATCTTCTGGAACAGCCGCGCGACAACCGGGACGTCGGCTGCAACCAAGCTTCGCGTGGTGTCGGTGTGATGCTGTATCATCCGTCAATCCGATCCGGCCGATCCGCCAGGCCGATACGCGCAACCCAGCGCAAGCCATACGGGACGACCGCGGTCATATTAGATGCCGGGGATTAAGGTTCGGTTGAAGCCAGGCCGAAACGGCGATCCGGCCCTGCCGCGACAAGCGCGCTTGCACTAATCAGTATTATGCTCATAATACTGATTATTATTGGGGAGGAACAGCCATGCGACCGGTTATCATCGCCGGCGGCGGCATTGGCGGCATCGCCACCGCGCTCGGTCTCGCCCGCAGCGGCCGCGCCTCCATCGTTGTGGAGCAGGCCTCGAGAATCGGCGAGATCGGCGCCGGCATCCAGCTCGCGCCGAACGCGTTCCACTGTTTCGACGCACTCGGCGTCGGCGACCAGGCGCGCGCGGAAGCCGTCTTCATCGACAAATTGCGCCTGATGGACGGGCTGACCGGCGACGAGATCGTGCATATTCCGCTCGATCAGCCGTTTCGCGAGCGTTTCGGCAATCCCTATGCGGTGGTGCATCGCGCCGACCTGCACATGGCGCTGGTGGAGGCTGCCCGAAACACAGGGCTGGTCGACATCCGCACCTCGCACCGGGTCGAACGCTACGACCAGGACGGCGCGGCGGTACGGGTATTCTGCGCCGGCCGGGAGCCGCTCGACGGCAGCGCGCTGATTGGCGCCGACGGGCTGCGCTCGCCGATCCGCGCCCAGATGCTGGCCGACGGCGACCCGATCGTGTCGGGCCACACCACCTACCGATCCGTGATCCCGGTCGAGCGCATGCCGGAGGATCTGCGCTGGAACGCGGCCACGCTATGGGCCGGCCCGAAATGCCACATCGTCCACTACCCGCTGCAGGGCTGGAAGATGTTCAACCTGGTCGTGACCTACCACAACGACGTCGAGGAGGCCGTGACCGGCAAGCCGGTGCCGGTGGAAGAAGTCATGCGCGGTTTCGAGCATATCCACCCGCGCGCGCAAAAAATCTTCGAGCACGGCACGAACTGGAAATTGTGGGTGCTGTGCGACCGCGAACCGGCCGAGCGCTGGGTCGACGGCCGGGTGGCCCTGCTGGGCGACGCCGCCCATCCGATGCTGCAATATTTCGCCCAGGGCGCGGCGATGGCGATGGAAGACGCGGTCTGCCTGGCGCACATGCTCGACGCGCACGCGGGCGACGTCGAAACAGCCCTTGCCGCCTACCAGCACAACCGGGTGCCGCGCACGGCCCATGTGCAGATCGATTCGCGCCTGATCGGCGAGTACATCTACCATCCGGCCGGCGCCAAGGCGCTGGTGCGCAACCAGGTGATGACCTCTCTGTCGCCCGAACAGTATTACGACCGCCTCGAATGGCTCTATGGCGGGACCGGGCTCGCGCGGGCCTGAGAGACGAGAGCCGCAAGGAGGAGACCCGCATGTCGCTGACCGAGAAGCCGGCCGAGACGCCGCAACGCAAGGCCTTTTACGACAAGATCGACAAGAAGAGCCTGACCCCGCTTTGGGCGGTGATGTCGTCGATCATCACGCCGGAGCCGACAAGCGGCTGCGTGGCCCATTGCTGGAACTACGAGGAGGCGAAGGCCTATCTTCTGGAGGCCGGCGGGCTGATCACCGCCAAGGAGGCGGAACGGCGGGTGCTGATCCTGGAAAATCCCGGCCTGCGCGGCCAGAGCCGGATCACGACATCGCTCTATGCCGGCCTGCAGCTCGTCATGCCGGGCGAGGTCGCGCCCGCGCACCGGCATTCGCAATCCGCGCTGCGCTTCGTGCTCGACGGCGACGGCGCCCATACCGCGGTCGACGGCGAACGCACGATCATGCGTTACGGCGATTTCGTCATCACCCCGCCCGGCGCCTGGCACGACCACGGCAACCGCACCGACGAGCCGATGATCTGGCTCGACGGGCTCGACATCCCGATGATCTCGTTCTTCGACGCCTCGTTCGCGGAAGGCTATCCCGACGACGAGCAGCCGATCTCGCGCAGGACCGGCGATTCGCTCGCCCGTTTCGGCGCCAATCTCCTGCCGGTCGACTTCGAGCCCCGCAAAAAGACCTCGCCGATCTTCAACTATCCCTACGAGCGCTCGCGCGCGGCACTGGAGCAGATGCGCGCCCAGGAGGAGTGGGACCCGTGCCACGGGCTCAAGCTGCGCTACGTCAACCCGGTCGACGGCGGCTACGCGATGCCGACCATCGCCACGTTCCTGCAGCTTTTGCCGGCAGGCTTCGCCACGGCCACCTATCGCTCGACGGACGCCACGGTGTTCGTGGCGGTGGAGGGATCGGGCCGCACGACCATCGACGGAAAAGTGTTCGAATGGGGTCCGAAGGACATTTTCGTCGCCCCGTCGTGGAAACGCATCGTCCACGAGCCCGCGACCGACGCGGTGCTGTTTTCCTATTCCGATCGCGCCGCCCAGGACAAGCTGGGCCTGTGGCGCGAAGACCGCGGCAACCACTGAGAGCGCCCATCATGACCGACTACGTTTTTTCCCCGCCGGCTCGGCCGAGCCTCGCCGTTGCAGGCGAGACCGCGCGCTTTCCGGTGCGCCGCATCTTCTGCGTCGGCCGCAACTACGCCGCGCATGCCCGCGAAATGGGCAAGGATCCCGACCGCGAGGCGCCGTTCTTCTTCACCAAGCCCGCCGACGCGATCGTGGAGGACGGCGCGACCGTCGCCTATCCGCCGCTGACCAAGAACCTGCACCACGAGGCCGAACTGGTGGTCGCGATCGGCCGCGCCGGCTTCAAGATCGCCGAGGCCGCCGCGCTCGACCATGTCTACGGCTATGCGATCGGCAACGACCTGACCCGTCGCGACCTGCAGTTCGAGGCGCGCGAGCAAGGCCGGCCCTGGGACTGGGGCAAGGCCTTCGACCGGTCCGCGGTCTGCGGGCCGATCCACACGGTCCCGGCATGCGGACATCCCGACGCGGGCTCGATCCGGCTCAGCGTCAACGGGGTGACGCGCCAGGACGCCGATCTGTCGGAACTGATCTGGTCGGTGCCCGAGATCATTTCGATCCTGTCACACTCGATGCGTATCGCGCCTGGCGACCTGATCTATACCGGCACGCCGGCGGGCGTGGGCGCGCTGGTGCCCGGCGACCGATGCACGGTCGCGATCGACGGTCTCGGCAGCATCACCACCCTTATCGGCGAGCCCGAGGCATGAACGACCCTACCGCCGCCGGACACGGCCAAGAGGACAATTTCCTCGACATGCCGGGGCATCTGTTGCGGCGGTGCCACCAGATCGGGGTCGCGGTGTTTCTGGAGGACTGCCGCGCCGTCGACCTGACGCCGCTGCAATTCGGCCTGCTGGCGGCGCTGGAGCGGTTCGGCGCGATGGACCAGGCCAGTCTCGGCCGCGTCGCCGCCCTCGACCGCACGACGATCGTGGTCGTTCTCGGCAAGCTGGCGCAACGCGATCTCGTCACGCGCACGCCCTCGCGCAAGGACCGCCGCGCCAAGATCGTCGCGATCACCGAAGCCGGCCGCGCCCTGCTGGCCAAGGCGATGCCGCTGGCCCGCCAGGCGCAGGAGCGCATGGTCGAGCCGCTCTCGCCGTCGGAGCGCGCGCAATTGACCGCGCTTTTGGCCAAGATGGCAGACGGCAACAACCGGCTGAGCCGCGCCCCGCACAGCTTGCCGCAGGCGTGAGGCGTTTCGCGCGCCCGACCGCAAGCCGCGCCACTGGCACGGCCTGATCCTTATCGAGAGACCTGCGGAGCCGTCTGGGCGCGAGCCTCGACGCCCCGACGCCCCGACACCGCGCGCACAGCACCAACCGGACGCACGGCGCGGGCGGTGCGGCCGCCTCCGCACGCCCGGCCGTCGCGTCCCCCCTCTCACTACGTTTAAAGTGTATTTATGTTGACCTCTACCTATGGTTGTTTTATCTTAAGACGGTTCAGGAAGGAGGAGAAAGCATGGCCTATTCGCGAAATCCGTTTTTGCAGGCAGCCCGTGCCAAGCCGGCTGTCCGACGACGCTCCAACCGGTTCTGGGCCTCCCCGGCCGGCCGCCACCTGAAGATGGCCCGCAACTGCTTCACGCTCGCCAAACGCCACCGCTCTCGCGGCAACCGGAAGAAATACTGGGCGATGATGGCAATGGGCCGCAGGGCGCTTGCCCTGTCGAAGGCGGAGGTCCGGCTTTGGAAACGCGGCAACGCGCTGCGCCGCAGGTCCTTTTCCATTCAGCGCGCGCGCGCATGAAGGTGCTCGCCGCACGCGCACGACACCGCAGACCACGGGGCGCGTCCGACCACGGAGGCGCTCCGTAGCGCACTGACGCACACAACCATGGGAGGCAAGAATGGGCGACGGTCTGTTGTTCGGGTACACCGTCGAGGAGAATGACGGCACCTTTGTAATCACCCTGTCGGGCAAGCTCGCCGTTCCGATCCTGCAGGATATCGGCGCGAATATGGGGCGCAAAAACGGGCGCGACACCGACGTGCCGGCCCTGTTCCCGTTCAGCGCGCTCGCCTCCAACGCCGTTCATCTGACCGCGCAGGACGCCGAGGGCGCCGCATCGGGCGAGGCCAATCTGGAGGAAATCTTCGGCCAGGGCTTCGACCGCGACTTCGCCGAGTTCGACCAGCAGCTCGATCAGTACAGGCAGCTTCTGCAGCATTACGGTGCAGCCGCGCCCCAGGCCGCCTCCGCCGACGATGACGGCAAGTCGAAAAAGCCGCCGCAAAAAACCTAGCGCGGGAGCGGGACGATGATCCATCTTTCTCGTGAGGAAACCTTTCTGCTTTTGACCTGCCGTCCGCGGCTCGACGATGCCGGCGACGAACGGCTCGCAAGCCTTGTCCGCAAGGAGATCGACTGGGCCTACGTGCTGTGGCGGGCCGAAACCTACCAGACGATCCCGCTGTGTCGGTTTCACCTCGAGCGGCTGGGCCTGTGGCGCACCGTGCCCGACTGGGTCGCGGCCTATATGGCGGGGTGGTCGAAGCTCTCCGAGCTGCGCACGGTGGTGCAGTTCCGGATGCTGGCGCAGATCCTCAACACGTTCCAGAACAACGGCATCGAGCACTATATCTTCAAGGGCGCGCTGATGGCGGCGACCGTTTTTCCGGACCCGTTTTTGCGGCCGATGCAGGATCTCGACATCATGGTGCGGCCGAAGGACGTGTGGCGCGTCCAGAAGGCGCTTTACGGGCTCGGCTTCAAGCACGGCGTGTTCGACCCCGCCAACGGGCACTTCACCCACATGTTCCGTCGGATCACCAAAAACACGCTCGAGCACAAATACGCCCTGCACTCGGTGACCAAGGTGGAGGCGCTGCAGCCCGGCTTCGACGCCAGGCTCATGCCCAGGGAATGGCGGCAACGGCAGATAAAATCCTTCGTCCAGGGCGACGGCACGGTGCTGATGCCGGTCTTCGTCGACATTCATTTCGGCCTGGCGAACGGGATCGAGGAGGAAGACGTGTGGCGCGGCGCGGGGCCGGACACCGTGCTCGGACAGTCAATCTGGTGCCAAGGGCCGACGACCGCCTTGTGGTTCAGCGCCGCGCGGGCCTATTTCGAGGCCTTCCAGCACGGCACGGTCAAGCCCTATATGCTGGGCGACATCGATGCGCTGGTGCGCCGCCACCAGGACGCGATCGACTGGGCCGAACTGTTGCTTCTGGCCCGCAAATACGGCTTCGCCTCGGCGCTGTTTTACGTCTTCGAGCAGCAAAGACGGCTCTATGCCACGCCGGTCCCCGAACACGTCATCGCGCTTTTGATGCCGAACCAGAAAGGCATTCCCGACCCGGGCGATTACGGCGACCTCATCCCCAAGCTGCTGTCGCGCGTGGTGGTGAACGATTTCGCCCTCGCCTGACCGGACACTGCCGACCCGCGCCGCGGCGCTCACACTTTTCCACGGGGCACAAAGACCATCGACCCGGCCGGACGGATCGGCCGGTGCACCGAATTCATCGCAGGAGTTGGACATGGCGCGTATTGCTATCATCGGCGGCGGACCGGCGGGACTGGCCGCAGCGTTTTGCCTGGCCGCGAGCGGGATCGAGTTTCGCCTGTTCGAGGCCGGCCGGGCGCTGGAGGAGCGGCATCACGACAAAGCGAGCGAGCTGGGATGCGGCATCGGCGGAGCCGGCCTGTTCTCCGACGGCAAGTTCAGCTTCCACCCGTCCGGCTCCCATCTCTATCGGCTGCGCGACAAGGACCGGCTGTGGACGGCCTACGACCGGATCTGCGCCCTGCTCGACGGCGTCGGCATCAAGGTTCCGGTCACACAGGGGCCCGCCGGCGGCGACTTCGTGTGGACCGGGGACCCGATCACCACCAAGGACTATCCGTCGAGCTACGGCACGCTCGAACAACGGGCGGAATTGATTGCCGCGCTGAGCCGCGACTACAGGGCCTGGATCGAGACCGGCACGTCGGTCGAACGCGTACGCCGCAACGGCGCGGGATATACGGTGCGGAGCCGGCGGGAAGGCGGCTCGGCCCGCGAGGACGACTTCAGCCATGTCGTCGTCGCCACCGGCCGGTTCGGACCGCAGGCGATCGCCGACCTGATGCCGGAGCTCGCGCCCACGGCCGAGCTCAGATACGAATTCGGCATCCGCATCGAGCATCCCAACCATGTCGGCTTCCTGAACGCGGTCGACCGGCCGGACGTCAAATACATCATCAACGCGCTCGACACCGAGGTCAGAACCTTCTGCACCTGCCGCAACGGCGAGGTCTGGCTCATCCCCTATAACGGGCCTTCGGCGCTGTCGGGCCGCTCCGACGGCCCGCCCTCGGGCTATTCCAATTTCGGTCTTCTGGCGCGGTTTTGCGGCGAGACCGTCGACAAGGGCCGACGGCTGTGGCGGCAGTACCAGCAGGCGCTGGCACAAAGCGAAAGCGCGCTGTGGCAGCCGTTGCCGGCGTTTCTGGACGGAGGCGCGGCAGGCACGCCCGCGCTCGACGGGCGACCGTGGCATCCGCGCGCGGAGTTCCGCCGCGGCGATATCGCGGCGATGCTGCCCGAGGAATTGCATGCGATCCTGAGCGGGAGCCTGCGACTTCTGGTCGACCAGTATCCCGACCTCTATTCGCCCGAGACCGTGTGCCTGTTTCCCGCCATCGAAGGCGTCGGCGCATTCCCGCTCAACGATCTGAACCTGAAGGGCCCGGCCGAAAACATCTGGTTTTGCGGCGACGCCGTCGGACGGTTTCGCGGCCTGATCCCGGCTCTGGTCAGCGGCGGCTACGCGGCGGCGGCCGTGTGCGCGGCCATTGCCGGCGACGAGCCCGCCGCAGCCGTCCAGCAGTCCGAGACCAAGATCGCGGCCGAGTGAACGGTTTGCGCACCGTGACCAGCGCGATGGCGGGACGTTCAGGGGAGGCTTCATGCTGATCGCGATAGAAGGCATCGACGGGGCGGGCAAAACCCATATCAGCCGCAAGCTCGCGCGCGCCCTAACCGCGAGCGGCCGGCGGGCCGTCTATGTCGACAAAAAAGACCTTTCGTTCGGCGACCGCTTCGCCGACGGCAGGCTGGCGCTGCTCAAGGAGGCGCTGTGGCCAAGTCGCGCCGAACCCGGCCAGGACCTTCTGGGAACCCGGTTCTACCTCCATCTGCTCGCCGCCTGGTTCGCGGCCGCGGGGCAGTATTTCCGGCGACAGGCGACCCGCGACAGCGACACGCTGCACGTCATGGACGGTTCCTATTTCCGGGTGATCGCCAAGGCGCATCTGCGCAGCGGAATCGAGATCGCAGCGTTGCGCGGCTTCTTCACCGAAGCCGCCGAGCCGGACCTCGTGGTGCTGCTCGATCTGGAGCCGCACATGGCCTGGGCGCGGCGCAGCGCCTTCAAGGAAACCGAAATCGGTCGTTGGGACGGTTTCACCGGCGACCCGCAAGAGGCGTTCTGCGCCTATCAGCAACAGGTCCGGCAAATCCTGCGCGCGCTGGGCGAACAGCAGGGCTGGATGGTCGTCGACCAGAGCACGATGCATAACGATACGGAAATCGTCGACCACATCATCGCCCATATCGCGGGCGACCGGGGTGCGTGCGGACCCGACCGGGATACGCAAAACCGCCGGACCGCGGCGACGCGAGACGCCACCAATGGCGGGATCGGAACCTGTTAGCGGCCTTTATCGTCCGATGGATCGCTTGACCGTCAGTGTCGGTGTGCCGCGCGGGAACACGGACGGTGCGATATCGCCACGCTGGGGCGGATGCGAAGGGCTCCGGCAGCGCCATTGGTGACTTCAGATCATTCATTGCCTACGGATTTCAGATTTTCGCCGTGCGTTTCTTCGTTAATCTTCAATCATCGAGGCCCTCGGGGGGATCGATCCCGTCGAGCGTGCCGCAGACAGGAGATGGAAACTCGTCATGTATTCACGCCTTGTGCTTGCCGTTCCCCTCGCCGTGCTTTTCGGATGCCAGACCGACACTGGCGGCAGCGGCAGCGAACCGCTTCCCGGTGTGGCGAGCGCGCCGGCGGCACCGGTCGATATCGCCGACCTGGTCGGAGCGCGCGGCGCCGGGGGCGAAACGCAACTGCAATTGCGCGGCTACGAACTGGCCCGCACGCGCGGACTGACCGCCTATTGGTGGAACGCCGAGTCCCGGACCTGCGCACAGGTCGTCACCGCCAACGGGCGTTATGAAAGCGTCGTGGAGGTCAACCCGGCCGAATGCGAGGCCTGACGCGTCTGCGGCAAACCGGTCGAGCGCAACGGCCCTGAGCCACCTGGATCGTTCTGCGGCGGGCACGCTTTGTCCAGACCAGGAAGGAAAGGAGTGTCCAAATGCGGATTTTCTCGATCGTCATGTTGGCGGTCCTGCTCGCCCTTGGCATGGGCAAGGCCGGGGCGCAGGAGATACGCGAGGAAAGGGTACGGTTCGAGGCCGGCAGTTCCGGTACCATGCTTGGAGGAACGATCCGGGGTTACGAGATCGTAGACTACCTGCTCGGCGCGCGCGCCGGCCAGGACATGGCGATCGAGTTCGAAACCACCAACCTGTCGGCCTATTTCAACCTGCTGCCGGCCGGCAGCGAAACCGCGATCCATGTCGGATCGAGCAGCGGCAACAGCTTTGCCGGCATGCTTCCGCAGGACGGCGACTACCGCATCCGCGTCTATCTGATGCCCAATGCCGCGCGCCGCGACGAGGAGGCGGACTACGCGCTGTCGATCGGCATCGGCGGCGGCGCCGATCCCGACTACGCGGACGGGCTGTCGGGCGGACCCGATTTCTGGCGCGTGGCCAACGTACCGGCCAACGACACGCTCAATGTGCGTTCGGCACCGGGCACCGGCAATCCGGTGATCGGCGAACTGGCCAACGGAGACCGCGTACGCAATCTCGGCTGCGCCATGCACGGGCAGTCCAGATGGTGCCGGATCGAGGCCGGCCTCGAGCAGAAGTTCACCGGCTGGGTCAACGGACGCTATCTGCGGGAATGAGGCAAGCTCCGCCTCGGCGGACCCGCTTTGACGGAAAGGGCGCGGATTTCGTTCCCGCGCCTCTTCGCCGTGCAGAAAGCCAACGGCGACGGGTCATATTTCGGACATTTCGGTGAAGAAGATCGCGGCTCCAAACCGAGACGGTTGCGACAAGCCGGCGCGCGGCGATGCCGCCACCGCGTCAGCGCAAACCGTTCGGCCCCACACATAGCGGAGAGCCATAGTGCCCACGAAACTGATGACGGTTCTGCTTGTCGCTGGGCTCGCCTGTCTGGCGGCGTTTCGCCTGATCGGCAGCGATGTCGACGAGAACGGCATCCTCAGGGAACCCTTCTTCCTGCTTCCGATCGGGTCCTTGCTCGTCCTGGTCGGGTTTGCCGGCCTCGCCGGCATGGCCGTTTCCAGACTGTTGCGCCGGCTGAGCGGATAGACGGCGCGCCGGCCTCAACCGCCTTCGATGACGGCATCGGGGATGGCGAAATGCTCCGCCCCGTCGACGGTCACGAACGTGGTGTCCTGTTCGCGATGGGTCGCGACCTCGCCGGTTTGCGGGCTGGTGACGACGCCGTTGTCGAAATCGAGCGTGCGCTTGAAGCCGTCGGGAAAGACGATATCGACCGTCGCCACCGCCCCACCGGCGCGCACGACGCCGAAATCGCAGCGCGTCACGGTCTCGTCGCCGGTAAAGGTGCAATCGATCTTGCCGGTGGCGCTGTAGGGCGTGCCGGCGACGCGCGCGTCGGTCTCGGCCACGCTGGTCGCGGTCGACGGCGCCGCCGCGCCGGCTTGCCCGCCCATCGCGTCGATGCCGATGTGAAGCTGGTAGTCGGCCTCCTCGCCGCGCCGGGCCGCGGCCCGCACGAGATAGACCTGAACGGTGTAGGTGCCGTCGGCGGGCAACACGCCCGAATAGTCGTTGCCGTTGATCGCGCCGATGAACATCGCTTCCTCGCCCGGCCCCTTGCCCGGCTCGTAAATGTTGAAATAGGCGCCGGCATTGCTGGGCTCGAACACGACGGTCATGGTCTGACCGGCGCGCGCGTCGAGCAGATAGTCGACCGAACCGTAGCCGACGATCCGATCGGACAGCGTGGTGGAACTCTCGCCGGCCGCGAAACGCACCTCCTGGTGACGAACCGCGTCGGAGGCGAGCGCAAGGCCGGTTGCCGAAAGCGAGAGGACCAGAAAGACCGATAGGACGCGAAACACGCCAAACATGATGCCAGTTCCTTTTCACCAACAAAGCCGCCTCGTCGACGATAATAGTCCGGGACGGCGGCGCGGCCAAGAAGCGCGTGATGCGGTTATGCCGCCCGCCGCGCCAGCCCGATGAGCAGCAACAGGGCGAGCGCACCGACAGGCCGCCGCCGGGGCCGAAATCTAAAGCGCGCCCTCGTCGACCATCGACATCACCTCGGTGACCACGCCGCCGGAAATCAGGCAGCGCCACGGCGCGCGGTCCGGCCCCACGCCGACCATCACCAGCGTCGCCGCCTCGGAAAATTCCGAGCTGAGCACCGTGACCGTGTTTCCCGTCTGCCCGGCCACGGCCGCAAGGCAGGCCCTCTCATCGTCGGCGCTTCCCGAGCGCAGCGCCGGCTGATCGTCCGGCGGCGCCGTCTGCGTGCAGCCGGCAATGGCGGCCATGGCCGCCAGCATGACCGTATGCGAACATCTTTTTGCAACGTTGCTCATGTCTGCGCTGTCTCCTTCGAAAAGCCGCCTCACCATGCATGGACCCGCTTGGCCGGCGGCAGCCACATCGGATCGCCCTCCTCGATCCCGAAAGCCTCGTAGAAGGCGTCGACATGTTGGAGCGCGGCAACGGTGCGGTAGAAATTCGGCGGATGGCCGTTGCCGGCGACGATGGCGCGCAAATAGGGTTCGGCCGCCTTCATCGTCCAAAGCTGGGCCCAGCCCAGGAAGCAGCGCTGCGCCGGCGTGAAGCCGTCGATCTCGACATTTTCCTGCGGATGTTCGTCGAGATAGGTCATCAACGCCTCGTAGGCGAAGGTGATCCCGCCGACATCGGCCATGTTCTCCCTGACATTCAGCGGACCGTTGGCATGAAGGCCAGGCAAAACCTCGAAGGCATTGGCCTGGTCGATGAGTTTCTGCGCCTCGGCCTCGAAGGCCTCGGCATCCTGCGGCGTCCACCAGTCGCGGAAATTGCCGGTCGCGTCATAAAGCCGGCCGCCGCTGTCGAAACCATGGGTCATTTCGTGGCCGATGATCGCGCCGGTGCGGCAAAAACGCAGCGGCGCATCCATGTCGTGCGCATAGACCGGCGGCTGCACGATCGCCGCCGACACCTCGAAGCCGTTGATCGAGGGGTTGTAGGCCGCATTGACCACGATCGGCAGCGTCGAAGAGGCGTTGAATTCGTCGTGCTCGACCGGACGTTTGAGCTTCTCGGCGAGGCGGGCCATCGAGAAGGCACCGAGATTCATCATATTGGCAACCGGGTCGGGGCCGATATCGACGCTCGAGAAATCGATCCATTTGTCCGGATAGCCGACCTTGTAATAGAATTTGGCGACCTTCTCGAGCGCCTGTGCGCGGGTCTCTTCCGACAACCATTCGCGGGTCTTGATGCGGGAGCGGAACACCGCGTGAATACGCTCGACCATGTCGAGCACGTCGGCCCTGGTCTCCTCGGAAAAATGGGCGTCGACATAGATCCGGGAAGCCGGGTGGCCGAGCGTGTCGATGAAGAGCCGGTAGAGACGGTCCTGCCGCGGACGGTCGGCGCTGGCGCCGAGGAGGGCGAGATCGAGCGCCTTTGCCGGCGCGTCAAGCGCCGTGGTCAGGAAGGGCCTGTAATTGTCGACGACACGAAACGCGGCATAGTCCTTGAGCGCGCCGAGCGACGTGGTGCGCCAGAGCTCGGCAAGGGCCTGCAGGGCGCGCGGCTCGAACATGTAGAACGCATCCGGCTTGGCGAAGCCGATCGTGTCCAGGTAGAGCTCGAGATCGAGCGCGGGGATCAGCGCCTGCACCTCGTCATAGGTCTTTTTGGTATAGCGGTTGCGCGGATCGTTGGCCTCCTCCGGTGTCAGCAATCCGGCATAGAGCGCGAATTCGATCTCAAGCGTGGTCTCCGCGATGCGGGCCGCGTCGGCGGGCGCATAACCGGCAATCGTCATGACGTCTTCGACATAGGTGCGATAGGCGTCCACCCGCGGGTCGCCCTGCGCATTGCGGTAGATGTCGAGAAATTTGTCGTCGACGCCGAAGCTTTGGCCCGCGACGAACATCGCGTAGCGCTTGCTGTCGGCGGGGTCGGAGCTCGGCGCGACCACGGCAAACAGGCTCGGCCCCGCGATCACCGCCTGCTCGGCCATGAAACGGGTCATGTCGTCCAACGAGGCGATCGTCTCGATCCGGTCGAGCAGGCCGCGCACCGGCCCGATGCCGGCCGCGTCGATCGCCTCGACATCCATATAGGCGTTGTAGAAATCGCCCACGAGCTGCACGGCGCTGCCCTTGGGCGCACCGGCGGCTGCCCGCCCCGCCTCGGCCGCGGTGGCGGCCATCTGCTTGATCAGGCGCTCGGTCATGATCTCGAACACGCCCCAGGAGGCGCGGTCCGACGGCCGCTCGATCCGGTCGAGCCATCTGCCGGAGGCGTACCGGTAGAAATCCTGGCTGGGATCGACGCCGGTATCCATGTTTTCGACCGAAAACATCAGATCGTCGGGACCGAGCGGCGGCAGTTCCTGCGCAACCGTGGTCCCGCACAGCGCGGCATAGGCGGCTCCAGACAGAAGCACGGCGGCAAAACGGGACATCACGGCCTCCTCAGTTCGTGGCCCTGCATTCATATTCGGCGCCGTCCGGGTCGGGGTCGCGATAGGTCGCCCGCTCGCCCTTGATCCAGATCGAGCGGCCGAAGCTGCCTTCATATTTCGCCCCCGAACCGCTCGGCACCAGCGAGCCGGTGTCGACGCTGTCGCCGCGCTCGAAACGGACGGACGGCAACTGCGTGTCGAAGAACATGGTGACCACCTCGTTGGCCGGGCTGTCGCCGCATTGCCAGGCGGTGGTGGCGGTCGGGCTTTCGAGCAGGAAGCGGGCGACCAGTTCGCCATCGCGGCGTAGATAACTGCCTTCGACGCAGGCGCGCTGGTCCTCGGCCTTCCAGCATTCGTCGCGCCCCTTGACCCAACCCCGCTGATAGGCGTGAAGTTCGTCTTCGGCTTCCGTCGCGCCGGCGTCGAGCGTGCGAACCGCCGCGAGCGCCGCAGCGAAGCGATCCGCCAGCAACCGGTCGAGCGCGGCCAGTTCGGCATCGCCGCAAACCAGCTTCTCGGCCGCGCTTTGCGCCTTGGCGCAGTCGAAGGACGGGCCGTCCTGGGCCAGCGCCGGAACGTTGCCGGCAAAAAGCGCCGGGGCGCAGAAGACGGCAAAGGCGAGCCGGCGCCCGCGTCCGGCGAAAAAACGCCAATCTCGGATATGTGTCATGCAGCTCTCCTCGTCCCGGTTCGTCGTGCGCACCGACGCCGGTCTCGGACCGTGCCGCGCGTGAAGGGTCCAGCCCGCCTCATCCGCCGTCTTCGGCCACCCCCGCCGCACCCAGGATGGAGACGGCGAAGATCGCCCAGTCGTTCAGGATATGGGCGCCGGTCGACACCCAGATATTCTTGGTGACGATATAGGGCAGCAAAAGCACGATGCGCGCCATCCCGACGCCCATCAGCGCCTGAGCGACGTTCCAGCCATAGGTCGGCAGATGCGCGGCGGCGAAAATGACCGCCGCCGCCAGCGTCGCCACGACGACCGCGGCCCTGCGACCCATGCCGCGCCCCGTGAGCCAGGCGAGCACGGCCAGGAAAGGCAGGATCGACATGACCTCCTCGCCGAGCAGCTGCACGGCCGTGCGCGCGAAAAACAGCCACAGCCCGGCGCCCTGCAGGGCGCCGGCATCGGCGACGACCTCGTTGGCCGTGGTCTGCATCAGGTTGACCATGATCGCGCCGACGACGAGCGTCACGGCGATGTTTAGAACGGCGAAGCCAGCCATCAACAGGAAATCGCGCCCCCGCAGCGGACGAAAGATCGCCGTCCAAGCGCGACCGGCGACGAAGGCCAGCGCGGCAAGCGGGATCGCGGCATAAAGAGCAGCCGGCACGAAACCGGAAAACTGGCCGCGCAGGAAGGGCGGCGGATAGACGAAGACCGCGAACCCCGCGACGACACCGACCATGACGACCCACCACCCAGCGGCCGAAATCGCGACCGGCCGCCCCCGGTAATAGGGAAAATCGTCGCCAGGACGTTCCAGCCAGGCAAAACGCTGCGAAGCCGCGACCGGCGCGGGACTTTCATGCATCGTCAGCCCCTTTTGCAATCCTTACCTGCGCGCCGCCTCGCTCGCGGTCCTGGCCGCAATGACGGTCTGGGCACCGCGTCGGCCAGCGCAGCGCGGCGACACCCATTCTCTATTCCGACGCCCAGACCTGCTCTTCGGCAAACTCGGGGTCGGCCCGCGTCTCGGCGGCCTCGTGGCAGGTCTCGCCCGGATCTTCGGCGGCCGTGGCCAGTTCGCCGCCGATCAGGATGCCGTAGACGACCAGCAGGTGGCGCTCGAAATATTGTTTCTGCTCGTCCGACATCTCGGCTTCGGATTCGTGGGCGAGCGCGCCGAACTTTTCGAGAAAGCGCGTCTCGTCCAGTTCGAAGCCGACGCAGACCGAGGCTATGGCGGCCTGATGGGCGAGCAATTGCAGCCCGGTGAACTGGTCGTCGGTCAGCTTGTCCTCGAGCAGATCGAGGGCATGGGCGCGCACGAAGGCCCCTTCATCGTTGATCGCCGCGGCCGGCGCGGCCATGGACAGGACCGCAAACGCGCAGGCCACCGTCATTGCAAAAGGCTTCGATTTCATGATCCCCATCCTCGTCTAGCGATACAGGCGCCGCGTCCAGCGCGGGGCGTAGCGGCCATTGGCGCGATAGCAGCTCCGCTGCGCCGGATAGCAGGTGATGCGCGGGGCCGGACTGAAAGGCGCGTGGGACGCGCGCACAGCCCGACGGGACTCATAATGGTGGCGATGGCGATGGTGGCGCGAGGAGGCGGCAAGCGCGGCCGCGCCGACCAAAAGGCCGCCGACCACCGCCGCCGCGGTCCGCGATTCGTTCTTCGAATGGTGCCTTTTCTGGGCGAGCGCCGGGGAGGCGAACGAAAACGCAAGCGCTCCCGCAACGAAAAACCTTATCAAGACGCTGGACATCGCTTTCTCCACGGTTTGCCGGACAGGCCGGCCAGAACGATTGGAAGTCGTGCGCCACCGCACTGCGCGGGGCCGACGGACGGCTGCCGCGCGCCGCCATCGCGGCCAGGCGCGGCCCGCTCACGACATGATGACGAAGTCCTTGCCCGACCTTGTTTCGGGATGGAGCGGCGCGTCGGTGACGACCATCGTCATACCGGGGTGCATGCGTGCGCCCATCTTGGTGACGAAGGCATGATCGGCGGTCAGACGCACAAGCACGTCTTCCTCGCGCGCGAAGGCGCCAACACCTTCGCTGTTGTGACTGATACCGGCCCAATGCATGCCCTGCGACCCGCCATGCGCGCCCTGCAGGACGAAAACATGATTGCCGAGTTTGCCATTGCCCTTGATCGTCAGACGTCCCGTGGTCAGGACCTCGCCGTTTTCCACCAGCAAAATCTCGTTGCCGGACGATGAGGCGATCACCGACGTCACGGGATGGGCTTCGGCCTCGGTCCAGTCCTTGGGATGCTTCTTGCCCTTCAGGGTCGCTTCGATCTTCTCGAATTCGTGTTCGGCATAGCCGCTAAGCACCATGCCGGGATGTTTCAGCTCCCAGGGATCGGAATGGGCGCCGGAGATGATCACCGGCGTGCCGAGATGGGTGATGGTGAAGAGTTTCGCGGAAAAGTCCAAGGGCAGGCGTATGCAGCCATGCGAGGCCGGATAACCGGGCAGCTTGCCGGCATGCAGGGCGATCCCGGACCAGGTGAGCCGGTTCATATTGGGCATCGGCGCGTTGTTGTAGGTCGAGGAGCGATGGTGCTTGTCCTTCTGCAGGACGACGAACACGCCCGTCGGCGTGCCGTGGCCCTTCTTGCCCGTCGAACAGGTCGAGACCGCGATGCGCACGCCGTTGCGATAGACATGGACAAGCTGCTCGGGCAGCGACACGACCACGGCGACCGGCCCATCCGGCTGGCGGTCGGGATGCCAGGTGAACTCGCCCGGCTGCAATTCGTGGATTTCCTTGAGAACTTCCTTGGCAATGCCTTCGGCACCGAAAAACGCACCCGCAGCGACCGCTCCACCGGCAAGGAAGTGGCGACGGGTCAGGCCATGTGGGCCAGCTCCGCTCATTTCGATTCTCCCATCGAGTCGACGCCGTTCGGCCGTCTGGCGCGGCCGTCACGAACGTTTGCACACCCTCTATTCGCTTTCATTACGGCCCATAAATCGATTAAGGTCCAATGAGTTCTGATAATCATTGTTGATTTTGCCTCATGACCCGCCGGTTTCTGCGATCTGACGCCGGAACCAGGCCTCGAAAGCCCGCAGAGCGGTCTCGTCGCGCCGCGCGGCCTTGATGCACAAATAATAATCCTCCTCGGTCGGCAGCCGCGCCGGCGACAGCGCCCTGAGCCGGCCCGCTTCGATATCACGCGCGGCCAGGAAATCGGGGACAAGCGCCATACCGAGTCCGTTCTTGGCCATTTCCAGCGCGAGCAGGTAGTGCGACGTCTGCAACCAGCGGCCGGTGTGGATGTCCGTCAACGCCACGCCGGCGATTCTCGACCAGGCGATCCAGTCATCGCCCAGGCGCAGCGGATCGAGCGTGGTGGTGACCAAGGGCAGGGATTGCGACGCGAACCGGCTTTCGGGCGCGGGCGCGACCGCGATCAGCTTTTCGGCCTGAAGCTGCATCGCCCAAAACCCCCGCTCCGTGGGGAGGGTGGTCACGAAGGCGTCGGCGACGGCGTCGGTGAGTTCGGGGTCCTGGGCATACATGCGCAATTGCAGATCGATCTCGGGATGCGCGGCAAAAAAACTGCCGAGCCGCCCGATCAGCCATCCGGGCGCAAAACTGCTGCAGATCGCCAGCCGCAACACGTCGCGGTCGGTGCCCACCACTTCCGCCAGCGAGCGCTCGATCTGGGTGAAGGCCACCTGCAGCTTGGCCGCGAGGCGCCGGCCGGCCGGGGTGAGCATGATGCCGCGCCCCGAACGGACCACGACCCTTTCGCCCACCACCTCGCTCAACTTGCGGATCTGATGGCTGACCGCGCTCTGGGTGACGCCCAACTCGGCGGCAGCCCCATGGATCGATTCGTGTCGGGAAACGGCCTCGAAAATCTCGAGGGCGCGCATGTTCGCCCTGTGCCGGTTCATGGCCGCAAACCAGGCCGGCCGTCAGAAAAGACGGGGCCGCCGGGGCCGCTTGGCGGGATTTTGCCTCCCTGGCTACCTTGCCCGCGCGCCTGCGCCATCGCCTCTGTCAAAAGCAAATCCAGTCTCCCGAACCATGCAGAAATACACCATGGCCACCGCTGCGCACAAAGTTCGACTTTGTGCCAATCTCTCGGCGCCGTGGACCAACCGACTTGTTCGCGGCGGCAAAATCGGGCCAATATCGGCCATCGGGGGGAACCGAGGATCGCATGGCGCGCTTCATCACGCATTTTCTGACCGTGTTGGTGCTGGCGCTGATCGCCGGAGCCGGACCGGCGCGCGCCCAGAATGCGCCGGACGCGCAGGATACGCCGGAAACCTTCGAGCAGCGCGTTGCCGAGTGGAACGAAACGGCGGAAAGGGCCGAGGAGACGCTGCGCAATGCGCGCGCCTCGAACGAGGCGCTGGAGATCCTCAGGAGCGATGTGGCCGCGACCCGCAGCGAGGCGCTGGAGATCATCGAGCGCGGCAATATCGAAACACTGACGCTGAAGGCCAGACTGGAGGCGCTGGGGCCGCCGCCGGCAGAGAAGGACGCCGAACCGGAACGCATCGCCACGCAACGCAAGGCGCTGCAGGAGGCGATCGCGATCGCCGACGCGCCGGTGCTGACCGCCCGCCAGGCCCATAACCGCGCCGAGGTGCTGATCGAGGAAATCGACAAGCTGATCCGCGCACGGCAACGCAGCGAATTGCTGGCACGCGACCCCTCGCCGCTGGTGCCGACCTATTGGTTGCCGGCTTTGAGCGAAGTGTCGGCCTATCTGGGGCGCGTGCTGGACGAGCTCGGCGACATCGTCACCAGTCCGACGCAAGGCGCGCTGATGCGCCAGCGCCTGCCGCTGGCGGGCCTGCTGTCGGCGATCGGGCTGTTCGTGCTTGTGTTCGTGCATCCGCGCGCCATGCGCCGCCTCGAAGCCGCGAGCGCCGCGGCGACGGGCGCCATCCGCAAGCGCGGCTATACCGGGCTGGCACTGGCGCTGCGGCTCGTGCTCCCGGCAACCGGCGCCGGCCTGCTGGCGGTCGCCTTCCTGTCTCTGCGGCTGGCACCACCGTCGGCCAAATCGCTCGACGCGGTCGCCGTCACGCTGGCGCTGCTGCTGGTCATCGCCTACTGGCTCGCGCACGCGGTGTTCGCGCCGAGCCAGCCGGAACGCCGGCTCGTCGAGCAAGACGACCAGACGGCCATGCGCGCGACCTGGGTCGCGCTCGCCCTCGCCCTGGTGCTGGGGTTCGATGCCATCCTGGAGGCGATGGAACGCGACTTCCAGTTCACGCCGGCCTCGCGCTCGGTGATGGCGGCGATCGTCGTGGTGCCCGGAAGCCTGCTTTTGTGGCGGCTGGCGGGCCTGCTGCGGACACCGGCCCAAGGCTCCGACAAAGCCGGCACGGCGCAAGCGGCCGGCGACGAGGCGGCGATCTCCCTGACCGGGCTGACCGCGCGCGCGCTGCAGCTTGCCGCCGCGCTGGCGATCTTGTTCTCGGTCGCCGGTTACGTGCAGATCGCCCGGCAGGCGATGGTGCCGATGGTGTTGTCGATGGCGCTGCTGGCCTTCTGCCTTTCCGTCTACCACGTCCTGACCGGCACGGTGACGCGGCTTCTGGGCGGCCACCAGCCCGATGAGCGGGTCGCGGTCACGCTCCTGCCTTTCGCCGTCGGGCTGTTGGTGCTGATCGCCTCGCTACCGGCCTTTGCGCTGATCTGGGGCGCGCGGATCGCCGATATCTCGGAGGTCTGGATCCTGCTCACCCAGGGCGTGGAGATCGCCGGCATCAGAGTGTCGGTCGGCGTGGTCTTCACGCTGATCGCCGTGTTCGTGCTCGGCGTCTTCACCACGCGCTGGCTTCAGCGTTTCCTGGGCACGACGGTGCTGCCGCGCACCCGGCTCGACAGCGGCGGGCGCAACGCCGTGCTGACCGGGCTCGGTTATGCCGGCATCACGCTGGCGGCGCTGATCGCGGTGTCGGCCGCCGGACTCGACCTTTCCAACCTGGCCATCGTCGCCGGCGCGCTGTCGGTGGGCATCGGCTTTGGCATGCAGGCGATCGTGTCGAACTTCGTGTCCGGCATCATCCTGCTGGTCGAGCGGCCCATCAAGGAGGGCGACTGGATCGAGGTATCGGGGCATTCGGGCATCGTGCGCAAGATCGCGGTGCGCTCGACCCGCATCCAGACCTTCGACCGGCACGACGTCATCGTGCCGAATTCGGACCTGATCGCCGGCACCGTCAAGAACATGACGCTGACCACGCAGACCGGGCGCGTGATCGTCCCGGTCGGCGTCGCCTATGGCAGCGACCTGGAAAAGACCCGGCAGATCCTGCTCGACGCGGTCAGGGACAACGACATGGTGCTGTCCTATCCCGAGCCGGCGGTGCTGTTCATGGGGCTCGGCGACAGTTCGCTCGACTTCGAACTGCGCTGCTTCCTCAAGGACGTGTCCAACGTGTTGACCGCGCGGTCCGACCTTTTGTTCACGATCTACGCGGAACTCAACAAGGCCGGCATCGAGATCCCGTTTCCCCAACGCGACATCACCGTGCGCAATGTCGAGGACCTCGCCCGGGCGCTCTTGCGGTCGCACACCGCGGGCGACGCGCCCACGACGGCGGAGGAGACCCCGCGCACGCCAGGCTCCTGAGCGCGGGCCGGTCTTGGCGATGAAGACACGGGCAGCGTTTTGCAGGGCGGCGACCGCACGGTGCGCGTCACCGGGTGCGGGCGCTTCGCAGGCATAATGTTCATTTCGGGGAGGACAGCGGAACGACCGTTTCCGGGTGCCCAGGACCGAACAGCCACTGTTAAGTGTTGACTGATCTCGACGGTGGCTTTCGGCCCCGATTCAGACGTTCCAAGAACCCCAGAACGTACTGTGAACGCTTCGGTAATGGCTAGAAAGCCCGCAAATGCGGCGTCCCAGAAGGGCGGTTTTCGCGCGGTTTCTTGAGCGGATAAGACTTCGAGTATGTTCGGTGACAACGATTCGCGGGATCGCACGAGATGGAAGGTATCGAAGAGTGGAATATTGCCGCGAGCCTCGCGGTTGAGCAGTATCTCGACTATCGAGGCGCGCCGCCCGAAGGTTGGCTTGAGGCCTTGGTCGAACACGGCGTCGGCGAGCGGCTGCGCGATGGCGAGGTGCGGCTCAACGCCTTGGGGCATCGCTACCGTGAGCGATTGATGCACCGGAGATAACACCCTTCGGCCGGCACAGGTCTTTCCCCGAATGGGGTACCACCCCCATACAGAGGCCGGAGTTCTCACACCGATCCGGTATTCGGAAGCTACCTCATTCCATCCGGAGGGGGAGCCTTGCGCCACCAGCCGGCAGGGGGGCATCCTCGAAATCGGGCCGCTCTCCAGAGAGGCGAAGCCTGCGCGATGCTCGGTCTTCAAATCGGCGACAGGGGGGCGCAACACACCGAGGGCATGGAGTACCCTCGGAAATCGAGGCCTCTTGCTTATAGGGGCGAGTCCTTGCACGTTTCGGGAAATGGCCGAGTCCGGCGAAGGATTCACTTCCGGCGCGGATGGCACGCAGACGGACGGGCGAGGTGACCAAAGACGAACTGATCGGCGAGATCGTTGACGAGCTGCTGGCGATCAGCCGCGGCGCGCCTGCGGCCGAGAATTCGCTGTGGAGCATGCCACCGTCGATCGCCCTTGAGGACGGCCGTTCGCTGCTGATCAACGACCGGATCGAACTGCTGTTGACCAGCTACCAGCGGATCCTTGAGCAGAACGACGCTGGCATTGCGCGATCCTATTCCCGGAAGGAATTCGGCAAGGAGGTCGCGAAGGCCTTCGGCGCCGTGCTAGCGTCGATCGACCTGGACGATGATCGCGCCGAGAACATCCGGACGGTGAAGGCGGCTGTCGGCCATTCGCTTGCTGAAACGACAGCTCAATCGCAGCCGGCGCGCGACCTAGTGTTCGGCTGCGATCTTTTCGCGAAGCCCGTGGCCGCGATCGAGATCGGTCCCGTCCGGATCGAGGACCGCAGCGAGTGGCTGGACCGAATGGCGGCGTTGGCGGCCTTCTCTCCCGTCGCCGCGCGGCGGATCGCGCGCCGTTGGTCCGGCCTGCCGATCAGGCGCAGGAAGGGCTCCGTCGACAGCATGTGGGAGCGAACCGCCCTCGATGTCATTGGAGAGTGCAGAACCGTCTGCACCGTCTCGGTTCGATCGATGTCCCCTCGTATGGCCGAGGCGCGAGCATCGACGGCGGCGCGCATGTCGCTCGCGGCAGTCAGCCTGCTGTGGCAGAAACCATCGGACGCGCTTCGCGGGATCGGGCTTGCTTACGATCACGGCCGCAAGCACCATCGCGAAACGATCGTCCTGGTCGACGGCAAGTTCGGGGCCTCAAACCACACGCTGGCGCGGCTCCCGCATGGTCCGATGATCGAAGCGGCGAGATGGAAAGATCACTACGAGCACTACACGTGGTTCTTCGATGTGATCGGCGAGACGTTTTCCGAGTACCTTCACGTTGCCAGCTCGTCACGACCGCGGATGATGAACGCCCTGTTCCTTAGCCTGTGGTGGTTTCAGCAGGCCTGCGTCGAGCATTCTCCCTTGCTGGCCTCCGTCAAGCACGCGGCGGCGATCGAGGCGCTGGCGGGCGGACAGGAGAAGCAGGGGATCGTGGACCTGCTCACCGCGAGGCTATCCTTCGATCGAAAACGGCAGACCTTCAAGGATGGAACGACGCTCGACCAGTTCATCGAGCAGCTTTACGGCGTGGCGCGGAGCCAGACCCTCCATGGAACGAACGTCCGACATGCGGAGGACTGGAGCCAGCTCGCGGCGCGATCAGAGCATATCGCCCGCCTGGCGCTGCGGAGCGTCACGCACTGGCTGTCGAAACATCCGGGGATCGATGATCCCGCCGCCCTGCGGACAGCGGATGGTCCCGCCGAGTAGAGACGACCCGTATCAACATCCCATGACCTGAAATGACCGTACTTCGTGCCTATACGGCCATTTTTCGTCGCCAATGACTGACAGTCGGAAATGCAGAAAGCACAACAGTTTTAATATGATAGAATGGCGCGCCTCGATGGCGCAACTTCGAACGAATTGTTCGAGGTTCTGGCCGACTGGAACACCTACCTTGAGCACCGGGATCCTGGGGATCCGCCGGTGCCGCCATGTCCCTAGGCAAGGCATTCAACGAGACCGGACGGGAAGCAGACAAGGCGGTTCGTGCGAACAAGCCGAAGCGCACGCGTCCCTCGCCATTCAGCATCCGGCTGAGCGAGGCCGAACGCGCCAGCCTTGAGAAGGAAGCGGGCGGGGCGCCGCTCGGGGCCTACATCAAGGCCAAGGCCATCGGGACACCGCCCATCAGACCGCGCGGAAGCGGCTTTCATGTTGTAGATCGAACCGCGTTTGCCAGAGGGCTCGCACTGCTGGGCCGGTCCCGGCTGGCGAATAATCTCAATCAACTGGCCTGGGCGGTAAATACCGGCTCCTTGCCGGTAACACCCGAAACCGAAGCCGAGCTGGTGGGCGCCGTGCAGGACGTCCGGGCGCTGCGCAGCCTGTTCCTGGTCGCGCTCGGCATGAAGCCTGAACGCGACCCATCCTCCTTCGCCAATGCTTCGGAGGACACATGATCCTCCAGGGCTCACAGCGCGGCGGTGGCCGCAATCTTGCGGCGCACCTGCTTCGCACCGACGAAAACGAGCATGTCACGCTGCACGAGATACGCGGCTTCGCCTCGAACGACCTGCGAGAGGCATTCAAGGAAACGGAAGCGATCTCGAAGGGCACGAAGTGCCGCCAGTATCTGTTTTCGCTCTCGCTGAATCCGCCGGAAGGCGAGCGCGTGCCGGTGGACGTGTTCATGAACGCCATCGAGCGGACCGAAAAACGCCTGGGGCTTGAAGGGCAGCCGCGCGCCATCGTCCTGCACGAAAAGGAAGCCCGGCGGCATGCGCATTGCGTGTGGGGGCGCATCGACGCCGAAACCATGACCGCGAAACAGCTCTCTTTCTTCAAGGGCAAGCTGCGCGAAGTCTCCAGGGAACTGTTCCTGGAAAACGGCTGGCAGCTCCCGCGCGGCCTTCAAAACCCCGCCGAACGCAACCCCGTCAATTTCACGCTGGCCGAATGGCAGCAGGCCAAGCGCCAGGGCATGGACCCGCGCTGGATCAAGTCGACGCTCCAGCATTGCTGGACGCATGCGGACGACCGCAAGGCGCTGGCGCGCGGCATGGAGGAACACGGCTTCTTCCTGGCCAGGGGCGACCGGCGCGGCTTCGTCGCCGTCGATCACACGGGCGAGGTCTGGTCCTTGCCCCGCATGCTGGGACTCAAGACCAAGGATGTCCGGGCGCGGCTGGGCGAGGGAACCGGCCTGCCGGGCGTCGATGCGGTGCGTGCGGATATCGGCAAGCGCATGACGCCAGCGATCCGCCGCCACATGGCGGAATCGCGGGCGCAGTTCCGCGCCCGTTCGAACCAGTTGGGTGCGTACAAGGAAGAGATGACGCGCCACCACCGCACGGCGCGCACAGCGCTGGACGAGCGGCAAAAGCGCGAATGGGAAGATTCCACGCGCGAGCGGGCGACGCGTCTCCCGAAGGGACTGCGCGGCCTGTGGCACCGCCTCACGGGCAAATATCAGGAGGCTCGCCGTCTCAACGAGGCCGAAGCGCTGGCACAGCGCGAACGGCAGAAGGACGAGCGGCAGGCACTCATCGAAAAACACCTCGAACAGCGGGCGGTGCTCCAGGCGCAATTCCGCGAGCTGCGCACAAGGCAGGCGGAGCGCCTGCTCGAACTGCGCCGCGATGTGGGTCGCTACCTGAACTTTGCACGCGGCGATCCCGGGCATGCACCGGGCCGCGAGCAATCGCCCGGTCTCGGACTGGAGCGGTAGCCTTTCTGACCAAAGGAGATGGGATGATGTCCTCGAACAACAACAATGGCGATGTCGGCATGGCGGTCGGCCTTGTCGTTGCCGGACTCGCTTGCCTGGCGCTGATGGCGTTTTTTGCGGCGGCGTTCATCGCCTTCGTGATGACCGTCCTTGCCCTCTTCGCCTGGAACCGTCCGCTGCGGATCGGGCGCAAGTTCGTCATCACCCCCGAGGAAGCGCGCGGCTTCGTGAAGCGCGGCCTGGCGGGCATGGGGCTCGTGCCCTTCTTCTTCGTCCTGCTCGACGTGCTGCTCGGCGTAACCATCGAATGGGACTTCCTGCCCTACATGGCCTTGTTCGGCTACGTCGCGGGCTCGCTCGGCATCGAAGTCCTCATGGCCGAAATGGACGATGCGGTCCCGGATCAGGCCTGGCCGCAGGAGCAGCGCCCCGCGCTGCCCGAACCGGAAACCAGGCCGGTGGCCGAGAAACCCGCTCCTTTCCGCTACGCTACCTGGGACGATGAGGAGGAGCAGGCATGAGGACGTTCAGCCGCCTGATGGAGATTTACCAGTTTTTCTGGATGCTCGAATCCCACGCCGAGCAGCGGCTGGCGTGGGAGGATGCCGCGCAGGCGCGGATCGCCCGCGACCGGGCGGAGGCGCAGGCGGCGGCGCAGCTCGCGGCCATGCTGGAGGCCAATCCAAGCGGCTCGCTCGGCCATGCGAAACTGGACGACGAAGAGGCCATCAACCGCTCGGGGCTGCTGTGAGTGCGCTGGCGCCCCTGCCGGAATACAAGAACATCAGGCGCGGCATCGAGATGGGGTTCCGCCAGGGCCATCCGCTTGTCTATGACGGCACCGAGCCGGTGGCTATCGATGCGCAGGCGGGCAAGGGCAAGCTGACCCGCTTTCTCGGGGTCAATCTTGTCTCGCCGCGCACGGCGCACTTCACCAAGATCATACCCGACCCGAAAGACGCCGAACTTGCCTGGCTGTGCTGGAAAACCCTCGAGCGCCAGGGTTACCGGGTGCGCTTCATCAATCCCGGTCGCCTGCACGGCTACCCATCGGAGACTTTCAACTTCAACACGCGCGTGATGGAGATTGCGGCGCGGCCCGAACTCCGGGCCGTGGTCGGCGATGCCGCCTATGACGCGGCAAGCTATCTGGTACCGGTCGACCCGCATGCGGGGCATCGATGGATCGGCCAGGGCGTGCGCTCCATGTTCGCGCTCTACAACAAGATCACCGCGCTCTATCCCTCGGAGCGCTGGCCGTGCACCCCGGGCGGACTTTGGGATTTCTTCGGGCGCGGCGCGAGCGAAATTGCCGAGGACCTGAAAGTCTGGGCAGCGGATTCGCGCCTTCAGGACGAAGCCGGTATGTGCCTCAACATTGCCAGCATGACGCGCTCGACCAACCAGTGGAACGCTTACTCCTCGACCATCATCGAGCGCCTTCAGGGTTTCCAGCCGGGTACTGCGGGCCGCGCGGCCACGGACCATAATTCCTTCGATCCGGCGGACATGAAGACCGGGCGCACGGCACTGTTCATTATCGGATCGGCACGCAGCGAGACCAGCCGGACACTCGTCGGTGCGATGACTGCCGCCGTGATCGAGCGCTTCGCGGACGCGCACGGCCCGCTTCGCGCGCTGGTGATCGGCGAGGAATGGGGTCAGCTTTATGTGTCCAATTTCCTCGAAATCCTGACCTTGTACCGCCAGGGCGGGATCAACTTCCTGGGCGTGTTCCAGGACGCGGCGACGCAGATCGAAACGCGCTACGGCAAGGAGACGGCCCGGGTCTGGAAAAAGGCCGTTGCCCTCACGCTTTATCGCGGCCTGCCGGGCAGCGAGACGCTGCGCGATATCGAGCACCGTTCGGGGCGCACCTCGGTCATGGTGCGCGGGTTCAATGTCAACACCAACCAGGTCAGCGGGTCGGGGGACAATCTCTCCGAGCAGTCGCGGCCCCTGCTCCAGGTGGAGGACATTCGACGCGCGACCGGCGGCGACAGTGCCCTGCTGGATTCGCGCGACTGGGGGTTCTTCACCGTCGACGTGCCCAACTACTGGGAGCGACCCGAACTCTCAGGCTACCTGCGGGACGTGCGCCTGAAGCCCGATAAATATGCCTGGCTTGACCGGACCGCCGCTCCGGCGATGCCGACCGTGCCCGGCGGGGATGACAGCGACATACTTGGCATCCTGCAAAGCCTTAGCGGGGAAGATGACGATTGAATATGATTGGGGTTCAGCCCGCCTGAACCCCTGCCCTTCGGCGAGAATGGGGGTGGCGCGAGCAAGGATCGGCGCGGCGGGCGCACAAGCCGCAGGCGCGGAGCCTCGGGAGACCGCGCCCTTGCCCGTGCCGGGGGCGAAGCCCCAAACTTGAGAAACAACGCGGCCGCAGGAGCGTCAGCATAGCGCCGCCGCTGGCGGGACACGGCACCGACGACCGCCGGCGAGGGGTACCGCTTTTGCGTCAGGGATCGTCACCGGATGGCCAAGACCCGCGGGGGCTTGGCGAGCGCAGCGAGTAGAGCCCAGCCCGGCGTGAGCCGGGAGACGCCACGGCGTGAATAATAGCAACCGGCTCTATGCTTCACCAGCCTAGATTTGCCGCGGCTTCCTTCGCAAACTAGCTTGATCGGATGGACAGACTTACCAAGGAACGTCGAAGCTGGCTGATGTCGCGGGTCAGGGGCAAGGATACTGCGCCGGAGATGATTGTACGGCGCCTACTCCACGGACTCGGCTATCGCTACCGGCTTCACTGCCGGGACCTTCCGGGCAAACCGGACATCGTTTTTCGATCAAGGAAGAAGGTCATATTTGTGCACGGCTGCTTTTGGCATCAGCACGGCGACCCCAATTGCAAGAAGGCCCATACGCCGCGATCGAACACCGACTATTGGGGGCCGAAGCTTGCTCGCAACGTGGCGCGCGATATGAAGGTCAGATGCCAGTTGAAAGCGGCTGGCTGGGATGTGCTGGTGTTGTGGGAGTGTGAAAGTGGGAACCCGGAGCCTTTGGTAGAACGGCTCACGGATTTTCTGAGTCCTTAGTCCGCTTCTGGCGGAACAGGTCCCTCTTCCTCGTGGTATTCCATCAAAGGGAATGCTCCAGCGTTGATCAGATCGCTCAAGTTCAAAGAACGGACAAGCGATTTCTTGATCTGTGTCGTGAACATATCTCTTTTTGGCGCTTCCTTGTAGAGGATCGCGTTCTGCAGATTCGAGTGACTCGTGCCTTCAACAGTAACGAGTTGCGGTCGGTATTCGCCGGGCCGCGATGGGTCGTTTTCGAGCCGGTACGTCATGAAGATAATGTTAACCTGGGTTTCTTTGACGTCGGAGGACCGCATGAAGTCGGCGCGCCCGACGATATAACGGTACACCTGCTCCGGGATCACCGCGACGATTTTCGATTTCCAGTGATGATGGAAATAGCCCTTGCGGATCAGCTGCGTGATGTATCGCTTGTAGACATTGTCCCAGTTGAACCCATAGGTAGGCCGCTCGTCGAGGTCTTCGCCCGCACGAAGGGCCTCATAGGCTTTGAACGCAGAGCCTGTGATGTCGATCGCCTGCAATTCGACTGACAGGAATTGTCCGATTTCGCCATCGTCTTGTACATCGGCAATAACGAAGTCGACGTTGCCAAATCCGGTCATCTTCACTTCAGGAGCGACCTGAGGCGATTTTGGCTTTTCGCCAGGCCAGCAATGCTCGACGACTTCTTTGAGAAAGTCGACGGCGTAAAATCGCTTCGGGCAAACAAAAATCAAGTCTTCTTCAGGCTTACCCTCGCCACGGCGCCACAACGTGCAAACTGGGTAAGGTTCGTCAGGAAGTTGCGTGCTGCGCTTGGGGCAGCGTGAATGAATAAACGGGCACTCGAAACCGCTCTCTTCCGGATTTATCCCTTTTTGCGCTTTCCGACCGAGGACTTCTCCGATGATGGTTTCGGGATCAAACGGCAATCGGCAGATCCTCACCCATATTTTCGCAGCCACTTCGTTTCATCTTCGAGGCCGCGATCAGGCTCTCGGCGACCTTTTTGCCGAGTAGCGGAGGCACGGCATTGCCGACTTGAACATACTGCTCGGTGCGGCTTCCCTGAAATTTGAAGAAGTCAGGGAAGGATTGCAGGCGTGCCGCCTCGCGAACGCTGAACGAGCGGTTTTGAGTCGGGTGGATGTACGCTCCCCAATGCACGTCGCATTTTGTCAGGATCGTGCAGGCAAGGTCCGTCTTACGCGGACGGCCATATCTCTTCGTGTGATCGCTGCGTTTTGCCCGGCGCATTCCGGCCGGAAGCAAATCGAGCGGGATATCACGCCATGAGCCGCCCGGCGGTATGTGCGTCATTCGCTTTTCGTTGATTTGCGCGAGACGCGGTGCCGAGTGGTTCGTCACCTGCATGCAATCTCCGCGCAGAAGAGCCTGATAGCTGTTTTGCGGCGATTTCGCGTACTTGGCCAGGTCGCTGCCAGCACCGTTCCGGAGAACGGGCAGATCAGAAATTGCGTCCCAAACCGTGACGAACGGCTCAAGCCCTTCGCCATGAGTCGGCTCCGGGAACAAGATTGGACAGTCGGTCCTCGTCGCAATAAAGAAGACCCGGCGGCGCTCCTGTGGGACGCCATACTCTTCGGCCTTGAGCACCTTCATCTCGACGCGATAGCCGAGCTGGTTCATGCCTTGCGTAATCTCACGGACAATTCCGCCATCCGCGATTGATGTGATCCCCGTGACGTTTTCCATGACGATCCAGCGGGGGTATATGCCTTCAACTATCCGGAGGTATTCGCGAAATAGCCCGGCGCGAGGATCGTCGACGCCGCGCTGGTGATTGTAGACGGAGTAACCTTGGCAGGGTGGACCTCCGACAATGACATCAGCTTCCCCGCGCTTCATGCCTGCCGCCTTGAGAAGCTGTTGCGGTGTAACGTTCTGAATGGGACCACCGATGAAGGTCGCTTCGTGATGGGTCGCGGCAAAAGTGGCGCCAGCCTGCTCGTCAAAATCTTGTCCTGCGAGCACATGAAAACCTGCCTGCCTGAACCCCTCCGACAAGCCACCAGCACCGCAGAAAAGATCGATCGCTGTGAGAACTTTTCTCGCCATTAATGCCTGCCCTTCTTGCCCGCCTGGCCGGCCAGCGGCAGCGGCATTTGTGGCTCATCGTTTTGGTTCTGCGCCTGCTCTAGCAGTGCGCTGATGGCATGACGTCCCAGCCAAGCCTTAGATACCTTCGATCGCTCCGCCAGCCGATCGAGGGCGGCGTATTCCTTATCCGACAAATTGACCGTCAAGCGGTTCTTTGAAGCCATGCGACTCACCTTGCTGTAAAGTGCAGCACTGTGCATAGGATGCATGGGATTCTGGCGGCACGTCAATAACAATTTGTTACCGTTTTGTTCTTTTTTCAAGACATAAGATTGAATTGTGCTGACATGCGCGGATACGCAAGGGCCAATGTAGTCTCCCTGTAACCCAAGCCGACCCCGAAGACAGACATGTTTTAGAGTTTGAACCAGCAGCAATCGCTTGTATTATACGCCGGAAGCTAAGTATTTCTATTTGTGAACGGCGCATATTAATTGAACAATAGCGTTCACGGCGAGGCACCCGAGAATGACCGATGCGGCGATCCAAGCCCAGGAGCGGATTGAACAAACGAGCAGCGAGGCAGACGCCCTTGCCGACATTCTCACATGGTCGACAGGTTGCCCGAAATGGCAACGCGATGCCCTTCGCCGTTTCTGCACAAAGGGCGAGTTGGACGAAGCTGATCTCAAAGAACTGACAGAGCTCTGCAAGAACGGCGGAGTCGGTGCCGTACCTCTTGCGCGCGAGCATATTCCGGACCCGCAGTCGGCGGCCTTCGCCATAACCTTACGGGCCATTCGCGAAGTCGAAAACGTCAATGCTCTGAAGGCGGGCGAGCGTCTGACGTTTGATAAGTCCGGGCTTACAGTTGTCTATGGCGATAATGGTTCCGGGAAATCCGGTTATGCCCGCATCCTGAAGAAAGTCTGCCGCGCCCGAACGCCCCCAAAAGGCGACCGCATTTTGCCGAACATCTATACTGCAAAGCCAGGAACGTCGAAGGCCGTCATCGACTTCTCGGCGAACGGTCAAAACAAGAGCGAGACATGGGCCGGGGAGAGCGCGGCGGACCCGCTGTTGTCTGCGGTTAGCGTCTTCGACAGCCGCACTGCTAACATCCATGTAAATGAAGTCAATGATGTTGCCTATACGCCGTTTCCAATGCGTGTTCTGGAGCAGCTTGCCGAGGCCTGTAAGGAGATCAAGAAGCGGGTAAGCGCCGAGATTATGGGGCTGGAAGAACAAACGCCGGAAGCGATCAAGCTACCCAACACTCATGGAGGAACCACGACAGCCAAACTGATTGCTGAACTGAACGGCGGCACCAATGAACAGGACATTCGGAATCTCGCAGCGCTGAATGACAAAGAAAAGGCGCGCCTTGAAACGCTAAAGGCTGACCTGGGTAACGACCCGACTAAGGCGGCGCGAAAGAATGAGGCGCAACGTGAAAAGCTTGTTGCTGCCCGAGAAGCGTTCGCTCGGCTTAGTGATGCCACCACTGACGAACGGGTTGCTCGCCTGCGCAGGCTCCATTCGGCATATGAGTCCGCTCGCCGCGCGGCGGAAGCCGCCGCGAGCGATCTATTTGCGGACGAGCCGCTGCCGGATGCCGGGTCGGATGTGTGGCGTGCATTGTGGGAAGCTGCACGCGATTATTCGACGCAGAAGGCATATCCCGATCTCGCTTTCCCAATGACTTCGGAAGGCGCGCGTTGTGTTCTTTGCCAGCAGGAGCTGGACGCCGAAGCCGCGGGCCGGATGGTTCGGTTCGAGAAATTCGTAAAGGACGAAACCAAACGCAAAGAGGAGCTAGCTCTGGAAGCGTTCAATGAGGCCGTGGATGTAATGGATGGCGGGAACATCGGTGCGTCCGAAGTTGCCGCGATATCGGTCTTCGTTCGAGACGAATTGAATGATGGGGAATTGGCTGGGATCATACGGCGCTCGCTAGTGACCGCAAAATGGCGGCTGCGCGCTGCCCTGCGTGGCGATGCCGTCGATGAATCCGCCGTGATACCAGCTATTTCGGCATGGCCAAACGAGGCGATCGCCGCACACGAGGCAGCGTTGTCGGAACGGATTTCGGCGTTGCGGGCGGAAGACGAATCCGACGAGCGCGCGAAATTGAGGGATGAGTTGTATGAGCTATCGGATCGCGAATGGCTTGCCGTGGTACTGGACGACGTGCTCGCAGAGATTGGCCGCCGCAAGAAAATCGCTGTTCTGCATGATCGCGCAAAGGACACGTCGACCAACAAGATCACTACGATGAGCGGAGAGATCGCGGAGCAGCTTGTAACCAATACGTTGCGTGCCGAGTTCGCACGCGAGGTAGACAAGCTTGGTGTTGCCGGCCTTGCCATTGAACTCCGCAAGGAGAAATCGAGCTACGGCGTACCGCACTTTCGAGTGAGCCTAATGCGAAAGCCTGCTGCGAAAGTGGGCGAAGTGCTGAGCGAAGGTGAGCACCGGTGCGTTGCACTCGCCGCGTTCATGGCAGAACTCGCAACAACCGAGAGCCGTTCGGGCATCGTTTTCGACGACCCAGTTTCCTCCCTCGACCACATGCATCGCGAGGCTGTCGCCAAACGGCTAGCCGCTGAAGGCGAGCACCGGCAGATTATTGTGCTTACGCATGACATCGCGTTCCTGTTCCTGCTCGATCAAGAGTGCCGGGAAAAGAGGACGCACATCGCGTTTCGTTCGGTCACCCGTACTGACGACCACGCAGGATTTGTCCAGCTTGATCCGCCTGCCCGAGCCCAGCCAATCGAAAAGGTCATCGAGGGGATGCAAAAGCAACTTGATAATCAGAAGGCTCTTTACATCAGTGGTGACCATGACGGCTGGGAGAGCGCCGTCGATGCGCTCCAAAAACGCCTGCGCTCAACATGGGAGCGCGCCGTCGAAGAAGCTGTCGGACCTGTGCTGAAGCGCCTTTCCAACAAGGTCGAAACCAAAGGGTTGGCCAAGCTCACGATGCTGACGATGGAAGACTGTGTCGCGATGCGCAAGGCCTATGGGCGGTGCTCAGTGCTGCTGCATAGTTCGGCGGATGCCCTCAATTCGCCGCTGCCCAAACCAGAGGCGGTCCAGCATGAAATCACGGCACTCAAGGAATGGGTCGAGAAGATAAAGGCCGCGCAGTCAAAGATTGAGTACCTGCAATGAATACAGTCGAATGGCTAAACGACCATGCTCCGGGCTTTGCCGACCTCACGATAAACGAGCGTGAGGCGATCACGCACTTTGCGCTGCTTTGGAGCCTGTTCGAATCCGATGCATTGAACTCGAGCGGCAGCGCCAAAGCGATTGTCAATCTCGCAGCATATTGGGTCACGCAAGGCGCCCCAGCCAAAGACACCTTCGCGGAGAGCGTCGCCTATTTTCGGAACAGGTATGTGAAAGACGGGGCGTTCACTGATCACTTCGACCACCTGCATTTCCGCAATGGTGACAGGCAGGAGCTTGTAGAAAGGGTCCTGAAGGGCGAGAGCGACGATCCGTCAGAAGCCGCGGCGGCGGTGCTGATTGTCGTGTACCGCTACCGCAACAATTATCTGCACGGCATGAAGTGGGCCTATCGGATGAAGGATCAGCTCGAAAACTTCACTCATGCAAATACCGCGCTGATAAAGGCGCTTGAACTGCATCACCGGTTTGGAAGCGCGCCGTGAACTCGCTCATCAGCCAATAGCGGCATCCAATCGGCGGACGGTTGGTCAGGATTGCACAAGGGCAGGAACGCCCTTTGCTCGATGGGTGGCCGGAGGGAGAGCGAAGTCTCCCTTGGGTCATGGGGGCGCCGGGGGAGCTCGAAGGCTCTCCTGGCTGGTGATCAATCGGCCAGACGATTGTGCATGGTCCGGTGCAGGTGGAGAGGCACGTCTCCAGGTCCTGCGAGTGATCAACCGGCGATACGGTTGACTGGCGCATCAAGGCTCAATGCCGAGGATTGCGCCACAGGCCGGGAGGGATGCAACGGGAGGCGCGCAGCGGGCCTCCCTTGCCAAGGTTGCGAGGTACTACCCTCGCACACCTTGCGGTCTGCGCTATCCGTGAAAACTGCCTACCGTTCGGTGCCCTGAACTATCGGCCAAAGCCGAGGTCGTTGAGATCGGTTTTCAGCGATGGCGTGTGTGTGGTTTCCGCAGCTGCGGCGAAATCTGCCTGGAGATCACGCGACGCCGCATGGCAAGCTGACCTTCACGCTGATGAGCGCGGTGGCCGAATTCGAGCGCGACGTTCTGATCCAGCGCACCAAGGAAGGCATCGCCGCCGCGCGGGCTCGTGGCAAACGCATCGGGCGTCCGCCCAAACTCAGCAAACGCCAGTTATCGGAAGCAAGACGCCTGATCGATCTTGGCGCCTCGACCCGCGCCGAACTGGCCGAACAATATGGCGTTGCCGAATGGACGCTCAGCCGGGCCATGCGTCGTGAGGCAATGCGAACAGAGGTTTGAATTACATAAGAACGTCGCGGCAACAAATTTTACAAGAAAACCCCATTTTGTTATCCTAGTCGCTAAATTTATTGTTCAACACCTTGCCTTCTATTTTATTCATTGCTCAACAGACGAACGCCCTTCTTTGCCCTGCTCCTCAGCGCCGCGGCCATGCCCGCCTACGGCGCGAATATCACATGGTCGGGCGCCACCAATTCGGACTGGCAGGAAGCCACCAACTGGGTTGGCGGAGTCGCACCGGGCGCGGGCGACGCGGCATTCATAGGCACAGACAGCCCGGCAGCATCGATTGACGGGTATGGCGTCAATATCCAGGACCTCCGCGTTCCGGACACCGGCGATGGCGAACTGTCCATCATCAATGCCGGAACGCTGGACAATGCGGCCGCCTTTGTCGGAACCGGCGTAGGATCGACCGGAACTGTGACGGTCGATGGCGATGGTTCCCGCTGGGCCGGTACCGGCCACCTTTATGTCGGCTTTAGTGGTTCCGGTTATGTGACCATTCAGAACAGCGGCGACGTTGAGAGCGACGGCAGCATCTATCTGGGTCGTACCGCGGACGGTTATGGAGAGGTAACGGTCACTGGCGCGGGATCGTCGATGAGCGGGGACAATGCGCTTTATGTCGGCCATACCGGGTCGGCACTCATGAATGTGGTCGACGGAGCAACGGTTGACGCCGCTACGACCCTGATCGGAGAACTCGCGGGCGCGGACGGCGAGATCCTGCTACGTGGTGCGGGATCGACGCTGACGTCTCCAGGCCAGGTAATCGTCGGGAACAGCGGGATCGGTATCCTTGATGTCGAAGACGGCGCCTCGGTCGATTCCGGCGGCAATTTCTATGTCGGACTCAGCGCCGGAAGCACGGGCGAGGTGACGGTCTCGGATGCCGGTTCCGAGATCCGCCACACCGGACAGTTGCAGGTCGGCAGGACCGGAACCGGTACCTTGACCATAGAGGATGGCGGAGCAGTCACTGCAACCAGTTCACTACAGGTTGGCGTGCTGAACGGCTCGGATGGCACACTGGACATCCTGAGCGGTGGCACCCTTGACAACGCCACCGGCTATATTGGCAACGCCAGCGGATCGACCGGCACCGTGACCGTAGATGGTGCGGGCTCGCTATGGACCAGCACCGGCGATATTCATGTCGGGTACAACGGCTCTGGTTATGTAACCATTCAGAACGGCGGTGATGTCGAGAGCGACGGTCACATCTATCTGGCCCGAACGCTGGGCGGCTATGGCGAGGTCACGGTAACCGGCGCCGGATCGTCCATGTCGAGCGATATCGCTCTCTGGGTCGGTTTCAGCAACACCGGATCAGCCGTCTTCAACGTCCTCGACGGAGCAACGGTCACCAACCTGACCACCCGGATCGGCGAACAGGCCGGTGCAAGCGGGCAGATGCTTGTGCGCGGCGCCGGATCGCAGCTCATAACATCGAGCCACTTCGTCGTTGGGACCAGTGGCACCGGGGTCCTCGATATCGAGGACGGGGCTGCGGTCGATGCCGGAGGCGTGGCCTATGTCGGACAGAGCGCCGGTGGTGACGGAACAATAAACATCCTTGGCGGCGCGAACCTGGAAAGCGCTTCCGGGATCGCCGGACACAGCGCGGGTGCGACCGGCGATGTTATCGTCGATGGCGCCGGATCGTCCTGGGTCAACACCGGCACGCTGACCGTGGGCAACAACGGATCGGGTACGCTGATCGTGCGCAACGGCGCCACCACATCGGCGGCAACGACCCTGATCGTCAGCAGCGGCAATGGTTCGGACGGGCTGATGGAGATACGCGGCGGCGGGATGGTTACATCCACGACCGGACGTCTCGGCAACATCGCCGGATCGGATGGCGAGGTGTTGATCGCCGGGACCGGTTCTTCGTGGACCAATACCGGGGCAATGAGTGTCGGCCACAGCGGCACCGGCGAACTGACACTCAGCGACGACGGCACGCTGGATGTCGATGGGACACTGACGATTGCCAGCGCGGGTGGCTCGACCGGCACGCTCAACATCGGGGCGGCGGAAGGCGATGCCGCTGCCGCACCCGGCATCATCGATGCCGGCGCCATCAACTTCGGATCGGGCACCGGCGAGATCGTCTTCAACCATACCGGCACCAACTACACATTCGCGCCCGGGATCAGCGGCAACGGCACCCTCACTTTCGAAGCCGGGCACACCATCCTTTCCGGTGACAGCAGCGGGTTCGCGGGAACAGTGGCGATCAGCGATGCCCGCATCAGCCTGTCGGGCGAGATGGGCGGCACCATGACCTTTGGCAGCGGCAGCCGGTTCGACGGAACGGGCAGCGCGGGCAGTGTGGTGTTCGATAATGGCAGCACGGTTGCCCCGGGCAATTCCATCGGCACCACCCCGGTGGTCAACGCCACCTTCAATCCGGGCTCGACCTATGAAGTCGAGATCAACAGTGCCGGGCAAAGCGACCTCCTCGATGCAAGCGGCACCGTCACCATCAATGGCGGCACGGTGCAGGTCATCCCTTTCCCCGACTTCGCGCTCGGCACCGCCTATACGATTATCACCGCCGATGGTGGCGTGGCAGGCGCATTCGATACGCTGACCACACCGGCCACCGTCAACGGCGTTTTGACCTATGGGGCGAACAATGTCTTCCTGACCCTTTCGGGCAACGCCGCGGTCATGCAGGCGCGGGCGCGCAGCCGCAACCAACTGGCCGTAGCGGGCGCGAGCGGCAATGCGGGCGCCAACGGCGCGGTCAGCGCGCTATATCTCGTCTCCGGCGACGTCGCGACCCGCGCCGCTCTCGATGCGCTTTCCGGCGAGGTCCATGCCAGCCTTTCCGCCGCGCAGATCAGGGAGCAGCGCAGCTTGCGTGATATCGCGCTGCGCCGCCCGCAGGGTCGCAAGGACACCAAAGACGGTTCACCCTACTGGGTCGAGGCTTTCGCAACGGATGGCTGGTTCAAGGGTGACGGCAACAGTGCCTCGGCGGATACCGCGCATGGCGGCATGATGGCCGGGTTCGAGGCAGAACTTGGCGATGACGGCCATTTTGGCGTTGGCATCGGCTACAGCCAGAGCCTGATCGATGTCGATGGCCGCGCCTCGACCGCCACCAGCCGCAATCTGCATGCCCTCATCTATGGCGGCGAGCCCATCGGCGAAACCGGTCTTGATATCGAAGGCGGCGCCTCGCTCACCTTTCACGATATCGGGACGGATCGCGATACATCCTTCTCCGGCTTCGACGGGCAAAGCGGGGCTGACTACTCCGCCCAAACAGGCCAGATCTTCGCGCGCATCAGCCGCCCTATCGGCAACAGGAAATCACAACTGCGGCCTCATCTCGATGGCGCGTATATCGTCCGCCGCTCTGGGAGTTTTGGCGAGGATGGCGAAGCGGGACTGGAGGCCGATGCCCAGACCGACCATATCGGGCTTGCCACACTCGGTATCGACGGCGCGCACAGGATCGAAACCGGTGATGGTACGGCCACCCTGCGCGCGGGCGTCGGCTGGCAGCATGTCATCGGCAACACCGGCTCGGAACACTCACACGCCTTCCGGGACGCACCGGCGTCGGAGTTTGACGTGCGCGGGATCGACCTTCCCCGCGATACCGTCCTCTTCAATGCCGGTGTTGCCTTCACGCTCGAGGATACCGTCGACATCACGTTCGAATATCGCGGCGCGCTCGCCAATGAAGGCCAGGAGCATGGCCTTTCCGCCCGCGCCGGAATGCGGTTTTAGGCCGGTGACAGAAAAACCGGCGCGTAGCCGCGCCGGTTTCGGTCGATAGTCAGCGCGATCAGTACTCACTGGCCAGCATGATCGTCAGCACGCGGCGTGTAACCGCCGCGTCGGACGGATCGGGACTACCCATCTCGCAGTCGAGATCGTAATAGTCGATCTTCCAGAAGATGTTACCCGCATCAGGGTCCCGGATCATGCCAAAGTCGTGCTCGCCATGCGGATCGTTGTCCGGCGTGAAGTCATCGAAGCTTCGCACTTTGCGGACGATGCGTTCGCGGACTTTTTCCGGCAGCGCCATGACGCCCCGCGTGGCAACGACGGTTCCGGGCGCAAAGGCCTTGCGGAAGTTATCGTTGAGCTCCGCGATGGTAAGGCGGGGGCTCATTGTGAGCCCCCGTTGTCGGCCTGATCGACCGGCAGGACGAAGATGACGCCCTTGCGCTGTGCGAGTTCGACCGGGATATGGGCGAATGAGAGGATGCCGCCCTGCTTGCCGTTCTTGCGCGGCCAGATGGCGCCGATCTCCTTGGGCCGGGTGACGATATCGTTGCCGTCCCTGTCCTGCTCGATGCGTGAGAAGGTCACGCGGAAGAGCGGTTTCTCGTTGGTGGTTTTCTTTTTCATCGGATGTCTCCTTTGCTGGTTGAGGGCTGGACCATCCAGCCGATGCGCGGGAGACGTCGGGACGCATTGGAGACCGCCGGTCATGGTCAACACGGGAGCGAAGCGAATGGAGCGGGCAGGCCATTGAACGGTGGGCGGCGGCCAGACATAACCGCCATCGTCACGGCTGGGTGGCGAGCCCGGCAGCAAAAACCGGAGCCATCCGGAAAAAACACCCAATGAAGAGCTTAGTCCTCACGCATCCGGCGCAGCTCGTCGCGGGCTGAGGGATCACGGAAACGAGTGGAATTGCGTTCAAGCCAGACAATGCGCCGGTCCAGCTGCTCAAGGGCGAGGCGGCGGCCTTCAAGCCATTCCCGGAAGCCAGGCTTGCGCCGGGCGCCGACCGGACCAAAACGGCGGATGAATTCGAGCAGGTTTTCGAACATCATCTTGTGCACAAGATCGGGGCCGCGATCAGCTTTCATCGCGTGATAGTCAAAGCGCCAGTTGCTTTCGGCAAAATGGTAGTCCGGCGCGTCCATGCGTGAATCGAGCTGGCCGCGCTTTTCGGACACGCGTTTGAGATGGAACGTAAGAAGAAGGTGTTCGATATCCTCATAGCCCTCGACGTCGAACCCGTCCCTCGGGTCACCGCCCTTGTAGGGATCAGAAAAGAGCCGGTAGTCAAAAAAGAACCGCCGAAGCTTGGCGTAGATGGCGCTGATGCTGTTGGCACTGAGGCGAACATGGCTGGCGGCCTCCGCCGCCGAATGGTCGAGCGTGAACTGCCACAGCACCTTCTTGAACTGGTAGTCGCTGATCTTGGCGGAATGATAGAGCCGCCGCGTACGCCTGCCTGGTTTTCGTTTTCCGGCGTCGACCATACAGAAATTTCCCGAATCGTCACAACGAGTTAGGCGCGGCCCGGTAGGGTCCACATAATTTTCTGCTTGGGTGGACCACCCCGTCCGGCTCTGACATCCGGTTGTAATACCGCTATCGATATCCGCTGATCCACAGCGAAACCCGATGCGGGAACGAACACGTGCGCAGGAAGCTGGTCCGATTATCCGCCGAATACCGCAACGCCACGACGGTCGTGTCCATGATCGTTGCCGGGGTCTCGGGTTTCCTTTCGTTCATCTCTTACCGCGAGTTCCTGGCTGATACGATCCAACCGCCCGCATTTGCGGCTTTCGCGGCATTCGGAATCGCCTGTGCCTGCGGGGCGCTCCTGCACCTGATCTTCATTCTGGTGCTGGGCGGCATTCCCTATGTCCAAAAACGCCTGCGCCACGGCTTCATCCCCATGATCGCCACGCTGATGGTCTTGGTCGCCATGTTCTCGACCTATACGAATGTGCTCGCCACGGGCGGTGGCAGTGCGCTGGCCATTCATGCGGCGCGCCATATTGACGCCCTGATGGACGTGGCGGGCGACCTACAAGCCCTCGCCCTCGAAGCAGGCCAGCTCGCGCCGGACCTGAGCGACCGCGCCGCCCGGCTTCGCGCGCAGGCGGATTGCGAGCGCAGCGAGGGTTGCCGTACCGGCTCGCCGGGCGCGGGCGCCCTGACCGACGCGCTCTCAAATGCGGCAGATCGGATCGCGGATTCCGCCAAGGTGCTTTCGAGTTCACAGGCGGCCATCATGGCGCGCATCCCCGAATTGAATGCGGCCTTCGCCAACGGCAATGACATCGCGGCCCGTAGCCTGCTGGCGCTTTTGCGCAGTCGGGTGCCGGTTGCCGTCCTGCGGAGCGCTGCTGCCGATCTGCGCCAAAGCCTGGGCATTCGCGGCACGGCGCGGGGCGCCGCGCTCAGGCAGCGCCAGGATGACGGGATCGACGCACTCCAGGGCGAACTGGCGAATGTTGCCGACGCCCTGGAGGTCATGGCCGGGAAGCTCGAAGACCGGCTGGCCGCGCTTGTCCTGCCTGATCGGCACTCGCTCACCAAGGCCGGGGCCATCCTCAAACATGCGGATCAACTCGTTCCCCAGATCGCGGTCGGCATTGCCATCGACTGGGTACTGATCCTGGTCGCCTTCCTGATGGGGCAGTTCCGCGACGCCACGCCGCCGCCCGAGGACGATGTGTCCGACATATCGCTTGCCGATGCCCGGCGCGCCAGCCGGGAAACGGCGAGATTGGCGGCGGAGGTCTACCTTCGCGATGAAGATTTCGCGTGCCCGTTCAACCCGAGTTTCCATAGCGGCACGAAGCATTGATGATGTGTCAGGCTAGGAATATTTTCATTGTATTTGGGAATTATTTCCTGTATCCTGTCTGTTTTCTCAAATCAGGCAGGACGGAAGGAGGCCAGCGATGAGAAAGACTGACCCAATCTCCCTGAACGACCTGCCGAAGAATGCGGGGGCTGCGGGCTCGCTCGACCTCGATCATGACAAATATCTCGGCGAGCTCGATGGCATGGACCTGAGCGAGGACCAGAAGCGCGAGCTGCTCGAAACCCTCTGGTCGATCATGTTCCACTTCGCGTGGCTGGGCTACAGCGTCGATGTCTGTGGGCAACTCTTCGAGGAATTCAACGAGAACTCCGGGCCGGAGTCCGCTGATGGTACAATGCCGTCCTCAAACATCACGGAGACGCCAGCGGACGACGACGAAAGGGAAGGCCCGGCATGACACAGGACAAGAAACGCGAAAAAGCCATCATCTATTGCCGGGTATCGAGTGCCAAGCAGCGCAAGGCCGGGGACGGAATCCGCAGCCAGGAAACGCGCTGCCGCGAGTTCGCGCGCATGAAGGGGTACAAGATCGTCGCGGTCTTTGGCGACGACGCGTCGGGCAGCACCATCGAGCGACCGGGCGTCAAGGAAGCGCTTGCCTACGCCCGCAATCACCGCAAGGACGGGATCGTCTTCCTGATCGATGACGTTTCGCGTCTGGCGCGCGGCGTCGAGCAGCATATCCAGTTGCGCTCCGCCATTCTCGCAGCAGGCGCGGTGCTGGAATCGCCCTCCATCGAGTTCGGTGAGGACTCGGACTCGATCCTCGTCGAAAACCTGCTCGCCAGCGTCTCGCAGCACCAGCGCCAGAAGAACGGCGAGCAGACAAGAAACCGCATGCGCGCCCGTGTGGTGAACGGCTACTGGCCGTTTCAGGCTCCGACCGGCTTCAGGCACCAGCGTGTCACCGGACGCGGCATGATCCTCACGCGCGATGAACCCGTGGCATCAATTGTCCAGCGCGTGCTCGAAGGCTACGCCCACGGCGAGTTCGAAAACCAGGCGGAAGTCATGCGCTTCTTGCAGGACGAACCGCTGTTTCCCAAAAGCGCGACCGGACGGGTGACCAACCAGCGCGTGGCGATCCTGCTGCGCAATCCCGTCTATGCCGGGTATGTCGAGGCCAGGAAGTGGGGCGTCTCGCTCAGGGAAGGTCAGCACAAAGGCCTGATCACCTTCGATGTCCATCGCCGCATCCTCGCGCGTCTTGACGGGGCGACCTATACGCCGCGCCGCAAGAACCTGAATGAGGACTTCCCCTTGAGGGGACACGTTGCCTGCGCGGATTGCGGCACCCCTCTGACCGCCTGCTGGTCGAAGGGCTCGCACGGCCGCTATCCCTACTACCTGTGTCCAAAGCGGGGATGTGACAGCTACGGGAAGTCGATCCGGCGGGACAGGATCGAAGGCGAGCTCGAAAGCCTTCTGAAAGAGCTGCAACCGAGTGAAAACCTGTTTCGCATCGCGTGCGGCATGCTGCGCGAATGGTGGAACCATATCGGGGAGCAAACGCAGTCGCAGTCCCGGTCGCTCGGGAAACGCCTGACCGAGATTGACAGGCAGATCGAGCAGTTCCTGGAACGCGTGGTCGAAGCGAAAACGCCGAGCGTCATCGGCGCCTACGAGGACCGCATTGCCAAGCTGGAAGAGGAGAAACTGGTCGTCCGGGAAAACATGGCGGATGCCAAACGTCCGAAAAGCAGCTTCGACGATACACTTAGAACGGCGCTCGGATTCCTGGCGAACCCTTGGAATCAGTGGGTTTCGGGCAAGCTGGAGAACCGGCGCACGGTACTTAAACTCGCATTTGCCGACCGCCTGCGCTATGCCCGCGAAACGGGATTTAGAACGGCAAATTTGTCTTTACCATTCAGGGTGTTAGGTGCTCTTGGCGATGGTGAGAACGGTATGGCGCGCCCGAAAGGATTCGAACCTCTGACCCCCAGATTCGTAGTCTGGTGCTCTATCCAGCTGAGCTACGGGCGCGCGGGGCCGCGTCCAGGGCGGCCCGCGGACGGGCGTTGCCGCCATCCGCAAACGAAACCGCTACCTAATGAAGACGCGGGCGAAAAGCAAGCGGGCGCGGGCGAAAACTTTGCGCTTTCGGCGGGCGGCCCTGCGAGACCGCCGCGCTGCGCGGACGCGGCCACAGCGCAGCGTAAGCCAGCCGGTGGCGGACGCGGGGCTGGAAGGAATGTTGCGGGGCGCGGGCGGTGCCCGGCGCCGTCCAGCGGCCATGGCGCCGCGCACGCCCGGCCTGACCGTGCGATCCCGGCGATCAAACGGTCGCCTTGCGCCAAGGATGGACGGCCCGATCGACCGGCGCGCCACGTCCGCCGCCACCCACCCGTCGGGATGCGGATCGCGGGACCGGTGTCGGGCGTCGTGGATCGGCCGGGCTGCGCAACGGGTTCGCCCGGCCTGCCCCGGCGCCCGGCAATGGCCGCTTAAGCCGGGCGGCGGATGGTCTGGCGCGCCTCGTCGGGCCGGACCGGCTGGTCGGGAATCGTGATCAAGAACCGGGTGCGCCCGCCGACGCTTTCCACCAGTTCGATCGCCCCGCCATGGGCGCGCACCAGCTCATGGGCGATCGCCAGGCCGAGACCGGTGCAGCCGGAGCGCGCCGCGCCGCGAAAGGCGGCAAACAGATGGCCGCTCAGGCCGGGCGGCGGATGGTCTGGCGCGCCTCGTCGAGCCGGACCGGCTGGTCGGGAATCGTGATCAAGAACCGGGTGCGCCCGCCGACGCTCTCCACCAGTTCGATCGCCCCGCCATGGGCGCGCACCAGCTCATGGGCGATCGCCAGGCCGAGACCGGTGCCGCCGGAGCGCGCCGCGCCGCGAAAGGCGGCGAACAGATTGTCGCGCGCCTTGGCCGGCAGGCCCGGACCGGTGTCCTCGACGAGGATGCGGCTGACGCTGCCCTCGCGCTCGGCCGACACGGTCAGCCGGCGCACCAGCGAGCCCTCCCGGTCGGCCGCCATCGCCTGGACGGCGTTGCGGCACAGATTGTTGAGGACACGGAAGAGCTGCTCGGCATCGGCGTCGACCTCGAAATCGGGCGCGACCGCGTTGACGAACTCGATGTCGGCGCGCGGATCGAGACCGACCAGGCCCTCGACCTCGGCGACGAGCGTGCGCAGCCGCAGGATGCGGCGCGTCGGCGGCGCCTCGTGGGCGCGGCCATAGGCCAGAACGCGCTCGGTGTAGCCGACGGCGCGGTCGATGGCGCGCACCAGCTTGGGCGCGAACATCTGCACGGACGGGTCCTTGACCGCACGCAGCCGGTCCGAGATCAACTGCGCGGACGCCAGGATGTTGCGCATGTCGTGATTGATCTTGGACACGGCCAGGCCGAGATCGGCGAGATGTTTTTGTTCGCCCAGCGTCTGGTGGAGCTGGTTCTGCATCACCGACAATTCGCGCTCGGCGATGCCGATCTCGTCGCGCCGGCCGGAGGGGCGGATGATGCGGCCGGGATCGTCGGGCGCCTCAGCGAAGGCGGACATGGCCCGGCGCATGCCGTGAATCGGCCTGATCATCAGCGCGTGGATGGCGAAAAACACCAGCCCGGCGGTGATCAGCGAAATCAGCAACGACAACAGCGCGACGTTGCGCGCATAGACGAACATGGCCGCGCGAAGTTTGGCGTCGGGCAGGATCAGCTCGAAATCCATCGGGCTGTCGCCGACGCGCCCGTAGACGCGCAGCATGCGGTCGCCGCCCTCCATCATCGTGTCGAGCGCGCCGGCGATCGCGGCCAGCGGGCCGACCTCGGACGGGGTGACGTGCTCGTCGACATCGGGCGGCATGTCGGACGCCACCAGCAGCCGGGACACGCCCTCGTCGCGCACGGCGATCGCCTTGGCGCCGAGCGCCATCAAGACGTCGTCGCGCAGTTGCGGCGGCAGCTCGATCTCACCGCTTTCGATCAACGGCACGCTGGCGGCGGCGGCCGTCGACAGCCGCTCCTCGAGCCAGCGCAGCCGGAAATTGGCCACCGACGGGATGAAGATCAGCACCTCGGCGATCAGCACCGACACGATGGTCAACAACAAAAGCTTGGTCGACAGGCGATGTGGCCAGGCGGCCGGACCGGCCGAACCGTCCGGACCGGTGTCATCGCCGTGCTGGGCTTTGTCGTGGCTCGTCATCGCGCCTTTCCTGCCCGCGCGGACCGGCCGGTCAGCCAAACAATCGCAAAAACGCGATCAGCCGCCTGACCACCGGCTTGCGGGCCGCACCCGAAAAATAGGTGATCGCGGCGCGTTTGCCAATTTCGCTCATCGTGGGATAGGGCGGCACATAGGCGGCGACGTCGCGCAGACGCAGTTTTTTCGACAGGACCAGGGCCCAAAGATTGATCATCTCGCCGGCATTGGCGCCGACGATCGTGACGCCGAGCAACCGGCCGCGCCGATCCGCCATCAGCTTGATGAAGCCGGCGGTCTGGCGCTCGGCCTGGGCGCGGTCGTTTTCGGCATAGGGCCAGCGCAGAATGCGGACCCCGCCACGGGCCTTGAGAGCCTCGGCCTCGGTCATGCCGACCTGGGCGAGCTCGGGATCGGCGTAGGTGACCCGCGGCAGGATGGCACGGTTCTCGCGCGCCGGCAGGCGAAACAGCAGCGCGCGCACGACCAGCCCGGCATGATAGCCGGCGACATGGGTGAATTGCGGCCCGCCGGCGACATCGCCGATCGCGTAGACGCGGCGGTTGGTGGTGCGCAGCTTGGCGTCGACTTTCACGCCCTTTTCGTCGTGGGCAATGCCGGCCTCGTCGAGGCCGAGCCCGTCGACATCGACCGTGCGACCGGTGGCCACGAGCAGATGGCTGCCGTCGATGGGCTCGGGCCCGGCGTCGGTCTCGACATAGACCCGCACCCCAGTCTTGCCGCGCCGTTCGACCCGCGCGACGGCGGTGTTTTGGCGGATGACGACGCCTTCGCCGCGCAACCGCTCCAGGACCGCCGCGGCCGCCTCGGGATCGTCCCGGCCGAGTGCTGAAAACGCCTCGAGCACGGTCACCTCCGAACCCAGACGGCGATGGGCCTGGGCGAGCTCGATGCCGATCGGCCCGCCGCCGATGACGATCAGCCGCGACGGCCGGCGGGTGAGATCGAAAATCGTCTCGTTGGTCAGGAAATCGACATCGTCGAGCCCGGGGATCGGCGGCACCATCGGCGAGGAGCCGGTGGCGACGACGAAGCGACGGGCGCGAATCTCGGTGTCGCCGGCCACGACCGTGCGCGGGCCGGTGAAGCGCGCCTGGCCGCGGATGACATGAACGCCGAGCGCGGTGAAGCGCTCGACCGAATCATTCGGCGCGATCGCCGCGATCACGTCCCGGACATGGCGGTTGACGGCCTTGAAATCGACCTTCGGCTCGACGTCGGCGATGCCGAAGGCGGATGCGCCGCGCAGCGCGGCGGCACGCTTGCCGGCCGCGATCAACGCCTTGGAGGGCACGCAGCCGTAATTGAGGCAATCGCCGCCCATCCTGCCCTTTTCGACGAGCACCACCGGCACGCCGAACGCGGCGGCGGCGGCGGCGACCGACAGGCCGCCGGAACCGGCGCCGATGACGCAAATATCCGGTTTCAATATCGTATCGGTCATAAAATCCCTTCGCATGGCCCCGGGCCGGCCGGCTTTCGCGGCGACGCGGCGGCACCGCGGTTCAGGCGCGCCGGCCGCCGACCTTCTTTACGATGGTGGGGATCGCCGCAACAAGGGCGAGCGCGACGAAGGCGAGCGTGATTTCGGGCGTCACCAGATCGCGAAGCGCAATGTCGCGGCCGGATTGGCCCGCCGCGACCAGGACGCTGTCGAGCCCGGCGCCGAGCCAGGCATAGGCGAGCGTGCCGGGCAGGATGCCGATGAAGGTGGCGGCGACGTAGGTGCGCAGCTCGACCGCGAAGAACGCCGGGGCGATGTTGACGATCCAGAACGGGAAGATCGGCGCCAGCCTGAGCACGAGCAGATAGCCGAACGCGTCGCGCCGGAACCCGTCGGCCAAACGCGCCGTGCGCGCACCGAGCCTGCGCTGCAGCACGTCGCCGAACGCGGTACGCGCGGCCAGGAAGACGACGGTCGCGCCGAGTGTCGCGGCAAACGCGACCAGCACGGCGCCGACCAGCCAGCCGAACAGGAAACCGGCAAGGACGGTGAGCACCGAGGCGGCCGGGAAGGAAAACGCCACGGCCAGCACATAGGCGGCGAAGAACAGCACAGCCGCGCGTCCGTAATGCGCCGCGACGAAGGCGGCCAGCATCTCGCGACTTTCTGACAGATAGGAAAGCGACAGGAAGCGGTGCCAGCCCATGGCATAGCCGAACAGCAGCCCGGCCACGACGACGGCGATCGGCGCGTAGCGCCACAGCGCCGCGCGCCGGCCGGTCGGGCTGTTGCCGGCATCGCCGGACATGGCTGTCTCCTCAGACATCGTTGAGCGCCCAGTCATAAACGAAATCGCCAAGCCGCGCTGTGTCGAGGGCGTTTTTCAGCGGCGGCGCGGCGAAACGGCGCCAATGCCGTTTCAACCGCCCCCTGCCCCCGAAATCGGACGCGTACCAGGAATAGAGCCTGGAGGCGGTGATCGCACGGCCGGCGACGCTGAGGCCACGGTGGTGATTGACGTAGGCGGCCGCGTTGTCGGCCATCAACCGGTCCAGATTGGCGCCGGTAAAGGCCCGGGCGGCCAGGTTCGGGCAGGAATAGGAGGCGCAGTTGAGCGCATAGTGGCTCATCGGATCGGCGAAGATCGGACGCACGATGCGATGCTCGACATCGTCGAGCGAGACGTCGCGCCCCTCGACGCGGATAATCTTCTTCGACCAGGGGCCGCGACCGAACAATCCGCCGCCGCCGAGATTGATCTGCTTGATCGAGGCGACCGGATAGTTGTCGAGCACCACGTCCAAAGTCTTGGCATTGTAAAGATTGATCCAGTAGGCATGCGCCTCGGCGCGGCCGAAAGTCGACGGGCGGGCCTGCTGCAGACGGTCGAGATAGGATTTCAGCGTCGCGCGGCCGGACGCGGCGAAACCGCGATAGTCGACGCGGTTGTAACCGTGTCCGTCGGGCCTGACATGGGCCTGCAGGAGCCGGTCGTAGGCGGCATGGTCGAACCCGCGCGTGCCGCGCGGCCCGAACGCGCCGATCGGCGCCGCCAAGGCCGGCACGCCCGCCATTGCCAGAAGCGCGGCCGCGCCGCCGCCGGCCAGCACGTGGCGCCGTGTCGCGCGCGGGGCCGGTTTACGGGTGGCGGCATCGGGCATGGCACAATCCTGTGGCGTTGGGTGCGGCAAAGAAACACCCACCCGAATTGGCCCAGCAACCGGATGGGTACAACCCGTCAGGCCGCGATCTCACCGTCTATTGACCGCACTCCGAAAGGGCCTCACCCTTTCGTGAGCCGTCTCGTCACGACATTTCGAGCGCCAGCGCGCCAGATGCCGGCTTTTCATTGACTTCCGGCGACCATCTTTTTATAAGCCGCCGCACGTTCGGGTCCGTGGCCCGGCGCCATTTGTGTGCGCCCACGTCCAGATCCGAAAGCTCCTGTTTTGAAGAGATAGATCCAAGAAGGGCCGCACGCCGCGGTATTAAATAAATGAAACGTACCTATCAGCCGTCCAAGCTCGTGCGCAAACGCCGTCATGGCTTCCGCGCCCGTATGGCAACCAAGGGTGGCCGCCGCGTCATCGCGGCGCGGCGCAACCGCGGCCGCAGCCGGCTTTCGGCCTGAACCGGACCGCGCGGCGTTGACCGGCAACCGGCGCAGTGCGCGCCCGCCGGAACGGATGCGCAAACGCGCCGATTTTCTGACCGCACGGCGCGGAGAAAAACGGCGCGGACGTCTGTTTCTGCTCGAGGTTTACGATCGTGGCGACGACGCCGCGCCGCGCCTCGGCTTGACGGTCACAAAAAAAACCGGCAACGCCGTTATACGCAACCTTATCCGGCGTCGCCTCAAGGAGGCCGTGCGCACGCACGCAGCCGATGACATGGCGCGCGGCAAGGACTATGTGATCGTCGGGCGCCGCGAAATCGCGGCGATACCCTTCGACCAGCTGAAAAGCGAACTCTCCCGACGAATGCGCGGAACGGCTCTTGATGGAAAACAACCGTAATTTCTTCATCACGATCGCGCTGTCGATCCTGATCCTGACGGTGTGGCAGGTCTTTTACGTCAACCCGAAGATCGAGAGTCAACGCGAGCAAACCCGCCTCGAGACGGAACAGGCCGAGGCGGACGGAGCCGCAAAGGCCGACGGCGCGACCGGCGCGCCGGCGGTGAACCCCGACATACCCGGCGCCGCGCCGGCCGACGTGCCCGGCGGGCCGGCCGGACAGGGCGGCCGCGACGACGCGCTCGCCGGCGGCGGTCGCGTCGTCATCGACACGCCGCGCCTTGCGGGCTCGATCAACCTGACGGGCGGACGTATCGACGACCTGTTGCTCAAAGACTACCGCGTGACGGTGGAAAAGAACTCGCCCAACATCGAGCTTCTCAACCCGTCGGCGGTTCCCAACGCCTATTACGTCGAAATCGGCTATGTCGGCAGCGAGGCGAGCGGCCAGGTGCCGAGCTACGATACGGTCTGGTCGGTCGACGGCAATGCGAAGCTGACGCCGCAGAACCCGGTCGTGCTGACCTTCACCAACGACAAGGGCCTGACCTTCAAGCGCACTGTCGCGGTCGATTCGGACTATATGTTCACGCTGTCCGACACGATCGAAAACGCCTCGGGCAACGCGGTTTCGATCAGCAATTACGGTCGGGTGACGCGCTTCGAAAAACCGCAGACGACCGGCATCTACGTACTGCACGAGGGCCTGATCGGCGTCACCGGCGAGGAAGGTCTGCAGGAAATCGACTATTCCGACGTCGAGGAAGACGGCAAGATCGTGCCGTCGAAATCGAGCGACGGCTGGCTCGGCATGACCGACAAATACTGGGCCGTGGCGATGGTGCCGTCGGGCAAGCAGGCCTTCCAGCCGCGCTTCGTCTATCTCGACGACAACCGCTCGCGCTACCAGGCCGATTTCCTGTCCGATCCGATGGTGGTCGACGCCGGAGGGTCGGCAACCGTGGAAACCATGGTGTTTGCCGGCGCCAAGGAAGTCTCCCGGGTCGACGCCTACGAGGAAAACCGGCAGATCCGCCAGTTCGACCTGCTGATCGACTGGGGCTGGTTCTATTTCATCACCAAGCCGATGTTCTATCTTATCGATTGGCTCTACAAGCTGCTCGGCAATTTCGGCCTGGCGATCCTCGCCACCACCGTCGTGGTCAAGCTGATCTTCTTCCCGCTCGCCAACAAATCATACAAGTCGATGGCGAACATGAAGAAGGTTCAGCCGAAAATGCTGGAAATCCGCGAGAAATACGCGGACGACAAGATGAAGCAGCAGCAGGCGATGATGGAGCTCTACAAGACGGAGAAGATCAATCCGCTGGCCGGGTGCTGGCCGGTGCTGATCCAGATTCCCGTCTTCTTTGCGCTCTACAAGGTGCTTTACGTCACCATCGAAATGCGGCACGCGCCGTTCTTCGGCTGGATCCAGGACCTGGCCGCACCCGACCCGACGTCGATCTTCAACCTGTTCGGACTTCTGCCCTACGACGTGCCGGCCTTCCTGCTGATCGGGGTGTGGCCGCTGATCATGGGCATCACCATGTTCTTGCAGATGCGCATGAACCCGACGCCGCCCGACCCGACCCAAGCGATGATCTTCAACTGGATGCCGGTGGTGTTCACCTTCATGCTGGCCACCTTCCCGGCCGGGCTGGTGATCTACTGGGCCTGGAACAACTTCCTGTCGATCCTCCAGCAGGGCGTGATCATGAAGCGCCAGGGCGCCAAGATCGAATTGTGGGACAATCTGGGCGGGCTGTTCAAGAAGAAGCCGAAACAGCCGGCGGAATAGCCGAACCGGATCGGCGCAAGTTCGGAAAGCCCGCCGCGTGCGGGCTTTTTGATGCCGGAAACGGGGCGGCGGAGCGCCGCGCCGCTTTCCATCGCCGCAATGGGGCGATGCCGCATTGCAAATACAGCGCGGCGCGCTAGGTTGAGCCGGCATGACGCCGCACGACATTACAAAACTGATCGTCCGTACCGCGATGAAGGATCGCGGGGCTTTCGATTTGCTTTACCGGCAAACCAGCGCGAAACTCTTCGGCGTGTGCCTGCGTGTCTTGAGGGACCGGGCGGAGGCCGAGGAAGCGTTGCAGGACGTCTATGTCAAAATATGGACCAAGGCCGACCGCTTCGCCGTCTCGGATCTGAGTCCGATCTCGTGGCTGGTGGCGGTGGCGCGCAACCATGCGATCGACAAGCTGCGGGCGCGGCGCCCGAGCGGTGCGCCGATCGACCATGCCGCCGAGATCGCCGATCCTAAGCCTGGACCGGAATCCGTCGCCGTGATGACCAGCGAGAGGCGGCGCATCGACGACTGTATGGACGAACTCGACGACGAGCGGTCGGCGGCGGTGCGCGGCGCCTATCTGAGCGGCGACAGCTATGCCGAGCTTGCCACGCGGCACGGCGTGCCGCTGAACACGATGCGGACATGGCTGCGGCGCAGCCTGTTGAAACTCAGGGACTGTCTGGAGCGATGAGCGCTGCCGACGACAACGGACGCGAACTGACCGGCGACGACGCGCTGGCCGCCGACTATGTGCTCGGCGCGCTCGACGGCGACGACCGCCGCGCGGCCGCCCGCCGGATCGAGACCGATCCGGACTTCGCCCGGCTGGTGGATCGCTGGGAAGAGCATATGGCGCCGCTGGCGGCGGGTTACGAACCGGTCGAGCCGCCGCCAGCGGTCAAGGCCGGGCTCGACGCACGGTTGTTTGCGGCCGACGGCGCCACGGCAACGCCACGGGGGGCCGCGGCTCCCGCAGGCGGCTTGTGGCAAAGCCTTGCCGTGTGGCGCGGCATCGCGGCCGCGGCGATCGCAGGGCTGGTTCTCGCCCTGGCCGTGCCGCTGCTTGCGCCGCCGCCGGTCGACGAACCGGCCGGGCGCCTGGTGGCTTCGCTGGCGCCGCAGGAAAGTAATGTTCATTATTTCGTCGTCTACGACGCCAGCACCCGCGATATCGGGCTGTCGCACGTTACCGGCGAGCGCGACGGCGGCCGCGATTTCGAATTGTGGGTAATCGAGGGCGACACGCCGCCGGCCTCGCTCGGGATTATCCCGGCCGGCTCCACCGTCCATCTCGCCGTCGGCGAGGCGCTGCGCCGCAAGATCGAGGCCGGCGCGGTGTTTGCGATCAGTCTCGAACCGGCCGGCGGCTCCCCCACCGGCCAGCCGACCGGTCCGGTCGTGGCGGCCGGCGACTTGCGCGCCATTTGACCGCGACGGCACCCGGCCGCCGAAAGCAAAGTCCGATCAGGCCAAGCCCAAGGCGGCGTCGTCCGCCGGTTCTCCGTATTTGGCGCGTGGCGGCCAGGGCCGCGCGCGCCAAGACGGCTCGAACACGAAACTCGATTTCGCCCGCCCCGGCAAAAGCGCGCCATTGCCGGCGCCTTGCGCGTAGTCGTAGTAGAGCTTGACGATCTCCTCGCGGCTCACCTGGCCGGCGGCCGGATGCGCCAGGCAGGCCTCGCGCCAGGCAGCGACGCGCTCGAACCCCTCCACCGGCAGGTCGAAATCCTCGTAATAGTCGAGGAACCAGAAGCGCATGAACATCGGCGTGAACACGGTTTCGGCAAGGCCGAACCGGTCGAACAGAAACGGCCCGTCGGGATTGTGCTTGCGCAGGAAGCGGTCGAAATCGCGGTAATGGCCCAGCATCTTGTCGTGAAAACCGGCGCGGGCGGCCGGATCCTGGTTGAGGACGAACATATAGCCGGTGGCGGTGAAGGGGCCCTCGCGGGCGATCAGCATGTTTTCGACCGCGCGCTCGTAAGCGTCCGCGCGCGCCACCGGCCGCTCGGCGAAGCGGTCCTCGAGATAGGCCATGATGACCAGGCTTTCCTTGATGACGCCGCCGTTTTCGGTCGCAAGCACCGGCAGCGCGGTCGTCCCGTCGGTCAGTTCGAGCAGCCAGTCAGGGCGCGGTTTTGTGATGTCAATGACGTGAAAGGCGACACGGTCGCGCAGTCCCTTGAGTTCGAGCAGGATCTCGAGGCGCTGCGAAAACGGGCAGACGGGAATGTGGTAGACGACCGGTTTCGACTGGTCGGGCATGATGCAGCACCTCTTTGCTTTCCAGTGGCGGTCCGACAGACGCCGGTCGCGGCCGCGCCGCCCTGCCGCGGCACCGGCTCCGACTCGGCCGAGCAAACGATAAAGCAGGCCAGGCTGCGGACCAACGCCTTCCAGTCGGCGGCGTCGTTACATCAACATTCGGAATAAATCAGCTTTCACTTTCAACGATTCGTCCCTGAAACTCTCGGTCAAACGATCCCGTGTCTTCGCCTGCCCACCCGCTGGGACAAACCAACAGGGAGTTTCGATACGATGAAAAATTCCAAGCTTCTCGCACTCGCCGGCGCCTTCGCCGTCTCCACCCTCGCCGGCATCGCCCATGCCGACAATCCGATGGTCGGCGGAGCGGCGATGTATGCCGACAAGAATATCGTCGAAAACGCCGTCAACTCGAAGGACCACACCACGCTGGTGGCGGCCGTCAAGGCGGCCGGCCTGGTCGAGACGCTGCAGGGCGAAGGGCCGTTCACGGTGTTCGCGCCCGTCAACGCCGCCTTCGACAAACTGCCCGACGGCACGGTCGACACGCTGCTGAAGCCGGAGAACAAGGACACGCTGACCAAGGTTCTGACCTGCCACGTGGTGGCGGCCGAGGCGATGTCGGATGCGATCGGCAAGATGATCAAGGATGACGGCGGCAACCATCCCGTCGAAACCGTCGGCGGCTGCATGCTTCAGGCCAAGATGGACGGCGACAACATCACGCTGACCGACGAGAACGGCAACGTCGCCACCGTGACGATTGCGGATGTCGACCAGTCGAACGGCGTCATCCACGTCATCGACACGGTGCTGCTGCCGAAGGCCTAAGGCCCGGCGCCACCCGCTCTCGCGGCGCCGCCGCGGATTTTCGACCCCCCCGTGCGGCGGCGGGGCACGCTCCGCGCCACGGCCAAGCCGTGGCGCGGAGCGTTCGCGCAAGCGCCGGTCTTCGTCAAGGCGAATTGATTTCTCCGTGACCGTGCCTGCCCGATACGCTAGCTGGAAAAGGAGACCGCCATGAACCGAAGATTTTTTCTCTACGGCTCGACCGGCGCCGCCATCGTGGCCGGATTGCCGCTCCTGGCGCGTCAGGACATAGCGAGCCCGGCAATGGCCAAGGACAAAGACCAGTTCGAAATCGAAAAGACCGAGGCCGAGTGGCGGGAAATCCTGACGCCCGAGCGCTACAAGGTGCTGCGCGAGGAGGCGACCGAACGCGCCTTCACCAGTCCGCTCAACGATGAAAAACGCGCCGGCACGTTCCATTGCGCGGGCTGCGATCTTCCGCTTTACTCCTCCCAGACCAAGTTCGAGTCCGGCACCGGTTGGCCGAGCTTCTGGGAGGCGCTGCCCGACGCGGTCGGCACGCGGAAGGACCGGTCGTTCTTCATGGTGCGCACGGAGTGCCATTGCAGCCGCTGCGGCGGCCATCTCGGCCACATCTTCGACGATGGCCCGCCGCCGACCGGCAAGCGCCATTGCATCAACGGGCTGGCGCTTGCCTTCAAACCTTCCGGCGCGGCATAACCGACGCAAAAACGGCGACCGGGCAGCGCTTCGCGCCACGCCCGGCCCGGCCTACGAGGCGATTGCCGTCATGATCGCGGCGCGCAGGCCGTCAATGCCGACGCCCTTCTCCGACGAGGTGGCCAGCACCTCGGGATAGGCCGCGGGCCGCTTCTTGACCGTTGCCAAAGTCTGCGCGAGCAGGGTTTCAACCGCCGGCGGCTTGATCTTGTCGGCCTTTGTCAAAACGATCTGATAGGAGACTGCGGCGCGGTCGAGCAGGTCCATCACCTCGCCGTCGATCGCCTTGACGCCGTGGCGGGCGTCGATCAGCACGTAGACGCGCTTCAGCGTGACGCGGCCGCGCAGATAGTCGAACACCAGCCTGGTCCAGTTCTCCACCACCGCCTTGGGCGCCTTGGCGAAGCCGTAACCCGGCATGTCGACCAAAGCGAGCGGCGGCAGGTCATCGGCGGTGCCGGCGTGGCCGTCGGGCACGAAATAGTTCAGCTCCTGCGTGCGGCCCGGCGTATTGGAGGTACGCGCCAGCGCCTTCTGGCCGACCAGCGCGTTGATCAGCGACGATTTGCCGACATTCGACCGGCCGGCGAAGGCGATCTCGGGCGGGCCTTCCGGCGGCAGGAATTTCATCGCCGGCACGCCGCGAATGAAGACCCACGCGCGAGGAAAGTCCCGCCCGGTGCCGCTGTCGGTTTTCGTCTCGCTCACGTCGCTGATTCCAACCGTTCCAGATCGTTTCCGCCGATGGCATCGATGTTGCGCGTCACCTTGTCAACAGGCCAGTTCCACCAGGCAACCGCAAGCAGGCGCTCGACGGTGGCGGCATCGAAGCGCATGCGCACGATGCGGGCCGGATTGCCAGCGACCACGGCATAGGGCGGCACATCGGCCGACACCATGGCGCCGGCCGCCACGATCGCGCCATCGCCGATCGTCACGCCGGGCATGACCGTGGCGTCGATGCCGAACCAGACGTCGTTGCCCACGACCGTGTCGCCGCGAAACCCGGCAGCCAGCGATTGCGGATCGAAACTGTCGCGCCAGGCGCCGCCGAAAATGGCGAACGGAAAGGTGGAAAAGCCGCGCAGATCGTGGTTGGCACCGTTCATGATGAAACGGGTGTTGGCGGCGATGGCGCAATAACGGCCGATGACGAGCCGGTCGCCGACGAAGTCGAAATGATAGAGCACGTTGTGCTCCTCGAAACGCTCGGGGCCAAGCGGGTCGTCGTAATAGGTGTAGTCACCGACCTCGATGGTCGGGCGGGTGATCAACGGTTTCAGAAACGCGGTGCGCGGGTGGAACGGCAGCGGGTGGGTGTCGTGCGGATCAGGCGCGTGCATGGGGCGTCTTTCTCGGTGAGCATGATGAACAGGGTGCGGGACAAACGATCCGGCCCGGCGCGACGACGCCGTTTCGTGCGGATCAGGCAACCTTGTTCATCGAACCCGTACTCCCCGAAAGAGGCCGCGCTTATAACGCCGCAAGCGTCACGCGTCCACGAAAAACCGGCATAGACGACCTCAGGGGGGCGCGGGCGCCGGCAGCAATTGCCCGATCCCCGCTTTCCCGCTATGACCCGCCGGACATTTTTTAACGGCCGCAACAGGAAACCGATGACGAGCGACATTGCCGCCACAGCCCGGGAACAAGCGCGTCTGCTTTCGGCGGCGCTGCCCTATATGCAGCGCTACGAGAACAAAACCGTGGTGGTCAAATATGGCGGCCATGCCATGGGCGACACGGAGCTCGGCCGGGCATTCGCCCGCGATATCGCGCTGCTGAAACAGTCGGGCGTCAACCCGATCGTCGTGCATGGCGGCGGGCCGCAGATCGCGGCGATGCTGGCCAAGATGGGCATCGAATCGAAATTCGAGGGCGGCCTGCGCGTCACCGACGCCAAGACCGTCGAGATCGTCGAGATGGTGCTGGCGGGCTCGATCAACAAGGAGATCGTGGCGCTGATCAACGCCGAGGGCGAATGGGCGATCGGCCTGTGCGGCAAGGACGGCAACATGGTGTTCGCCGAGAAGGCGCACAAGACCGCGATCGATCCCGATTCCAACATCGAGCGCGTGCTCGATCTCGGTTTCGTCGGCGAACCGGTCGAGGTCGACCGCACGCTGCTCGACCTTCTGGCCCGTTCGGAAATGATCCCCGTGATCGCGCCGGTGGCGCCAGGCCGCGACGGCCACACCTACAACATCAACGCCGACACCTTCGCCGGGGCGATCGCCGGCGCCGTCAAGGCCTCGCGGCTGTTGTTTCTGACCGACGTGCCGGGCGTGCTCGACCGCGACAAGACGCTGATCGACGAGCTGACGGTGGCCGAAGCCAGGTCGCTGATCGCCGATGGCACCATTTCGGGCGGCATGATCCCGAAAGTGGAGACCTGTATCGAGGCGATCGAGCGCGGCGTGGAAGGGGTGGTCATCCTCAACGGCAAGACGCCGCATGCCGTACTTCTGGAACTGTTTACCGAGCACGGCGCCGGCACGCTGATCGTGCCGTAACGCGAGACGGCGCGGGCCTGCGCCCGGCGTCAGCCCATCGCCAGCAAAAGCAGGATGCCGGCCACGATCAGCAGGCAGCCGGCGGTTTCCATCAAATTGATACGCTCGCGGAAGAAATAGACCGTCGAGGCGAAGGTGAAGATCATCTCGACCTGCGCCAGCGCCTTGACCACCGCCGCCTGCTGCAACGTCATGGCCATGAACCAGCCGAAGGAGGCCGTGGCGCCGGCAAGCCCGACCACCAGGGCCGGCTTCCACGCCTTGCGGATGCGGCCGATCTCGGCCCGGTCCTGCCACAGCATCCACAAGGCCATGACCAGGCTCTGGAACACGATCACCCAGGCAAGCGTGACCGCGGCCTGCATGATGAAATTGGGTCCGCCGAGCGCCAGCGAGGCGGCGCGGTAGGCAACCGCCGTGATGCCGAACAAGGCCCCCGAGGCAAGCCCGACCAGGGCATTGCGACCGGCCAGCGAGGCAAACAGCGCCCGCCAGCTCAAGGGCGTATGGGCGACCGAGATCAGCATGACGCCGAACACGCTGACGCCGATGGCGGCCAGCGCGCCGGCCGAGACCTTCTCGCCGAGGAAAATCAGGCCGAACAGCGCCGCCTGCGCCGGCTCGGTGCGCGAATAGGCGGTGCCGACGGCGAAGTTGCGGAAGGAGAACAGGTGGATCAGCAAAAAGGTGGCCGCGATCTGACCGAGCCCGCCGACGAGCATCCAGGCAAAGAAGGTCGCGTTGAGCCGAGGCAGCGCATGGCCGGCGCCGAGATGCAGCATGGCCACGAACACAAGCGCGAAGGGCACGCCGAAACCGAAGCGCACGAAGGTTGCCCCCGTGGTTCCCATCACGCCCTTGAGATGTTTTTGCATCGCGGAACGGATGTTCTGCAGGAACGCGGCCGCGATGGTGATCGGTATCCAGAGTTCCAAGAACGCCCCTCGCGTAAAAGAGGCGATCTAGGCCGACCGCGACCTTCAAGGCAAGAGGAACGCCACGGACCGGCCTCGTCCCGTCATGCGGCCGCGCGGTTCTCGTCGTCCTGCGTCACCACGCAGTCGCGCCCGGCCCGTTTGGCCAGGTAGAGACGCCGATCGGCGCTGCGCAGCGCCTGCGAGACCGTCAGGGCGCGGGAAAAGTGCGTGCCACCAATGCTGACGGACAGCGGCACCGGCCGGTCGGACGGCCTGAACGACGTCGCCGCGACCGCGCGCCGGATATCCTCGCCGACCTGCGCGATCGCAAGACCCCGGCAACCGGGGAGGTAGACAGCGAACTCCTCGCCGCCGATGCGGCCGACAATGCTGCCGCGCGGCAGGGCACGGCGGATCGCATTGGCGATCGCCACCAGCGCAACGTCTCCCGCCTGGTGGCCATAGGTATCGTTGACCGCCTTGAAATGATCGGCATCGACAATCAGCAGGGCGCCGTCGCCCCCCGTCGCCTGCTCGCCGGCGATCGCGTCGAGCGCGCTTTCGCGATTGAGCATGCCGATCATCGGATCGCGGCTCGCCCGCTCGGCCAGCCGCGCATGCGCCTGGTGCAGATCGGTGTGCGCGCGGGCCAGTCGGGCGTGCATGTCGAGGAACCGCCGCCGCTGGTACAGTTGGAAGGCACTAACAGGCCAGCCGATCACCAACGGGCATACGAGCGACATCAGGAGGCCATTGGGTCCCAGGGACAGGCCTTGCAGCCGCATAAGGCTGAAAGCGACCAAAACCGAGGTCGCCATGGCGCCGACGGCGATCAGTGCCGAGTTCAAAACAATAGAGCGCATTGCGTACTCCCCACGGGCCGCTGTTGCCATCGCACCGTTAAAAATCCGGTATGAGACTTCGGTCAAATTTGAAACGATCCGGAACTGCCGGATGGTCGTGTCCGCTGTCATCGCTGCGGCAAAGATGCGATAAGGCGGCATGACACAGATTCCCGAATCGTCCGACTTCACCGGCATCCGCAACTGGGTGTTCGACCTCGACAACACGCTTTATCCGCACCACTCGAACCTGTTCGCCCAGATCGACGTGCGCATGACGGCCTATGTGTCGGAACTGCTGGAACTGCCGCGCGATCAGGCGCGCGTGCTGCAGAAGGAGCTCTACCGCGAGCACGGCACGACGCTGAACGGGCTGATGGTCCGCCACGGCATCGACCCGGACGATTTTCTGCAGAAGGTGCACGATATCGACTACACCCATCTCGCGCCCGACCCGGCCCTCGGCGCGCAGATCCGGACCCTGCCCGGCCGCAAGTTCATCTTCACCAATGGCGATCGCGGCCATGCCGAGCGCACGGCGGCACAGCTTGGCATCCTCGACCATTTCGACGACATATTCGACATCGTGGCCGCCGGGCTGGTGCCGAAACCGGCACGCGAGACCTACGACAAGTTCACCGCGCTACACCGGGTCGCGGGCGCCGATTCGGTGATGTTCGAGGATCTGGCCCGCAACCTCGCCGTGCCCAAGGCGCTCGGCATGAAGACGGTATTGATCGTGCCGCGCAATTTCGAGCCGACCTTTGCGGAAATCTGGGAACAGGACGCCGACAAGGAGGACGATGTCGACTACGTGACCGACGATCTCGCCGGCTTCCTGGCCGCGATCAATCCAGCCGGCGGCAAAGCCTGACTGGCCGGCGCCGCAGGTTCGCGCCAGCGGCGCGCGTCAGATCTCGTAGAAACGCTTGACGCGGTCCCAGGCCTCGTCGGCCGTGTCGACATAGTCGATCAGGTTGCGGTCGTCGGGCGAGATGGTGCCCTGCTCGGCCAAAAAGTCGATATTGACCGCGCCTTCCCAGAACGCGCGGCCAAACAGGATGACGGGAACCCGCTCCATGCGCCCGGTCTGGATCAGGGTCAGCGTTTCGAAAAACTCGTCCATGGTCCCGAAACCGCCGGGGAAGATGGCGACCGCCTTGGCGCGCATCATGAAATGCATCTTGCGGATCGCGAAATAATGGAAGTTGAAGCACAGTTCGGGCGTGACGTAGGGGTTGGGCGCCTGTTCGTGCGGCAGGACGATGTTGAGCCCGATCGTGGGCGCGCCGACATCGGCCGCGCCGCGATTTCCGGCCTCCATGACGCCCGGACCGCCACCGGTGACGATGACGAATTCGCGGTAGTAGGACGCAGCCGAGTGATGCGAGCAGAGGCGGGCGAAATTGCGCGCCTCCTCGTAATAGCGGCTGTTGGCGAGCAGGTTCTTTTCCTGCACCTTGTTCTTGGCCGCCCAGGCCTCGCCGCCGGGCTCGGGTATGCGCGCGCCGCCGAACAGGATCACCGTGGAGCGGATGCCCCGCTCGGCGAGCGCCATTTCCGGCTTCAACAGCTCGAGCTGCAGGCGCACGGCGCGCAGTTCGCGCCGGGTCATGAAATCGTCGTCGTCCCAGGCCAGGCGATAGGCAGACGACCGCGTCTGCTCGGTATCGGGCACGCTGCGCGAGCGTTCCAGATCCTCATCCGAATGCGGCAACGGCGTCCAGCCGTTCTTGTCCATCGGGTTCATGCGTCCAGTCCCCTTGTGCGTCGCTTTGCACCCTCCGCCCGGCATGGTCGCGATTGACCCTCCCATGGCGTTGACATAGGTTCCGCGCGACTTTCGCCCCATCTATGGCTAAAGCCTATCCCTTAATGAGACGTTGTAATGGAGCCCTGGATGCACAAGCCTGACCTCGCAGCCCTCGAGCGCACGATCGAACAGGCCTTCGAGGCGCGCGACAACGTCAGCACGACCACGCGCGGCGAGGTGCGGGACGCCGTCGAGACGGCGCTCGAGCTGATGGATCGCGGCCAGGCGCGGGTGGCCGAACGCGATACCGACGGCGCCTGGCGGGTGAACCAATGGCTGAAAAAGGCGGTGCTTCTGTCCTTCCGGCTCAACCCGATGGAGATCATCAAGGGCGGACCGGGCGAAGCCGTGTGGTGGGACAAGGTGGCGTCCAAATTCGACGGCTGGAGCGCGAACGAGTTCGAGAAGGCCGGTTTCCGCGCCGTGCCCAACGCGGTGGTGCGCCGCTCGGCCTATATCGCGCCGGGCGCGGTCTTGATGCCCTCCTTCGTCAATCTTGGCGCCTATGTCGACGCCGGCACGATGGTCGACACCTGGGCGACCGTCGGCTCGTGCGCGCAGATCGGCAAGAACGTGCATCTTTCGGGCGGCGTCGGCATTGGCGGCGTTCTGGAGCCGATGCAGGCCGGGCCGACAATCATCGAGGACAATTGCTTCATCGGCGCGCGCTCGGAGGTGGTCGAGGGCTGCATCGTGCGCGAGGGCTCGGTGCTCGGCATGGGCGTGTTCATCGGCAAATCGACCAAGATCGTCGACCGCGCCACCGGCGAGGTGTTTTACGGCGAGGTTCCGCCCTATTCGGTGGTGGTGGCCGGCACGATGCCGGGCAAGACCATCCCCGGCAAGGATTGGGGCCCGAGCCTCTACTGCGCCGTCATCGTCAAGCGGGTCGACGAAAAGACACGCTCCAAGACCTCGATCAACGAGCTGCTGAGGGATTGAACCAGGTGGGTCCGGGCCAAATCCTCTGGCTGTTCTTCGGCTTTTCCGGCCGCCTCAGCCGCCAAGCCTACGCGCTGGCCGGGCTGCTGCTTTATTTGCTCCGGGTCTATCCGATCTATCGCATCATCAATGCCGGCGACAACGACGCGACGGCCACCTTCTGGGGCGGGATCTTCCTCCTGGTGGTCGGCGCAACGCTGATCTCGCATGTCGCCACCTCGGTGAAACGGCTGCACGACATGAACCAGCCGGGCTGGTTCGCGGTGTTCTTCATCATCGGCGACATTTTGATGTATCTGTTCTTGTGCCTAGCGCCGGGCACGCAAGGACCAAACCGCTTCGGCGCGCAGACCAACGCGCCGAAATAGAGCCGGGCGATGGCCTATCGCACCCTCGACCCCGAACGCATCATTCTCACAGCCGAGATACTGGAGCGTCGGGTCGAGGAGCGCTTTCCCGAGGCCGGACTGCGCAAGGTCGCGCATGAGCTGGTCCTTCTGGCGCGCGATCTCGTCCAGGGCGCGCAGGCGCTGGAGGCGCCGATCGGCTGGCTGCGCGCCCTGATCGGCGTGGTCATCCTGGTCGGGGCGTCGGTCTTCGTGTTCGTGGGCACGATCGTCTCGTTCGACCGGACGCCGACCGGCGCGTTCGATTTCGTCCAGGGTCTGGAAGCCTCGATTAATACGCTGCTGCTGGCCGGCCTCGGCCTGTTCTCGCTGGTCAGCGCCGAAGAGCGCATCAAACGCAAGCGCGTGTTCCGGCAGCTGCACGGGCTGCGCTCGATGATCCACGTCATCGACATGCATCAGCTGACCAAGGATCCGGCCGCCCTGTCGGCCGATTTCCGGCGCACCAGAAGCTCGCCGCAACGCACGCTGGGCGCGGGCGACCTGGCGCGTTATCTCGATTACTGCTCCGAAATGCTGTCGATCACCGGCAAACTTGCCGCGCTCTACGCACAGTCGGTCAACGACAGTATCGTGGTCGACGCGGTCAACGATATCGAGACGCTCGGCACCAATCTGTCGCGCAAGATCTGGCAAAAAATCATGCTGATCGGCGATGCCGGGATGAAGGCGAAGGGGGACTAGAGCCGCCACCCCCTCTCCGTCCCGCTTCCCCAGCCCCGCTCCGGAACGGTCGCGAACGGCCGCTCAGCCCCAAAGACCGGCTGCGAGCGCCGAAACCGCGACATAGCGCCCGGTTTTGGCCACCGCCACCAGCAGCACAAAGCTCCAGAAGGGTTCACGCAGGACCCCGGCGGCGACGGTCAGCGCGTCGCCGCCGATCGGCGCCCATGACAAAAGCAGGCTCCAGCGCCCCCATCTGCGATACCAGTTCGATGCGCGGGCAAGTGCCTTGGGCGAGACCGGGAACCAACGACGATCCCGGTAGCGCGACACGCCGCGCCCGAGCGCCCAATTGACCACCGCGCCGAGCGTGTTGCCGACGCTGGCGACGGCGATGGTGAGGCCGAGCGGATAACCGGCGAGCTGCAAGCCGACAAGCGCGGCCTCCGACTGGGCCGGCAGGATCGTCGCGGCAACGAAGGCGACGGCAAACAAGCTTGCGAGCGCGAACACTCCGTCCATTCGACACCACCCCGGTTCTCGGCGACGGCACTTGCCGAAGACCGTCTTCGGATCACCCGCCGGCAGGCGAACGCGATAAGCCTCGCGCCCCGCAAGGGCCGGCGAAAGCCGCACATCGCGGGCCTGGCGGCAATCGAGGCCGGACGAGGCCGTTCGCGCCCGCTTCCTATCGCCGCCGCCAGACACTGGCAAACGCCAAACCCGCGCACCGATACGGATCGCGCTCGTCACGGGCGCTTTGGTTGGCTATCCTCTCAGTTTCGGGGAGAGGGCTGGGAGAAAACCGTGTCGCAACCCGCCGAAGACAAGGACATCGCGATCGGGCGCATGTGGCTTTACGCCGCCGAACGCCCCTGGTTGCTGGGCACCATCGTGGTGCTGGCGCTGGTTTTGCTGCCCGTTGCCGTGTGGATGGATCTCAAGAACCTGTCCGACCGGGCGCTGACCGTCCAGGCCCGGACCCTGAACCGGATGCTCAACGATATACGCGGCTATTACGCCACCAATATCGTGAGCCGGGTGCAGGGCCATGACGGCGACAGCATCGCCGCGCACGACTATGCCGACATTCCCGGAGCGGTACCGATCCCGGCAACGCTGTCGCTCGAACTCGGCGACGTGATCGGCACCAGCGGCGAGGAGGAAATCGGCTACCGCTTCGTGTCCGATTTCACCTTCACGAGCCGGGCCGCGCACCGGCTCGACGGTTTCGAGCGCGCCGCGCTCGCCTCCTTCCGCGCATCGCGCGACCCCGACGCCGTGGCCACCGAGATCGCCGGCTCGCTGTTCGAGCGCGAGATCCGCATGGCGGTTCCCGTCATTCTCGGCCAAGCCTGCGTGTCGTGCCACAACAATCATCCGCTCAGTCCCAAACATGACTGGAGGGTGGGCGACGTGCGCGGCATCCAGGCGATCACCGTGCATCAGCCGATCGCGGAAAATCTTTTTTCCTTCAAATATCTGTTCATCTATTTCGCCGGCGCCGGCGCGTTCGGCATCGCACTGACCGGCCTCAACTGGCGCCAGGCCAATCAATTCCGGCGGATGAACAGCGAGCTGGAGGAGACGAACGACTTCCTCGCCTCGGTGTCGATGAAAATCTCGAAATATCTGTCGCCGCAGATCTACAAGAGCATCTTTTCCGGCGAGAAGGACGTCACGATCTCGACCGAGCGCAAGAAACTGACGATCTTCTTTTCCGATATCAAGGATTTCACAGAGACCTCCGAACATCTGCAGCCGGAGGAGCTGACCAACCTGCTCAACGAGTATTTTACCGAAATGTCGGCGATCGCCCACGCGCATGGCGCAACCGTGGACAAGTTCATCGGCGACGCCATCCTCGCCTTCTTCGGCGATCCGCACACGCGCGGCGCGCGCGAGGACGCCAATGCCTGTCTCGACATGGCGATGGCCATGCAGCGGCGCATGGTGGCGCTGAAAGGCGAATGGCGCCGGCGCGGCATCGAAAAGCCGTTCGAGGTGCGCATGGGCATCAATACCGGTTACTGCAATGTCGGCAATTTCGGCTCGGCCGACCGGATGGACTACACGATCATCGGCGCGGAGGCGAACCTGGCCGCACGCCTGCAACACATCGCCGAACCGGGCGGCATCGTGCTGTCCTACGAGACCTGGGCGCATGTGCGCGACAGGGTGCGCGCGCGTCCCCTGCAGCCGATCACGCTGAAAGGCATTTCGGGCGAAATCGTGCCCTATGCCGTCGAAGGCATTCACGACGGCGACGACGCGCCGGCCACGATCAACGAGGCGGAGAGCGGCCTGTCGCTGTTTCTGGACGTCGACCGTCTCGACGCCGGGGCGCGGCGGCGCGCCGAGACCGTGCTCGAAAAGGCACTGGACGCCGTGCGCGGCGCACGACCGGAAAAACCTCCCGAAACCGCCGGCTGAGATGGCGAAACGCTGCCGGCGACAGCGTCCTAGCGTGCGGCTTGCGCCAGCACAGCCTCCGGCTCGAGCCGCGGCGCCCCGCGCCCGGCCCGCTCGGCGCGCCGGATCGCGGCCAGTACGGCGCGGTTGGCGGGCGCGGCACGGCCATGGCGTTCTGCCAGCGCGATCACAGCGCCCTGAAACTGGTCGATCTCCGTCGGCCGGCCCCGTTCCAGATCCTCCCACATGGAGGAACGCGCGGCGGGATCGACGGCGAGCATGCGTCGGGCGAGACGGCGAAACAGCGGATCGGGCAGACGCAGCACCGCCGGCAGCAGGCCGGGCCGCAAGCGCCCGATGCGCGCCGGCCTGATACCGGCCGCCTTCATCGCGCCAAGCGCCTCGGCGATCTGGACGGCCAGCACACGCCGCCAGCGCCGGTCGGCGAGTTCGTCGGCCAGCGGCAGGCCCGACAGGGCGTTGAGGGCGTTGTTGAGATTGAGCAGCAGCTTGCCCCACAGCACGGCGTCCATGTCGGCGGCGGCCGAAACGGGAAAACCGGCGACGTCGAGGAAGGCGGCGAGCCCTTCGGGCACGGGGTCGACCAGGGTCGTGCCTTCCGTCGCGCGGTGAAAGACCGGCGCGCCATCGGCCGGCATCGCGGCAACCACATTAAACGGCACCATGCCGGCCACGACCGGATGGCGCGCGCCCAGCCCGGCCCGCAGCGCGGCGGGGTTGGCGACGCCGTTCTGCAGGCTGACCACCACCGTGCCCGGCCTGGCATGGCGCGCGATCAGCCCGGCCATTTCCCGCGTCGCGCCGCTCTTGACGGTGACAAGCACGATGTCGGCATCAACCAGCACGGCTGCGGGGTTTTCGCCGGCCTGGACACGACCGGCAGGCAAATGACGCTGCGTACCGTCGAGGTCGCGGACCGCAAGACCGGCCCCGGTGACGGCATCGACGACGCGCGACCTTGCCAGCAGCGCCACCCGGCGCCCGCCAAGCGCCAGGCAGGCACCGGCATAACAGCCGATGCTGCCGGCGCCGGCGACCGCGATCCTGGTCTGGTCGTCAAAGCGCATCCCGTCCTCCGCTCTCTCCGCCATCACAGCCATTGCAGCGGCCGCGTCAAGCGTCCGGCCGGTTTTGCGGGTGACATCTGGCCCAAATGCCGATGCCGTTTCGCGGCGTGACAGGGGCCGTCCTTTCGACTATCCATCCGCCTCATGTCACTGCCCGTCGATCCCGCCGCCAATCTGGCCACCCTGATCCGCTGTCCCTCGGTCACACCGGCCGAAGCCGGCGCGCTGTCGGCGCTTGAGGCCATGCTGGACCCGCTCGGCTTTGCCGTCGAACGGCCGGTGTTCAGCGAGGCGGGCACGCCGGACGTCGAAAATCTCTATGCAAGGCTTTCCGGCGCCGGGCCGCATCTGTGTTTTGCCGGGCACACCGACGTCGTGCCGGTCGGCGACGAGGCGGCCTGGACGCATCCCCCCTTCGCCGCCACCGTCGCCAACGGCGCCATGTTCGGCCGCGGCGCGGTCGACATGAAAGGCGGCATCGCCTGTTTCGTGGCGGCGGTCGCCCGCCATATTGGCGAGCACGGCGCGCCGGCAGGCTCGATCTCGCTGCTGATCACCGGCGACGAGGAAGGCCCGGCCGTCAACGGCACGCAAAGGCTGCTGGAATGGGCGGCAGCCAAAGGCGAGCGCTGGGACGCCGCGGTGGTCGGCGAACCGACCAATCCCGAACAACTCGGCGACATGATCAAGATCGGCCGGCGCGGCTCGCTGTCGGGCACGCTGCGCGTCGCCGGCCGGCAGGGCCATGCCGCCTATCCGCACCTGGCCGACAATCCGGTGCGCGGGCTCACCATGCTGATCGACGCGCTGATGCATCCGGCCTATGACGAGGGCACCGAGAATTTCCAGCCGACCAATCTGGAGGTGACCAGCGTCGACGTCGGCAATCCGGCCGTCAACGTCATCCCCGCTTCGGCCACGGCCAGCTTCAACGTGCGCTTCAACGACCGGTGGACAGCGGAAAGCCTGCAGGCGGAAATACACGACCGGCTCGACCGGGCGGCGCAGCTCACGCGGCTGCGACCCGGCCGTCCGGAGCCCGTGTCGTTCGAACTCGACTGGCGCGACCGGCCGAGCCCGGTGTTCGTGACCCACGACGACAAGCTGATCGCGCTGATGCGCAAAGCGGTCAGCGACGTGACCGGGCGCCAGCCGGAACTGTCGACGACCGGCGGCACGTCGGATGCCCGCTTCATCAAGGATTATTGCCCGGTGGTCGAATTCGGGCTGGTCGGCCAGACTATGCACATGGTCGACGAACACGTGGCGCTGGCCGACCTGGAGACGCTGACGCAGATCTATCAGCGCCTGCTGGCGCTGTGGTTCGAGTAGTCCGCCGATGCCGTCAGCCCAGGATATCCAGACCTACATAACCGGCGCCTGGCGGCTGATGATGGGCAAGCCGGAAGCGGTTCGTCTGTTCGACCTGTCGGCGGACGGCTTCTGGAACTCGTTCTATGCCATCGTGGTAGCGGTTCCCGCCCTGACCGTCGGCTGGGCGAGCTTCGCCGGCGATTTCGCGGTCGGCGCAAGCGGGCGTTTCGGGATCGTGTTCCTGCTTGGCGTGATCGATCTGGCAACCTGGGTGCTGCCGCTAATCGTCCTGGCCTTGGTGGCCAAACCCCTCGGGGTCGGCGACCGTTTCGTGCCTTACGTGGTGGCCAGCAATTGGGGCTCTGCGCTGCTGATCTGGCTGATGCTGCCGGCAACGCTGGTGCGCCTGCTGGCGCCGGGCGCCGACGAGCTGGCCGCGCTGCTGTCGCTCGCCGCCTTCCTGGTGACGATGGCCTTGTCGTGGCGGCTGACCAATGCGGTGATCGACCGCGGCGCCGGCCTGGCAAGCGCGGTGTTCGCGCTGATGCTGGCGCTGTCGATCGGCGTGCTTTTGACGCTGCAGGCGCTGTTCGGTCTCGACGCGCTGCCGCCGGCCTGATCGCCGGGGCGCGGCGCGCCGTTCAATAGTCGACCTTGATCAAGCAAAGCCCGCCCGGCGGCGCCACCGGCCCGCAGGCGGTGCGGTCGCGCGCGGCAAGCGCGGCGCTGACGTCGTCGGCGCTCCAGCCGCCATCGCCGACCCGCTTGAGCGTGCCGGCCATGGAGCGGACCTGGTTGTGCAGGAAGGAGCGCGCCGAGGCGCGGATCTCGATCAGCGGGCCGGATCGCGTCACGTCGAGACGGTCGAGCGTCTTTTCCGGGCTTTTCGACTGGCACCGCACCGAGCGAAAAGTGGTGAAATCGTGATGACCGACCAGGCGCTGCGCGGCCCGGTGCATGGCCTCGACGTCGAGTTCCTTCTTCACGTGCCAGGCGAAGTTTCGTTCCAGGGTCAGCGGCGGATGGCGATTGATGATGCGGTAAAGATAATGTCGGCCGCGGGCGGAGAAGCGCGAATCGAAATCCGGACCGACCTTGGCCGCGTCCAGGATAACGACTGTCTCGCCGGCCATCTGGAGATGGGCGTTGACGGCGTCGCGCACGGTGTCGGCCGGCCAGTCCCGGTCAAGGTCGCAATGCGCGACCTGCCCGGTGGCGTGGACGCCGGCATCGGTGCGGCCGGCGCCGCCGAGCGTCACCCGCTCGCGGCAAAAGGCGAACAGCGCCGCCTCGATCGCGCCCTGCACGGAGGGCTGGTCGGCCTGGCGCTGCCAGCCGGCATAGGCGGTGCCGTCATATTCGATGTCGAGCCGGTAGCGTGGCATGGCGCTCAACCGACGCCGAAAGCGCGCGGATAGACCAGGCGGCCGGTCGCCGGCGCGGCACCCCAGGCAAGCGCCTGGAGTGCGTTGCCCTGGAACAGGCTTTCGAATCCGGCCGCGCGCCGGTGCGTATACCCGAAGCGGCCGTAATAGGCCGGATCGCCGAGAACGACGGAAAGCCGTTCGCCGGCCGCGCGCAGACGTCGATGGCCTTCCTGGATCAACGCCGTGCCGATGCCGCGGCCCTGCAACGCTGGCGCGATCGCCACCGGCGCCAGCGCGACGGCCGCGAAGCGGGACGTGTCGTCGACGCCGAGCCGCGAGAACAGGACGTGACCGACGAGCGCCCGATCGCGTTCGGCGACCAGTTCGAGCACGGCGTCGCCGTCGCGGCGGATCGCGTCGACCAGTTCGGCCTCGTCGGTGCGCGCGAAGGCGGCCTCCTCGACCGAAAAGATCGCCGCGCGGTCGGCGTCGGTCGCCGTCCTGATGCCCGTTTCGGTCATGACACCGTATCTCCCCGGCGCAGCGCTGCGCCGCGCAGAAAGGCCTCGGCCGTCATCGGCTTGCCGCCGGCGCGCTGCAGCTCGACCAGGCGGACCGCTCCAGTGCCGCAGGCAATCGTCAGCGCGTCGTCGAGCACGACACCGGGAGCGCCCGTTCCCTCGGCCGGCGCCGAACGCAGGATCTTCAGCCGCTCGGGCCTGTCGGCCAGGGGCGCCTCGCACCAGGCACCCGGAAACGGCGACAGGCCGCGAATGTGATTGTGGATCTCGGTCGCCGACCGCGTCCAGTCGATACGGGTTTCGCCCTTGTCGATCTTTTTGGCGTAGGTGACGCCTTCGGCCGGCTGCGGCGTCAGGGCAAGCCGGCCGGCCTCGAGCGCGGCCAAGGCCTCCACCATCAGCGTGGCGGATTCCCGCGCCAGAACGTCGTGCAGTTCGCCGGCCGTCATGTCCGGGCCAATCTCGACTTGCCTTTGCAAAGCGACGGGACCGGTATCGAGCCCCTCTTCCATCTTCATCACCATCATCGCGGTCTCGCTGTCGCCGGCCATGATCGCGCGCTGGATCGGCGCCGCGCCGCGCCAGCGCGGCAGGGCGGAGGCGTGGCCGTTGAAGCAGCCGAGCCGGGTGCCGTCGAGGATCGGTTTCGGCAGCAGCAGGCCGTAAGCCACCACGACGGCGGCGTCGGCGGCCAGGTCGCGAAAGGAAGCCTGCTCGTCGGCGCCCTTGAGCGAGGCCGGCGTGCGCACCTGAAGGCCGAGCTCCTCGGCGGCGCGGTGCACGGGCGACCGGGTCACCTCCAGCCCGCGACGTCCGGCCTTGCGCGGCGGCTGGGTGTAGACGGCCGCAATGTCGTGGCCGGCCGCGGCAACCGCGCGCAGCGTCGGCACGGAAAAATCGGGCGTGCCCATGAAAACGAGACGAAGCGGCATGTTGGACTACCCGTTGCAGGACCAAGGGACGCGCGCACCACCCCGCTTCAAACGGGTTGGCGCGGCAAGATCAAGCTGCCTACCCCGCCATCCGCGACGGCGGCTTGTCCCGAGCGATCTTTTTGAACTTCTTGACCACCATGTCGCGCTTCAGCCTGGACAGATGGTCGATGAACAGAACGCCGTTGAGATGGTCGATCTCGTGTTGAAGACAGGTCGCAAGCAGCCCGTCAGCATCGACCTGACGCTTGTTGCCGTCGATGTCGACATAGTCCACGGTCACCGCAGCCGGCCGCTCGACCTCGGCGTAATAGTCGGGAATCGACAAACAGCCTTCCTCGTAGACCGAGCGCTCGTCGACCGAGGCGACGATTTCGGGATTGATGAAGATCTGCGGCGCGCGCGGCTCGTCCTCCTTGGACAGGTCGATGACGAGCAGGCGCAGCGGCTCGCCGACCTGGATCGCCGCCAGGCCGATGCCCGGCGCCTCGTACATCGTCTCCAGCATGTCGTCGGCAAGCGCCCGGACAGTCTCGTCCACCCGCTCCACGGGCTTGGAAACCTGGCGCAGGACGGGATCGGGCAGGAAAACGAGCGGCTTGATCGACATGGTCTTCAGGTAATCGGTGGTCGTGTGAGCGTCAACTCCATCTTAGCCAATGTTCCTGTTTTGATCTTATGCGACGCAAACGAATCGACTAGGATGGCGGGATGGACCCGATCACGCCGCTCCTGTCCCAGCCACTGTTTCTGCTCGGCGAGGCCACGTTGACCGTCGCGCACGCGCTGCTGGCCGGCGCGGGATTGATCCTGGTCCTGATCGTTCTGCTGATCGTGGCGCTGATGCGTGCGGCGCGAACGCGGGCAAGAGCTGCGGCGGACGCGGCCGCGGCAGCCCGCGAGGCGGAGGCGCGCATGGCCGAGATCACGCGCGCGCAATCGGAAATGCAGGGCCGGATGGCGACCATCGCCGAGGTGTTCGGGTCCAGGCAGGGCGAACTCAACAAGGCGATCTCCGAACGGCTCGACACGATGACCGGCCGGCTCGGCCAGTCGATGAGCCAGCAGGCCCGCGCCACGCACGAAAGCCTGGCCAAGCTGCAGGAGCGGCTGGCCGTGATCGACACCGCCCAGGGCAATATCCAGTCTCTGGCCGGCCAGGTCGTGCAATTGCAGCAGATCCTGGCCAACAAGCAGACGCGCGGCGCGTTCGGCCAGTCGCGCATGGAGGCGATCGTGGCCGACGGACTGCCGTCGGGCGCCTATGAATTCCAGGCGACGCTGTCGAACGGCAACCGGCCGGACTGTCTGGTCAAGATGCCGAACGGCGCGCCGTCGCTGGTGATCGACGCCAAATTCCCGCTGGAATCGTGGAATGCGATCCGCGCGGCCGGAGAAACCGAAAGCCCGGAGGCCGAAAAACAGGCCGCGCAAGCCTTCCGCCGCGACATCGACGTGCATATCAAGGCGATTTCCGAACGCTATCTGATCCAGGGCGAGACCCAGGACACGGCCTTCATGTTCGTGCCGTCGGAATCGATCTTCGCCGAGATCCACGAAAATTTCGAGGCGCTGGTGCAGCGCGCCCACCGCGCTCGCATCGTGATCGTGTCGCCGTCGCTGCTGATGCTGTCGATCCAGGTCATCCAGGCGGTGCTGAAGGATGCGCGCATGCGCGAGCAGGCGCATCTGATCCAGGGCGAGGTGGCGCGGCTGATGCTGGATGTGGGGCGGCTCGACGAACGGGTGCGCAAACTGCAGACGCATTTCTCACAAGCCAATCGCGATCTCGACCTGATCCTGACCTCGACGGAGAAGGTGACCAGGCGCGGCGAGAAGATCGAGGCGCTGGAACTGGGCGCGGGCGACGGCGGGGCGGCGGAGGCCGACGGCAGCAGCCCGCCCAAGATGGCCGAATCCAAGACCGGCTCGCTGCGGCTGCGCGTGGTCGACGGCGACGATTGAACGCTTTTGCCGCGCTCGGCGCTTCAATCGCGGCCGGATTGCACGTAGACATGCGCCATGTCGAAGCGAATCGCCGGCCCCGAAATCGAACGCCTGATCCAGTTGCTGGCCAAGGTGCCCGGCCTCGGCCCGCGCTCGGCGCGGCGCGCCGCCCTTCACCTGATCAAGAAGAAGGAGCAGCTTCTGGAGCCGCTGGCGGCGGCCATGGCAGAGGCGGTCGACACGGTGCGCATCTGTTCGACCTGCGGCAATGTCGATACCAGCGACCCGTGCACGGTGTGCACCGACGCGCGCCGCGACCCGGCAACGCTGATCGTGGTCGAGGACGTCGCCGATCTTTGGGCACTGGAGCGCGCCGGCGCGATCAACGCGCGCTACCATGTGCTCGGCGGCACGCTGTCGCCGCTCGACGGCGTCGGCCCCGAGGATCTCAATATCAAGGCGCTGGTGGACCGCGTCGCGGGCGGCGAGATCGGCGAACTGATCCTGGCCGTCAACGCCACGGTGGAAGGCCAGACGACCGCGCACTACATCACCGACCAGCTGGACGGGCTCGGGGTCAAGGTGACGCGGCTTGCCCACGGCGTGCCGGTCGGCGGCGAGCTCGACTATCTCGACGAGGGAACGCTCGCGGCGGCGCTGAAGTCGAGAACCACATTTTGACGCATTGTTTGCCCAGGAAACCGACATGACACGCCTGCGCCGCCTTGCCATCCTCGCCGCCGCGCTGCTTCTGGCGACAGTGCCGGCGGGCGCGTCCTCGCTCGAAAAACAGTTCCGCGCCTGGCTCGACGCCGATCTGTGGCCGGCCGCCAAGGCCAACGGCGTGTCGCGCGCCACCTTCGAGGCCGCCTTTGCCGGCGTCTCGCCCAATCTCGACCTGCCCGATCTCGTCCTGCCCGGCAAGAAGGCGCCTGTGGCGCAGCATCAGGCCGAATTCCGCTCGCCGGCCGCCTATTTCAACGAAAACACCGTGCGCGGCGTCACCGCCGGCGGGCGGGCACGGCTCAAGCGGCATCGCGGCACGCTCGCGGCGATCGAAAAGCGCCACGGCGTGCCGGCCGGAATCATTCTTGCGATCTGGGGCCGCGAATCCGGCTTCGGCCGGGCAAAGATCCCGCACGACGCGTTCCAGGTTCTGGCCACCAAGGCGTTCCTGTCGACGCGCAAGGAGATGTTCCGCACCGAGGTGCTGGCCGCGCTCGTTCTGGCCGACCGCAACCAGATCAACCCGCGCAGCATGAAATCGTCCTGGGCCGGCGCGCTCGGCCAGCCGCAATTCCTGCCGAGCTCCTATCTGAAATTCGCCGCCGACGGCGACGGCGACGGGCGCGCCGATATCTGGAATTCCGAGCCCGATACGCTGGCCTCGATCGCGCGCTATCTCGACGCGCACGGATGGGTGCGGGGGCGCGACTGGGGGTTCGAGGTGACGGTGCCGCGGGACGTGTCCTGCGCCCTCGAGGGACCGGACCGCGGCCGGCGGATCGCCGACTGGGCGGCGATGGGCATCAAGCGCGTCGGCGGCAAACCGTTTCCCGCCCACGAGCTCACCGGCGAGGGCTATCTGATGATGCCGGCCGGCCGCTTCGGCCCCGCCTTCATCGTCACGCCCAATTTCTACGTGCTGAAACAGTATAATGAGAGCGACGTCTACGCGCTATTCGTCGGCCATGCCGGCGACCGCATCGCCTATGGCGACCGCCGCTTTGCCGGCGGCTGGACGGCGATCGACCGGCTGAACCGGGCTGACATCGCCGCGATGCAGCGCGGGCTGGAACGGCTCGGCCACGATGTCGGCGGCGCCGACGGGCTGGCCGGTTTCAAGACGCGCCGCTCGATCGGGGCCTGGCAGACGAAAAACGGCCGCGCGCCGACCTGCTTTCCCGATTCCGGGCTGGTGCGGGCGCTGCGCTGAGCCAGGGCGTTCTGCCTGTTACGGAACCGCAGACCGACTCCACCTTACTATTTCGACGCTTTTTTGAGCGGCGAACCGCTGTCCGCTTCGCCTGGAAACGCCCTAAGCGTCTTTCAGGATGCCGGTTGCCTTGACGCGCGCGGCAAAACCGGCCCGGTCGGGGACTTCGACGCCGAAATCGGTTCGGAACGTTTCGACGAAATCGTCAATCGATTCCAGCCGGCGCTGGCGGACGGCGCCGTCGTGCCCGCGGAAGGTCAGGCGGTCGTTCGACAGGGTAAAACGCCCGTCGCGCGTCGGCCGGGCCGCCATGATCGTCCAGGTGAAATGCGATTGGGGATGGGTCGCCATATAATAGCTGGAGACCCGGTAGTCGATCGGCTGCTGCCGCTGCAGGTCGAAATGGTAGACGGGACGCCAGTCGCCGTCGACCGCGGCCTGCAGGCGGAAATGATCGCCACCATCGACGATGCGGTAGTCCTCGTGCGGGGTCGACTGGACCACGCCCGCGGCAAGGCGCAACGGCGCGGTCAGGGTCATACGGCCGAAGCCGACATCGGCAAGCCAGGTCTCGCCGTCGAGCGCGATGCGCAAAAGCATATGCGCGCGCGGGATCGCGGTTTCGTCCGGCTGGCCCCACATCACCCGGGCGGCGAGCCCCGTCACCTGGAAGCCGAGCGCGGAAAGCACCTGCCAGAACAGAAGGTTGTGCTCGAAACAATAACCGCCGCGCCTTGAGCGGACGAGCTTGTCCTGCACAGAAGCCAGATCCAGCTTCACCGGCCGGCCGAGCAGCGGATCGAGATTTTCGAAAGCGATCGCCTGGGGATGCAGACAATGAAGCTGCCGCAGCACCGCCAACGTCGCCGCGCGCTCGCCGCGATAGTCGATACGCCGGAAATAGGCGTCGAGATCGAGCCCGCCGTCCTCCGGAATGCCGGCCGTCACCGTCCCCTCCGTGACGTCGCGCCGCGCATTCCTCAGGCGGCCCGTGCCAGGGCGCGATGGCAATCGGCCAGGATCTCGAAGGAGCGCAGCCGGGCGGCGTGATCGAAGATCTGGCCGGTGACGATCAGCTCGTCGGCGCCGGTGCGGCGCGTGAAATCGGCGATGCCGGCCTTGACCGTCTCCGGCGATCCCACCACCGCGCAGGAGAGCGCCTGGGCGAGCATCGCCCTGGCGGACGGATCGAGCGTGTCTTGGTAATTTTCGACCGGCGGCGGCAGCTTGCCGGCCCGGCCGGAGCGCAGATTGACGAAAGCCTGTTGCTGCGAGGAAAACAAAAGCCGCGCCGCCGCGTCGGTCTCGGCGGCGAACACGCTCATGCCCAGCATGACATAGGGTTTTGCGAGCTGTTCGGACGGCTTGAAGCGTTCGCGATAGATCCGCACGGCGTTTTCCATCTCGGCCGGCGCGAAATGCGAGGCGAAGGCGTAGGGCAGGCCGAGCGCGGCGGCGAGCTGGGCGCCGAACAGGCTGGAGCCCAATATCCAGATCGGCACCTCCAGACCGGCGCCCGGCACCGCCTGCACGCGCTGGCCCGGCTGCGGCGGGCGGAACCAGTCGATCAACTCGACCACGTCCTGCGGGAAGGCGTTGGGATCGGCGTTCAGCCCGCGACGCAGCGCATGGGCGGTCGCCATGTCGGTGCCCGGCGCGCGGCCGAGGCCGAGATCGATGCGACCCGGGTAAAGGGCCGCCAACGTGCCGAAGGCTTCCGCGACCATCAACGGCGCGTGGTTGGGCAGCATGATGCCGCCGGCGCCGACGCGGATGGTGGAGGTCGCGGCCGCGACCTGGCCGATCACCACCGCCGTGGCGGCGCTGGCGATGCCGGGCATGTTGTGGTGCTCGGCCAGCCAGTAGCGACGGTAGCCCCAGCCCTCGGCATGGCGCGCCAGATCGAGCGTGTTGGCCAGCGACCGGGCGACGTCGCTGCCTTCGGCGACGGGCGCCAGGTCGAGAACGGAAATCGGGATCATGGCACGGATATGGGGGCCAGCGCGGGCGGATACCAGGGCGGATCGGGCAAGGACGACCAAGCCACCCCGTGCCCGGCCGGGCGCCGATCTAGAACGGCAGCTTGAAACCGGGCGGGATCGGCAGGCCGGCGGTCAGTTCCTTGGTCTTTTCCTGCATCAACGCCTCGGCCTTGGCCTTGGCGTCATTGTGCGCGGCCAGGATCAGGTCTTCCAGAATCTCGACATCGTCCTCCTTGAACAGGGACGGGTCGATCCTGAGCTGCTTCATCTCGCCCTTGCCAGAAAGCGTGACGTTGACCAAGCCGCCACCCGACTGCCCGGATGCCTCGAGCTCGGCGATCTCCTGCTGCATGGCCTCGAACTTGGCCTGCATTTCCTTGGCCTTGCCCATCAGGCCCATCAGATCCTTCATTGCACTGTCCTCGTGTTCAGCTGTCGTCTTCGTCGGCGTCCGGCGCCGGTTCGACCATGGGTTCGTCCGCCGCGACCGCATCGGGGATGCGCACGTCGATGATGCGGGCGCCGGGAAAACGGGCCAGGATCGCCGCGACCTCGGGGTCTGCGCGCGCATCGAGAATGGCGCTTTCGCGCCGGCTGGCCTCCTTCTCGGCCATCGTGTCGTCGCCGCGTTCGCGCGACAAGGACACGATCCAGCGCCGGCCGGTCCATTGCTGCAGGCGAGAGGTGATGTCGCCCAGCAACGTCTTCGGCGCGTCGTCGGTCAGGCTGACCTCGAGCCGGCCCGGCTCGATCCTGACAGGCCGCACGCAACGTTTGACCAGCACCTTGAAGGCCAGGTCGCGATTGCTGTCGGCCAGCGCGGCGATGTCGGCCAGCGAGGCGATGCGCGGCTCGGGCTGCGCGGTCTCGGCCGGTGCGGGATGGCTTTGGTGCGGCTGAATTGCCGCTTCCGGCGTCGTCGCAGCCAGCCGCATGGTCGCGCCGCCGCCGCCATTGCCCGAGGCGAGCGCAACGGGCGCGGACACCGCGCGCGCGCCGGCGCCCGGCCCCGGCGCGGACGTGCGGCGGGCGGGTCCGCCGGCCGGTGCGGGCTCGGCGCCGTCGTCGGCGCGCTTGAGCACCTCGTCGAGCGTCGGCAGATCGGCGGCATGCGCCATGCGGATCAGCACCATTTCGCCGGCGCTGACCGGGCGGCTGGAGGCCTGCACCTCGGGAATGCCCTTCAGGAGCATCTGCCAGGCCCTGGACAATATCCGCACCGACAGATCCGAGGCCAATTTCGGCCCGCGCACGCGCTCGTCCTCGGTCAGGGCGGCGTCGTCGGCGGCCTCGGGAACGAAACGCAACCGGGTGACGAGATGGGTGAACTCGGCAAGGTCGGTCAACACGGCGGCCGGATCGGCGCCGGCGTCGTACTGAGCGCGGAACTCGGCCAGCGCCGCGGCGATGTCGCCCTGCATAAGTCTCTCGAACAGGTCGATGACGCGGGCGCGGTCGGCCAGGCCCAACATGTCGCGCACCGTCGCCGCCGTCACCGCGCCGGCGCTGTGGGCGATCGCCTGGTCGAAAATCGACAGCGCATCGCGCGCGGAGCCCTCGGCGGCACGGGTGATCATCGCCAGCGCCTCGTCCTCGACGGCGATCTCCTCCTTGGCGGCGATCCCGCGCAGATGCTCCACCAGCACGCCCGCGTCGATGCGGCGCAGATCGAAACGCTGGCAGCGCGACAGGACCGTGATCGGCACCTTGCGGATCTCGGTGGTGGCGAAGATAAACTTCACATGCGGCGGCGGCTCCTCGAGCGTCTTGAGCAGGCCGTTGAAGGCCTGCGTCGACAGCATGTGGACCTCGTCGATGATATAGACCTTGTAACGCGCCGACACGGGGGCGTAGCGGACCTGCTCGATGATTTCGCGGATGTCGTCGATGCCGGTATGCGAGGCGGCGTCCATCTCGATGACGTCGACATGCCGGCCTTCCATGATCGCCTGGCAGTGCTCGCCGGGTTGGGCGAGGTCGATCGAGGGCCGGTCGGCCGCCTCGGTCTTGTAATTGAGGGCGCGGGCCAGAATGCGCGCCGTCGTGGTCTTGCCGACCCCGCGCACCCCCGTCAGCATCCAGGCCTGGGCGATGCGCCCGCTGGCGAATGCGTTGGTCAGCGTGCGCACCATCGGCTCCTGGCCGATCAGATCCTGAAAATCATGCGGCCGGTACTTCCGGGCGAGCACGCGATAGGCACGCTCCCTGCTGTCGCCTGCGCCGGCCTCGCTCATGGCTCGATGTCGCTCCGTCTGACTGCCCGGATCATGGACGCCCGGTCCGCTCAAATCTCGCGCGGCGGGTTGGCGGCGTCAATGCCGCGCCGCGCCGGAACTCGAAATGTCGATTGGCCCTGGAGCGCAACGGTGAGGTGGGAGGCTGGCACGATGACCCGTGCCGTGGCTCGTTAGGGCTGCTTCCTTCCGGACCTGACCCGGTTGGCGAGTGGCTCGTCCACCACCAACCTCCCACGCCCCATATCGTCAATTGCGCGGGCAAATGCAAGGGGCCGCAACATGGCAACGCACGATGACGCGCGGGACCCACGGACGCGCGCGCAATGCGCGCAAACGATGGCGATCCCCCGCCGCCTTGCCTTTCCCAACGCGGTTTTTCACCGGCCGGAGCCAAAAAACCTGCCCATCAAACCGCTTCCATTTGACGATGAACGGTTCTAGCCTTCGGACAACCAGATCGGGGAAACGCCCATGATGCGGGGGCAAGAACACGGTTTCATCCTGGACCGGCGGCTGAATGCGGAGAGCGAGCCGCTGATCTGGCTCGGGCTGTGCGAGTTGCGCGTCATGAACGACCGCCGCTGGCCGTGGCTCGTTCTGGTGCCGCACCGCACCGGCGTCGAAGAGCTGTTCGAGCTGACGCCGCTCGACCTGACCATGCTCACTTTCGAGGTCAACCTGGTCGGTCAGGCGCTGAAGGAGCAAACCGGATGCACCAAGGTCAACGTCGCCGCGCTCGGCAATGTGGTGCGGCAGCTCCACGTCCACATCGTCGCACGCTCGGAAGGCGACCCGAACTGGCCCGGCCCGGTCTGGGGGCATGGCTTGCGCGAACCCTATCGCCGCGAGGATTTGCACCAGTTCGTGGAGTGTATCCGGCAAAGGCTGTAACGGCCCTATACCCCAGAAATGAAAGCTGACCTGATGGGATTTCACTTGTTCGACGCGCCCGAACGCGAGGCGAGCCAGTTTGTCGGCTTCGCCGGCAACGCGATCGACCGGCAGTCGGAAAACCGCAGGGACGACGATGTCGAGACCGCGCTTGCCGATCCCGCCTGCCGCGTGATGGTGATGGGCGGGGGACGCATGCATCTTAAAAAGGCCGGCGAAAGCTTTTCGGCCTGGTACGGCGCCGACGAGGCGCGCGCGCTCGACGCCAAGCTCGCCGATGCGGTCCTGCTTGGATGGGACGCGAACGGGCCGGTGATGGCGGCGCCGGCCGGCCGCGAGGTCGACGATCTTCCCGATACGGTCAAGGCGATCGACTATCGCTCGATCTATATGCAGGGCCTGCTCGACCCGGCCGCGCTCGGCGCGCTGGCGCAGGGCGCGGCGATGCTGGCCTGGCACCACACCCATCGTTTCTGCAGCCGCTGCGGCGCGGGCTCGCAAATGCGCGACGGCGGCTTCAAGCGAACCTGCCCGTCCTGCGGGGCGGAACATTTTCCGCGCACCGACCCGGTCGTCATCATGCTCGCGGTGACGCGCGACGCCTGCCTGCTGGGCCGCAGCCCGCATTTCATGCCGGGCATGTATTCATGCCTGGCCGGCTTCGTGGAGCCCGGAGAGACGATCGAAAACGCGGTGCGCCGCGAAACCTTCGAGGAGGCGGGCATCCGGATCGGCCGCGTCGTCTATCACGCCAGCCAACCCTGGCCGTTCCCGCATTCGCTGATGATCGGCTGCTATGGCGAGGCGATAACCGAGGCGATCGATGCCGACACGACCGAGCTGGAGGACTGCCGCTGGTTCAGCCGCGCCGAAACCCGCCAGATCGTGGCCGGCACGCATCCCGGCGGCGTGCTGGTGCCGCCGAAAATGGCGATCGCGCACCACCTGATCAGCGCCTGGGCGGATGCCGACGGGTAAAGCCCACCCGCGCAGCGGGCGCCGATAGGCAGCGGCATAACGACTTGCGCCGGCCGCCGCCAGCTTCAGTCGTCCTCGCTCTGGGTGGCGCGGAAGGGATGGGCCTCGTAGACGCCGAGAATGCGCACCTCGCGCGAGAAGAACTGCAGCTCCTCAAGCGCCAGTGCCACATTGCGGTCGTCGGGGTGGCCCTCGACATCGGCGTAAAACAGCGTCGAAAAGAACTTGCCGCCGAGCTGGTAGCTCTCCAGCTTGGTCATGTTGACGCCGTTGGTGGCAAACCCGCCCATCGCCTTGTAGAGCGAGGCTGGCAGGTTGCGCACGCGGAAGATGAAGGTGGTCATCATCGTGGTGTCGGGCCTTGTGCGCTCGGCCCAGCGCTTGGTCTTCGACAGCACGACGAAACGCGTCACGTTGCTGTCTGTGTCCTCGACGTTCTCGGCGACGACCTTGAGCCCGTAAAGCTCGGCTGCCAACCTGGGCGCCAGCGCGGCACAGGTAGGATCGCCCTCCTCGGCGACGAGCCGCGCCGCGCCGGCGGTGTCGCCGGCGACCACGGATTTCCACCGGTGGCGGCGGATCACCTTGCGGCACTGGCCCAGCGCGTGAATATGGCTGTAGACGGCCTTGATGTCGTCGATGTCGGCCGAAGGCAGCGTCATCAGCTGGAAATGAATCGGCAAAAAATACTCGCCGACAATATGCAGCCGCGATTCCGGCAGCAGATAGTGAATGTCGGCGACGCGGCCGGCGATGGTGTTTTCGATCGGGATCATCGCCAGGTCGGCCTTACCGGTCTCGACCGCGTTGAAGGCGTCCTCGAACGTCGCGCAGGGCAACACCTCCATCTCGGGAAACATGTTGCGGCAGGCGGTGTCGGAATTCGCGCCCGGCTCGCCCTGAAAGGCGATCTTGTTGGTCTTGGACGACATGCGGTCAGTTTCCTCGGATAGCGAGCGCCGCACGGGCGCGTTCGAGATCGGCGGGGGTGTCGACGCCGAGCGGCACGGCGTCGACGATGCGGGCATCGATGCGCATGCCGGCTTCGAGCGCGCGCAACTGTTCCAGTTTCTCGCGCCGCTCCAGCGGCGAGGGGGCAAGTGCGACGAAACGTTCCAGAGCGGCGCGCCGGTAAGCATAGATGCCGACATGATGGTAGAGCGGCCCCGTGCCCCACGGGGCGGTGGCGCGGGTGAAATAGAGCGCCCGCAACGTCGCCGGCGCCGTCGGCGAACCGACGATCTTGACGACGTTGGGATTGGTCTTTTCGTCTTCCGCGACGATTTCCACGCCGAGCGTGGCGATATCGACCTCGGCCCGGCGCAACGGCTCCAGCACGGCCGCGACATCGGCGGGATCGATCGTGGGCAGGTCGCCCTGAAGATTGATCACGGTTTCGACCTCGCCCGCCGAATCAAGCGTTTGCAGGGCCTCGAAGATACGGTCCGATCCCGATTCGTGATGGCTGCCGGTCAACACCGCCTCGTGGCCATGAGCGCGCACGCTGCTGCAGATCTCGTCGCTGTCGGCGGCCACGACAACGCGGCCGAGCCCGCTTTCAACCGCCCGCGCCGCGACATGGGCGATCATCGGCTTGCCGGCAATATCGGCGAGCGGCTTTCCCGGCAGGCGGGTGGAGCCCATGCGGGCTGGTATGAGAATGACAATCGACATCTGGGGCGGGAAAAGTGGCAAAACGTCTCACATGGAATAGGTCTTATATGTGTTGCAAGGCCGTAGCAAAAGACCTAGACCCGTTCCGCGCAACTTGGCCGGTTTCAGCCGGTGCGGACCGTATGCGGTGGCAGGCGGTCGCGGATTTCAGGAGCCTCGGTTCACATGGATTCATTCGAACTCAACAAACTGCTCGGCGGGCTGCTCGGCGCGGCTTTTGTGGTGTTCACCATAGGCATCGTATCGGACTCGATCTTTGCCAGCCCCACGCCGGAGAATGCCGGCTACGCGATCGAGGTGGCCGAAGAGGAAGGCGGCGGTGGCGGCCCCGCTGTTCCGGAAATCGAGCCGATCGCCGTGCGCCTGGCTTCCGCCGATGCGGGCGCGGGCGAGAACGTGTACAAGAAATGCGCGGCCTGCCACACGGTCGACAATGGCGGCGCCAACAAGGTTGGTCCCAATCTATGGGACATCGTCAACCGACCGATCGCCACGCATGAGGGCTTTTCCTATTCCGGCGCGATGCAGGAGTTCGCCCAGGACGGCACGGTCGTGTGGGACTACCAGCATCTGGACGATTTCCTGGCCTCGCCGAAAGGCCTGGTTAAAGGCACCGCGATGGGCTTCGCCGGCATCAAGAAGCCGGACGAGCGCGCCGACCTGATCGCCTATCTGCACACGCTGTCGGACAGCCCGGCGCCATTGCCGGAAGTGCCGACGGAGGAAGAGGCCGCCCAGGCGGACGACGCCACCGCGGGCGACCAGCCGGCTGCCGAAACCGACGCGGCCCCCGCCGATGACGCTGCCGAAAGCGGCGGGGAAGCCGAAAAGCCGGCCGCAGAGACCGACGCGGAACCGGCTGCCGAGCAAGAGGCCGCTCCCGCCGACGACGCCGCGGACACTGGCGAGGAGGCCGAAAAGCCGGCCGCCGAATGACCAAATTGTAATCTCAATTCCACGAAAAAGCCGGGTTCACCCCGGCTTTTTTTGTTAGCCTGTGCCAGAAACAGCGGATGCGGTTTCACCGCGGCACGCGGCGGACCAGCCGAGCCGGCAAGATCGAAGGGAGTGAGATGAGGCGTTTTTCGATATTCGCAAGCATGTGTCTGGGAGCCATGCTGCTGACGCCGCCGGCCGAACATGCCCGCGCGGCCGACGGGCAGTGGCATACCACGACCTCGCTGATCGGGACCTCCAAATATCTCGACGACTTTCCCCATTACGACTACGTCAATCCCGACGCGCCGAAGGGCGGCACGCTGAATTCGGTTACGGCCGGCACGTTCGACAGTTTCAACCCGTTCATCGTGCGCGGCACGCCGGCGGCCGGGCTGAATTTTTTCGGCGGTCTGTTGTGGGACACGCTGATGCAGCAATCGACCGACGAGCCGGGCACGAGCCACCCGCTGATCGCTGAAGCCTACAAATATCCCGACGACTATTCGTCGGCCACCTATCGGCTCAACCCGCAAGCCAAATGGCACGACGGCACACCGATCACCGCCGACGACGTGGTGTGGACCTTCGGCGTGCTGAAAGAAAACAGCCCCAATTTCAATCGCTACTTCTCCAGCGTGACCGAAGCCAAGGCGCTTTCGGAACGCGAGATCGAATTCTCCTTCGACCAGACCGGCAATCGCGAATTGCCGCATATTCTGGGCGACATGCCGGTTCTGCCCAAACAATGGTGGGACGGTGTCGACGCCAAGGGCAACAAGCGCGACGTCACCCAACCGACGCTGGAACCGCCGCTCGGCTCGAGCGCCTACCGGATCGAGAGCTTCCGGCCCGGAGCGGAAATCGTGTGGCGGCGCGTCGAGGATTATTGGGCGGCGGATCTGCCGGTGAATGTCGGACGCAACAATTTCGACCGGCGCAAATATATCTATATCCAGGATCAGAATGCCGAATGGCAGGCCTTCACCAAAGGCGGGCTCGAGGACATCAGGCCGGAAAATAGCTCGAGACGCTGGACGGTGGAATACGACTTTCCCGCCTTCAAGGCCGGCGACGTCATCAAGCGCGAATTTCCAACCTCGAGCAACGAACCGATGCAGGGTTTCGTGCTCAATCTGCGGCGGCCGCAATTCCAGGACCGCAAGGTGCGCCAGGCGCTGACCATCGCGCTCGATTTCGAGAGCATGAACCGCAACCTCTTCTACGGCCAGAACACACGCACCGACAGCTATTTCGAAGGCGGCGAACTGGCCTCGTCCGGCCTGCCCGAGGGGCGCGAACTGGCCATTCTCGAAGAATTCCGAGACCAGTTGCCGCCGGAAGTCTTCACCGAGGAATTCACCCTGCCGGTCTATGACAGCCCACAGGCGGAGCGCACCCATCTGCGCAGCGCCGTCAAGCTTTTTGCCGAGGCGGGCTGGGTGATCAAGGGCGGCAAGCTGGTCAGCGAGGCGAGCGGAGAGCAGTTCAGAATAGAATTTCTAGGCCGCAGCCCGACCGACGAGGTGATCACCGGTTCCTATATCGCCACGCTGCGCAAGCTCGGCATCGACGCCACGCTTCGGATCGTCGATACCTCGCAATATATCAACCGGCTGCGCGGCTTCGAATTCGATTCGCTCACCGGACAATTCGCCCAGTCCCTGTCGCCCGGCAACGAACAGCGCGAATTCTGGGGCTCGACGGCGGCCGACCAGCCCGGCTCGCGCAACCTTCCCGGCATCAAGGACCCGGTGGTGGACGCGCTGGTGGAAAAGGTGATCTACGCCAAGGATCGCGCGGAACTGGTGGCGGCGACCCATGCGCTCGACAGGGTATTGCTGTGGAATTTCTACGTCGTGCCGCAGTGGCACCGCTCGGTGCTCTGGCTCGCCTACTGGAACAAGTTCGGCATTCCCGACGAGCAGCCGTCCTATATCGGCGCCGATATCGATTCATGGTGGATCGATCCGGAGAAGGCGGCGGCCCTTGCCGGAAAAACGAGCGGCCAGAACTGAGCCGGGCCCAGCCATGACAAACACCTTGCCCCGCCGCGATTTCCTGGCCCTGGCCGGCGCCGCGCTTGGCCTTGCCCACTTGCCCGGTGCGGCGCTGGCCGCGCCACCGACGGGCCGCAGCCTGCACGGGCTGTCGGCCTTCGGCGATCTCAAATACGCGCCCGACTTCACCCATTTCGACTATGCGAGCCCGGACGCACCGGCGGGCGGCACGTTCAATTTCGCGCCGCCGAACTGGGGGTTCAATCAGAACGTTTTGACCTTCAACACGCTGAACAGTTTCGTGTCGCGCGGCGACGCGCCGCCGCGCATGGAACTGTGTTTCGACGCGTTGATGACGCGTGCGCTCGACGAGCCCGACGCGCTCTACGGGCTGGTTGCGGAAACCGTGTCGATCTCGGACGATCGCAACAGCTTCACCTTCGCGCTGCGGCCGCAGGCCCGCTTTCACGACGGCAGCCCGCTGACCGCGCACGACGTCGCCTTCAGCTACAATCTGTTCAAGGAAAAAGGCCATCCGAGCCTACTGTTGCCGCTGACGCACATGCGCGAGGCCGTCGCGGTCGACGACCACACCTTCCGCATCAGTTTTTCCGGCGACCAGTCGGCGCGCACCATTCTGGGCGTATCGGTATTTCCGATCGTCTCGCGGACCTTTTACGAGACGCATCCGTTCGACAGTTCCGAACTCAGGCCGCCGCTCGGCTCGGGCGCCTACAAGGTCGGCCGGTTCGAGCCGGGGCGCTGGATCGAATATGACCGGGTCGAGGATTACTGGGCGCGCGAGCTGCCGGTCGCCAAGGGACTCGGCCATTTCGGCCGCATCCGCATCGAGTTCTATCAGGAGCGCCAGGCCGGGTTCGAAGCCTTCAAGAAGGGCGAGGTAACCTACCGGCAGGAATTCACCTCGCGGGTGTGGGCGACCGGTTACGACTTTCCCGCCGTCGAGGACGGCAAGGTGGTCAAGCGCGAATTTCCATCCGAATTGCGCCCGTCGATGCAGGCGTGGGCGCTCAACCAGCGACGCGAGCGATTTAGCGACCGCCGCGTGCGCGAGGCGGTCGGACTGTGCTTCGATTTCGAGTGGACGCGCCGCAACCTTTTCTACGGCGCCTATGAACGCTCGCACTCGACCTTCGAGCGTTCCGACTACAAGGCCACCGGCCTGCCCTCGCCCGCCGAGCGCATGATCCTGGAACGGTTTCGCGGGCAGATTCCGGAGGCGGCGTTCGGCGAGGCGGTGACGCCGCCGGTCTCCGACGGGTCGGGGCGCGACCGAAAACTGCTTTCCCGCGCGGCGCGGCTGCTGGCGGAAGCCGGCTGGACGCGCGACGGCACGCTGGTGCGCAACGACAAGGGCGAAACGCTCGCGCTGGAAATCCTGGTGCGCGACCAGGTTTTCGTGCGGGTCGATTCGCCCTTTGTCGAGAACATGAAGGCGGTCGGCATCGACGCCTCGATCCGCCTGGTCGACGCGACGCAGTACCAGGCGCGCCAGCTCGATTTCGATTTCGACATGCTGGGCATCGCCGCCTCCTTCACCGCCACGCCGACGGGCGACGAGCTGACGCATTATTTCCATTCGCGCTCGGCCAGGCTGCCCGGCTCGCGCAATCTGGCCGGAACGGCCGACCCCGCGGTCGATGCGCTGATCGCGCTTGCCGAAGAAGCCGGCGACCGCGAAAGCTTCACCGTGGTCATGCGCGCGCTCGACCGGGTCTTGCGCGCGCGGCACGACTGGATTCCAAATTGGCATGCGGCGAATCACCGGGCCGCCTTTTGGGACATGTTCGGTTTCAAGCAGCCGAAACCCGATTACGGCTTCCCGGTCGAGACATTGTGGTGGGTCGATCCTGACAAGGCAGAGGCAATTGGGAAATCCTAGACGCTCCGACATGAAGGCGGGTTGCGGGGCGGCGGACTGATGGGAGCCTATATCCTCAGACGCCTGCTTTTGATGATCCCGACCCTGTTCGGGATCATGGCGATCTCGTTTACCGTCATCCAGTTCGCGCCAGGCGGACCGGTCGAGCAGGTGATCGCGCGCATCACCGGCCAGGGCGGCGACGCGGCCGACCGCATTTCGGGCGGCGGCGGCGATTCGGGCGTGCAGGACTTCGATGCCGGCGATTCCAAATATCGCGGCGCGCAGGGCCTCGACCCCGAATTCATCAAGCAGCTCGAGGTGCAGTTCGGCTTCGACAAACCGCCGCTCGAGCGTTTTTTCAAGATGCTGTGGGACTATGCCCGGTTCGATTTCGGCGAGAGTTTCTTCCGCGACATCACGGTCTTGGACCTGATCCTGGAAAAAATGCCGGTTTCGATCTCGCTCGGCCTGTGGATCACGCTGATTTCCTACCTGATCTCGATTCCACTCGGCATTCGCAAGGCGGTCAAGGACGGGTCCAGCTTCGACATATGGACCAGCGGCATCGTCATTGTGGGCTATGCCATTCCCGGCTTCCTGTTCGCCATCCTCCTGATGGTGCTTTTCGCCGGCGGCTCGTTCTACGATTGGTTCCCGCTGCGCGGCCTGGTCTCCGACAATTGGCACGAATTGTCGTGGCCGGAACGCATCGTCGACTATTTCTGGCACCTGACCCTGCCACTGACAGCGATGGTGCTGTCGGCCTTCGCGACCAACACGTTGCTGACCAAGAACTCCTTCCTCGACGAAATCCGCAAGCAATATGTCGTCACCGCGCGCGCCAAGGGGCTGACCGAACGCCAGGTGCTTTACGGTCACGTGTTCCGCAACGCGATGCTGATCATCATCGCCGGCTTCCCGGCCGCCTTCATCTCGGCCTTCTTCACAGGCTCGCTGCTGATCGAGAACATCTTTTCGCTCGACGGGCTCGGCCTTCTGGGCTTCCGCTCGGTGCTCGACCGCGACTACCCGGTAGTGTTCGCCAATCTGTTCATCTTTTCCCTGATCGGCCTCGTCGTCGGGCTGATTTCGGACCTGGTCTACACCTGGATCGATCCGCGCATCGATTTCGAGCGGAGGGACGTGTGATGCAGCGTGCCGTCACCGCTCCCGACGCCCCGCCGGCCAAGGCCGCCCCACGCCGTGGCTGGCTGTCGCCGCTCAACCAGCGCCGCTGGCAGAATTTCAAGGCGAACCGCCGCGGCTACTGGTCGTTGTGGATTTTCCTAGTGCTGTTCGTCCTGTCGCTGTTCGCCGAGTTCATCGCCAACGACAAGCCGGTGCTGGCCTCCTACAAGGGCGAGATCCTGTTTCCGGTGCTTGTCGACTATCCGGAGGAAAAATTCGGCGGCTTCCTGGCAGTGACCGACTATCGCGACCCGGTGATCTTCGAGGAGATCGAGGCCAATGGCTGGCTGATCTGGCCGCCCATCCGCTATTCCTACCGCACGGTCAACAACGAGATTCCCGAAGCCGCGCCCGCCAAGCCGTCCTGGCTCTACGACCGCGAGACGCGCTGCGCGCGCTATCCGCAGGGTGCCGACGACCCGAGCTGCACGCTCGGCAACTGGAACTGGCTGGGCACGGACGACCAGACCCGCGACGTGCTGGCGCGGGCGATCTACGGCTTCCGCATCTCGGTGCTTTTCGGCCTGGCGCTGACGCTGTGCTCGGCGGTGATCGGCGTATCGGCCGGCGCCGTACAAGGTTATTTCGGCGGCTGGACCGACCTGTTGTTCCAGCGCTTCATCGAGATCTGGTCGTCGATCCCGGTGCTCTACCTGATCCTGATCATCGCCGCCGTCCTGCCGCCGGGCTTCTTCATCCTGCTGGCGATCATGCTGCTTTTTTCGTGGGTCGGGTTCGTCGGCGTGGTGCGGGCGGAGTTCTTGCGGGCGCGGAATTTCGAATATGTCAACGCCGCCCGCGCGCTCGGCGTGCCCAACCGCACGATCATGTTCCGCCATCTCTTGCCCAACGCGATGGTGGCGACGCTGACCTTTCTGCCGTTCATCCTCAACGGCTCGATCACCACGCTGACCTCGCTCGACTTTCTCGGCTTCGGCCTGCCGCCGGGTTCGGCTTCTTTGGGGGAACTCCTCAAACAGGGTCAGCAGAACCTCAACGCGCCCTGGCTCGGCATTACCGGCTTCGTGGTGATCTCGCTGATGCTGTCGCTCTTGATCTTCATCGGCGAGGCGACCCGCGATGCCTTCGACCCCCGGAAGACGTTCAAATGAGCGCGCCCCTTATTTCCGTTCGCGATCTTTCCGTCGCCTTCTCGCAGGACGAGAAGCAAAGCCTCGCTGTCGACCACGTGTCGTTCGACATCGGCCGCGGCGAGACGGTCGCGCTGGTGGGCGAATCCGGCTCGGGAAAGTCGGTGACGGCGCTGTCGGTGCTGAAACTCCTGCCCTATCCGGCCGCCAGCCATCCGTCCGGCGAAATCCTGTTCGACGGCCAGGACCTGCTCGGCGCGAAGGAACAGGCGCTGCGCAAGATCCGCGGGCGCGACATCACCATGATTTTCCAGGAGCCGATGACCTCGCTCAACCCGCTGCACAGTATCGAGCAGCAGGTCGGCGAGGTGCTGAAACTGCATCAGGGCATGAGCGACACCGCAGCGCGCGCACGCACGCTGGCGCTGCTCGAGGAGGTCGGAATCCGCGAGCCGGAAAAACGGCTCGGCGCCTATCCGCACCAACTGTCCGGCGGTCAGCGCCAGCGCGTGATGATCGCCATGGCGCTCGCCAACGAACCGCAATTGCTGATCGCCGACGAGCCCACCACCGCGCTCGACGTCACCGTGCAGGCGCAGATCCTGGAGCTTCTCGACGAGCTGAAACGCAAGAACGGCATGTCGATGCTGTTCATCACCCACGACCTCGGCATCGTGCGGCGCATCGCCGACCGCGTCTGCGTGATGACCAAGGGCAGGATCGTCGAAGCCGGGCCGACGCAAGAGATCTTCGACAATCCGCAACACGACTATACCAGGCACCTTCTGGCCGCCGAGCCGAAGGGCGAGCCGCCGCCGGCCGACGCGGCCGCCCGACAGGTGATGACCGGCGACGCCATCCGGGTCTGGTTTCCGATCAAGAAGGGTTTCATGCGCCGTACCGTCGACCACGTGAAGGCGGTCGACGGCGTCGACATCACGCTGCGTGCCGGGCAGACCGTGGGCGTGGTCGGGGAATCGGGCTCGGGCAAGACGACGCTAGGGCTGGCGCTGTGCCGGATGATCGCCTCGCAAGGCGGCATCCGCTTCGGCGAACGCGCCATCGATGCCCTGTCGTTCAAGGAGATGCGGCCGCTGCGCCGCGAACTGCAGATCGTGTTCCAAGACCCGTTCGGCTCGCTCAGCCCGCGCATGTCGGTGGCCGAGATCATCGAGGAGGGGCTTGCCATCCACGAAAAGGCGCTGTCGGCGGACGAACGCGACCGGCGCGTGGTGGCGGTTCTGGACGAGGTCGGGCTCGATCCGCAGACCCGCTTCCGCTATCCGCACGAATTTTCGGGCGGCCAGCGCCAGCGCATCGCGATCGCACGCGCCATGGTGCTGAAGCCGAAATTCGTCATGCTCGACGAACCGACCTCCGCGCTCGACATGAGCGTGCAGGCACAGGTGGTCGACCTGCTGCGCGACCTGCAGAAACGCCACGACCTGGCCTATCTGTTCATCAGCCACGATCTGAAGGTGGTGCGCGCGCTCGCCAACGAGGTGATCGTGATGCGCAACGGCAAGATCGTGGAGGCCGGACCGGCCGAGCGGATATTCCGGGCGCCGCAATCGGACTATACGCGGGCGTTGCTCGCCGCCGCCTTCGACATCACCGCCGCGCCGGAGGGCGTGGTCAGCCAGTAGTTTTCAGGCGCAAGACCGCACACACTATGCAAGCTCCCGTCAAAGGCCGCGTTCTCCTGTCCGTCGCCGGGTTCGACCCGCAGCACTGGCGCAAGAGGCTGTCGGCGGGCCGCGAGGTGGTGCTGGACCGCGAACGTCCGGTCGACACGTCGATCCACTATGCCGTGGTGTGGAACCGGCACCCCGGGCTGCTCGTCGGCCTGCCCAATCTCAAGGCGGTTTTCTCGGGCGGCGCCGGGGTCGACCATTTGTTCGCCGACCCGGATCTGCCGGACGTGCCGATCGTGCGCGTGGTGGCCGACAACCTGACGCAATATATGACAGAATACGTGGTGTGGCGCGTGCTCGACCATCACCGCCAAGGCTTTCTCTACCGCGCGCAGCAAAGGCGCAAGGCCTGGATCGAGCCGCCGCAGCCGGCGGCGAACAGGGTTTCGGTCGGCATTATGGGGATGGGCGAACTCGGTCGCGCGGCTGCCCGGGCGCTGCTTACGCTCGGCTTCCGGGTCAATGGCTGGAGCCGGAGCGGCGCCCCGGTCGAGGGCGTCGACGTCTATGGCGGCTCGGCGGGTCTCGACGCCTTTCTGGGCGCAACGGACATTCTGGTCGTGCTTTTGCCGCTGACGCCGGCAACGACGGGCATAGTCGACCACGTGCTGTTGTCGAAGCTGCGGCGCGACAACGCGCTCGGCGGGGCCGTACTGATCAATGCCGGGCGCGGGCTTCTGCAAAACAGCGCTGATATCCTGCGCGCCCTCGACGACGGCGTGCTGAAGGAAGCGAGCCTCGACGTGTTCGAGAGCGAACCGCTGCCGGAAACGAGCCGGTTGTGGACGCACGAGCGCGTGTTCGTCACCCCGCATGCGGCCGCGGCCTCCGATCCCGACCATCTGGCGACCTTTATGCTGGAACAGATGGATGCCTGCGACCGGGGCGAGCCCCTGCGCAATCTCGTCGATCGTAAGGCCGGCTATTGATCCCGCGCCGGGCCTGGCGCCACCGGTTTCCAATAACAACAACCGATTTGAACCTTCTCCGGCATCGCCGCGACCAAGCGGCAGAGGACACGGGACCGGAGAAGAGATCATGGCCGGCATCGCTCACTATGCCAGGCTCGCCCTGGTTGCCGTCGCGCTCGCGGCGTTTTTCGTTCAGCTTGGCGTCGCGACGCGGGCGCCCTCGCCGTTCGTTATTGGCGAACAGACACCGGACTGGGGACGCTGACGGCGCGCCCGCACGGAAAAATCACGCTCAGGGCCGCCGCAGAACGGTCGGCGCGCCGAACAGCCGCGCTATCCGGGCAATGGCCGCTGCAAGCGGCTCGCGCGCGACCGTCATCGTATTGCCGTTGGCATGAATGACCTCGCCGGGCGCGGTGACGATCGCGACATGGCCCTTCCAAAACACCAGATCGCCCCGGCGCACGGCCTGGAAGTCCGGCCCAGGATCGAGCGGTGCGCCGATCGCTTCCTGCATGTCGGAATCGCGCAGCACGATCGTGCCGGCCATCCTCATGGCGAGTTGGACCAGGCCGGAGCAATCGAGACCGAAACCGGACGTGCCGCCCCACAGATAGGGCGCATGCTCGAACTGCTCGGCGACGGCGACATAGTCCGGCGCAACCCAGCCGACGGGCCGCAGGTGATCGGCAAACACGGCTTCGCCGTCAGCGGTGATCGCGAAACGGCTGCCGCGGGTTTCGGCCGTGCCGGTCACGGCAAGCCGGGTGCCGATCGACAGCGCGGCGATGCGCGGTGATTTCATGTCGGGCACGCCATAGACGAAGGTGCGCGGCACGATCACGACATGGGTCGCTGCAGTACCGGGTTCGGCCAGAGAGGCGGCTTCGACATAACCGACATAACCGTCCTCACGCGCCTGGACCCAGGCGAGCCCGTCGCGTTCGTCGAACAGGTCGACGTCGGCGCCGCGCAGCAACTGGGAATTGACGCCCGAAGCGCGATCGGGCCCGACCAGCAAGTCAACAACAGGGCTCGCGATCCGCCTGGCACGCGGCGACACGAAGCGCGGCGCTGCGACCCGGCCTTGCAAACGCGTGTCGGCGAGATCCTCGCGATAGGCGTGAAGCCTGCGATCCAGAACCGTCACAGCGGCAACTCCCGTCCCTGTTCGATGATCACGTCGCCGAGGCGCTCGACATAGAGCGCGCCCTTGACCGTACGCTTGATCAGCACATTGCGCTTGTCGTTGTCGTCGCGGTGCCGGCTGACGAGGCCGAGCGCGCCCATGGTGTCGAGTGCACGCGTGATGACCGGCTTGGTCACGGCAAGTCTGGCGGCAAGCCCGCGCACGGTATGTGGCGGCGGATCGAGATAGATCGTCAAGAGAATGGCGGTCTGGCGCATGCTCAGATCCGGCCGATCGTCCAGCACCTCGGCCAGCGATACGTGCTGCCACAGCCTCAATGCCTGGCTCGGACGCAAGGATACGGACATGTCTTCCTTGATTCACAAGGCTTGTTTCGGGTCCGTTTCATTCAACCCCGAAATGTTGCCCGAGGCAAGCCAGTCACGCCGGATAGCGCGCCGCCAACAGGCTCTCAAGCGCGCGGATCGCCTGCGCCTCGCCGCCGGCTACGCCATGCGGCCGGTCGGTCGGGCTCCAGGCGAAGATGTCGAAATGCGCCCACGTGGCAGCACGTTCGACGAAGCGCTTCAAAAAAAGCGCGGCGGTGATCGAGCCGGCAAAGCCGTCGGTGGTGACGTTGTTGACGTCGGCGACCTTGGAGGAAAGTCCGGCATCGTAAGGCGCCCACAGCGGCATGCGCCACACCGGATCGCAGACACGCCCGGCCTCGGCGGCCAGCGCGACGGCGAAGGCGTCGTCGTCGGTGTAGAAGGGCGGCAGGTCCGGCCCAAGAGCGACGCGCGCCGCTCCGGTCAGGGTCGCCATGTCGATCAAAAGCTGCGGCGCCTCCTCGTCGGCCAGCGCCAGCGCGTCGGCGAGCACCAGGCGGCCTTCGGCGTCGGTATTGCCGATCTCCACCGTCGGTCCCTTGCGGCTTTTCAAAACGTCGCCGGGGCGGAAGGCGTCACCGGCAATCGCATTCTCGACCGCCGGCACCAAAACGCGTAGGCGCAGCTTCAGGCCCGCCGCCATGATCATCGAAGCGAGGCCGAGCACATTGGCAGCCCCGCCCATGTCCTTTTTCATCAGGCGCATGCCGCTTGCCGGCTTGATGTCGAGCCCACCGGTGTCGAAGCAGACCCCCTTGCCGACCAGGGTGACGCGCGGCGCATCCTGCGGTCCCCAAACGAGATCGATCAGCCGCGGCGCCTGGGCGGCCGCGCGACCGACGGCGTGGATCATCGGAAAATTCTGTTCGAGCAGCGCCTCGCCAGCGATCACCGACACGGCAGCGCCGTGCCGGGCGGCGAGACCGCGCACCGCCTGCTCGAGCGCATCGGGGCCGAGATCGTTGGTCGGGGTATTGACCAGGTCGCGGGCCATGAACACACCGGCGGCAATACGCTCAAGACGGTCGACATCGACGTCTTGCGGCGCGACGAAGCGCAAATCGTCGCCCTGCTTCTTGCCGTAGCGGGTGAAGCGATAGCCGCCGAGCAAAAGGCCGAGCGCGGCATTGTCCGGCTCGTCCAGCGAACCGGCGAAAAACCAGTCGCCCGGCGGCAAGTGTCGCGCCAGCCTTCCGGTGGCGAGCGGCGAAAACCCCTCCCGCGTCGCGGACCACCCTAAAAGCGCGCCGGCGAGGCGCCCGGTCTCGTCGGGGTAGCACAGCAATTCGCCAACCTTGCCGGAAAACCCGTTCGCTCCGGCCCAGGCGCGCGCGGCCGCGTCGAGCCCGGCCGCGTCGAGCCCGGCCTTGGTGACGAGATGGACCGGTCGGGCGGTAGCGGGTTTTTCGGCGATCAGTTCGACGGGCATCGGGCACTTATCCTTACGGGAGGCTGGCGTCCTTAACCAACCGTTAGGGTTAACGGAATATTTCTGCCTCCAGATGGCCGCACCATCAAACCCATGATGCAGCGAAGCGGAGACGAGCGCATGTTGACCAATCGCGACGCGAACGCAACCGCAAGGCGCTGGCGCCGCGCCGCCCTCGCCATTGCGTTGGCCGCCAGTGTCGCGGGCTGCGCCAATTCGCGCCTGACGACCGGCTCGATCGACCGCGGCAATTCGCGCCCCGTCGAGCAGATGTCCCCGCAGGAATTGCAGCAAGCCGCGGTTTCGCTGGGCCGCGCCTTCACCAAGGCACCCACCGACAAGCGCGTGGCGATACGCTATGCCAACGTGCTGCAGATGACCGGCAAGACGGACCAGTCGCTGGCGGTGATGCGCAAGCTGGCGATCGCGCACCCCAAGGACCGCTCGGTGCTTGCCGCCTACGGCAAGGCCCTGGCGGCGGCCGGCGAATTCGAGACCGCGCTCGATGCGATCCGCCGCGCGCAGACGCCGGAATATCCGGACTGGAAACTGTTTTCGGCCGAAGCGGCGATCCTCGACCAGCTCGGCAATTCCGCGCAAGCGCGCACGCTCTATCGCAAGGCACTGGACCTGAAACCCGACGAGCCGTCGATCCTGTCCAATCTGGGCATGTCCTATGTGTTGGAAGGCGACCTGAGAACGGCCGAAACCTATTTGCGCCAGGCCGTCGCGGCATCCGGCGCCGACAGCCGGGTGCGGCAGAACCTGGCCCTGGTGGTCGGCCTGCAAGGCCGGTTCGGCGAGGCCGAGAAACTGGCGCGCCAGGAATTGTCGCCCAAGCAGGCGGAAGCCAACGTCGCCTATTTGCGCTCGATGCTTGCCCAGCAGAACGCCTGGAACGAAATCAAGAAGGAAGACAAGAAGGCGACCAACTAGGCTCAGGACTCATTGATCAAAGCCAGAAGATGACGGTGGCTGCGATGCAGATGGCGGAGAAGAAGGTGTGGGCACACCGGTCATAGCGTGTTGCGATACGCCGCCAGTCCTTGAGTTT